>DJVA01000086.1 GCA_002440705.1 Flavobacteriaceae bacterium UBA6268 | reverse complement strand
TTGAGTCGGATGGTGATGCGATTGCCAAGATCCGCCGATTGCAACACGGCTACCACTCCGGGGTTATCCACTTTGGGGGTGTTCCAGGCAAGCACGGTGGTAGAATCCAAGGCAAATTCGTGAATCGTATAGGTGGTACCTTCCGCTTTAAAGACCACGGTCCCTAATGCATAACTTTCCTTTTGTGGGGCTTCGCTGGGGTGGTCATCACCTTCCCCATTTTCGTGGCCGTAGAACTCGGCATCATCGCCCATGGAGTCGCCCTCCCCAACGTGCTTACAGGAGGAAAAAGCACCGGAAGTCAGCACAAAGAATAAAAGCAAGACCCTGAAAAAGGTTTTCATGATAAGGGGAGTAAAGGTGCAAAAAAGATAAAAAAAACCCCGGAAACAATCGGGATCCGGGGTTCTTCCAAAGTTTAGTTTAGAAGTGCTTCAAACTTCAAATTATGGTAATCTATAACACTTAAAGCCTTCGAGTAATCCAGAAGAAACTTAATGGTCTCCTCTTTCGGAACTAGGTTTTTACTCACGCGTTCCGCACGTGAGGGTTCAGAGTACAAGTTTGCCATAGAGCGTTGTTTTGAGGTTAATTGTGATACTACAACGCAGGCTTTTGTACTTTATTGTTCAATTGGTCAATATAATATTGTGTTTGTCAATAACTTTCCTCAAATTGATGAGCGCATAACGCATCCGGCCCAGTGCCGTGTTGATACTTACCCCGGTTTGCTCGCTGATTTCCTTAAAGCTCATTTCCTTGTAAATACGCATGATGAGCACCTCTTTCTGGTCTTCGGGAAGCTCCTCGATAAGGCGTCGCACATCGGTTTCCACTTGGTCCTTGATGATCGCTTTTTCCGCATTGAGGGAGCCGTCGCTCAGCACCGAAAAAATATTGAAATCGTCTTTATTTTCGAATTTGGGCATGCGATTGTTCCTGCGGAAATGATCGATGACTAAATTATGGGCAATGCGCATCACCCAAGGTAAAAATTTTCCTTCTTCGTTGTAGGCGCCCCGCTTGAGGGTTTTGATCACTTTGATGAACGTATCCTGAAAAATGTCCTCCGCCACATCGCGATCGTACACCTTGGAATAGATGAAACGGTACACCTTGTCTTTATGTCTTGTGATGAGTTCACACAGTGCAGTCTCGTTACCATTCATGTAATCGCTTACCAGAAGCGCATCACAGCTTGTGCTTTGATTCATATCCATACTTTTAATAAATAAACAACTTTTGGTTTTTGGTTGTTCAGTGATCTTGTTTATTTAAAAGTAGTGGTATGCTATAGGCAACGTTTTGTGTGTTGATGAGCGTAAATATAACAACAAAAATTTCTGAATTGCAAAAAAATGTGCGTTTTTTCCGAAAATTAACGAATCGCCCAGTGGCGGTCAGGCTAGGTTTCATGCCCTATTCCACCCACTTACCCATCCTATTTTGAAAGGACAACAACCCCTATTGGGCTTCAAGGGGGCATCAGCATGGCTTCTCCATACCTTCTCCATACCTTCAGCATACCTTCAGCATACCTTCAGCAAGGGAAGGCATGAAAATCAGTGTTTACGTACAAACCGACTTTATTGATCGGTTTTACATTCGTAAGTACTTTAGAGAAACCCTTCCACAAGCTCAGGGTGACATTTTCTATTATTATTTATTGCTATTATTTATTCGGGCGTAGCCCGAGAAATTGCGCCTCAGCTTCGACTTCGGGCCCCCGCTGGCCAAAGCCGAGAGGACAAGAAATGGATGTCTGAGCCCAAGGGGCGAGTTTCCGTTTCTTGCGAGGCAAGGCCCTAGCGGGTGAAGAAGAAGGTGCAGCGCTAGCGTTTTTTGGTTCTTTTTTGGGCAATGCAAAAAAGAACAGAACAAAAAAGCCCAGTCTGTCCTACCGCACGGGCTATGTTTAAGGGATGCTTCGACCCCTCGTCAGGCTCGGGGCAGGCTGAGTTCAGGGTGACATTTTCTATTATTATTTATTGCCATTGTTTATTCGGGCGTAGCCCGAAACACTTTCTTGCAGCATAGGGGGCAGCCAAGCTCCGAGATTCAGGAGCGTAGCGACGCGGAGTTGGCAAGCCGGTTTTGCGCAGCAAAAATGCCTCAAGAAAGTGAAAAGAGGTCCTTTTCTTTGCAACTTTCTTTTAGGCCTATAAAAGAAAGTTGAGGAACCAATTCCGGCAATGCAAAAAAGAACACAAAAAAAACATTCATAATGGATTCCGTGTCAAGCCAAAACCCCACCCCCTTCCTCCCAGGCATCAGTCGGGTATGTCCCATGTATGAGGCATGTATGTCCCATGTATGAGGCATGTATGTCCCATGTATGAGGCGTATAGGTCCCATGCAAGCTTTATTCAATAATCATCTGTTTTTTATTCACTTTTCATGAGGTTGTTACTTAGAACGAAGGCGATAGCACGCTGGAAGAATTTTGGTACGTAGTAACAGAGGGTATAAGACTAAAAATTCCCTTTCCCTTTCCCCAAAATTCTCCTTCAAAAATGGTATCTTTGCCACATTTCAAAAACCTCATTTCAGTGCCCGAAACCGCTGTCGATACCAAGAAAAATATTTGGATCCAAGGAGCCAAGCTCCACAACCTAAAAAACATCTCCGTGGCCATCCCCCGTAACAAGTTGGTGGTCATTACGGGCCTTTCGGGCAGCGGGAAATCCAGTTTGGCGTTCGACACCTTGTATGCCGAAGGACAACGCCGCTACGTAGAGAGCCTTTCGTCCTATGCCCGCCAGTTTTTGGGCCGCTTGGACAAACCCAAGGTCGATGCCATCAAGGGCATTGCCCCGGCCATCGCCATCGAACAGAAAGTAAACGCCACCAATCCGCGCTCTACGGTGGGCACTTCTACCGAAATCTACGACTACCTGAAGCTACTCTACACCCGTGTGGGACGTACCTATTCCCCTATTTCCGGGACGGAGGTCAAAAAAGACACGGTGAGCGACGTGGTGGATTACATCAAAACCTTTCCCGAAGGTGAAAAACTCCTGCTCCTGTCGCCCATCCACCTGGAAGAGGGCCGCAGCATGGAAAACAAACTCAAGGCCTTGGCCCAACAGGGCTACGCCCGTGTAAAGATGGCTGGAGAGGTCATCCGCTTGGACGAACTGAAAGGCAAGAATTTTCCGAAAGACATTCAATTGGTCGTGGATCGGGTCATTACCAAAAACGACGAGGACTTCCTGAACCGTTTGGCCGATGCGGTGGGCATCGCCTTTTTTGAAGGCAAAGGGGAGCTCTACCTCGAAAACCTGGGCACGGGCCACATCAAGGAATTCAACAACCGCTTTGAGGCCGATGGCATGACCTTCCTTGAGCCCAACGTGCACTTGTTCAGTTTCAACAATCCCTACGGAGCCTGTCCCGAATGCGAAGGCTATGGGGACGTCATTGGGATCGACGAGGACTTGGTGATTCCCAATACGGGGCTGTCCATTTACGAAAATGCGGTGTTCCCTTGGCGCGGGGAAAGCATGAGCTATTACCGCGACCTCTTGGTGAACAATGCCTATAAATTTGACTTCCCCATTCACAAGCCTTGGTACCAACTCAGCGATGAACAAAAGAAGTTGGTCTGGACCGGCAACGAACACTTTCAAGGCTTGGACGCTTTCTTTGCCGAGTTGGAAGCCAAAAGCTACAAAATACAGAACCGGGTGATGCTATCCCGCTACCGCGGAAAAACCCGCTGCACCACCTGTAAAGGCAAGCGCCTGCGCCCCGAAGCGGAATACGTAAAAGTGGGCGGCAAAGCCTTACAGGAATTGGTAGAGCAGCCACTCTACCGCTTGGCACAGTTCTTCCAGAACCTGGAACTGAACGAATACGACCAAAAAGTCTCCAAGCGCCTGTTGTTGGAAATCAACAACCGCTTGCGCTTCCTGCAGGACGTAGGATTGGGGTACCTCACCCTGAACCGCAAGAGCAATACCCTCTCGGGGGGAGAATCGCAGCGCATCAACCTGGCCACTTCCCTGGGCAGCAGCTTGGTAGGCTCCATGTACATTTTGGACGAACCCAGCATCGGCCTGCATCCCAAGGACACCGAACGGTTGATCGAGGTGCTGAAATCGTTGCGCGATTTGGGCAATACAGTAATTGTGGTGGAACACGATGAAGAAATCATGAAGGCGGCCGATGCCATCATCGACATTGGGCCTGAAGCAGGCACCTTTGGGGGCGAAGTGGTGGCCGAAGGCTCCTATGACGAAATCCTACAGAGCAATTCGTTGACCGCTCAATACCTGAATGGCACCCTTCAAATTGAGGTCCCCAAAAAACGACGCAGTTCGAAGCAAAGCATCCAAGTGGTGGGGGCGCGCCATAACAACCTAAAAAACATCGATGCCACCTTCCAATTGGGGGTATTTACGGCCGTTACCGGGGTCTCGGGCAGCGGCAAGAGTACTTTGGTGAAGAAAATCCTGTACCCTGCCCTCCTGCGGCAAATTGGGGGCTATGGCGAAAAGCCAGGACAGTTCACCGAACTGAAAGGGAATTTCAGCAGCATCAAGACCGTGGAGTTCATCGACCAAAACCCCATTGGGCGTTCCAGCAGGTCCAACCCTGTGACCTACATCAAGGCCTACGATGACATTCGCAACCTCTATGCTTCCCAAAAATTAAGTGACATCCGAGGCTATCAGGCTAAGCATTTCAGCTTCAACGTGGATGGGGGCCGCTGCGAAACCTGTAAGGGTGAAGGCGAAGTAACCATAGAGATGCAGTTTATGGCCGACGTACATTTGGAGTGTGATACTTGTGGTGGCAAGCGCTTCAAAAAAGAGGTGCTGGAAGTACAGTTTCAAAATAAAAACATCCACGACATCCTGAGTATGACCGTAGACGATGCCGTAGCATTCTTCAACCAGCACGGAGAGACCAAAATAGGCAACAAGCTGCAACCCTTGCAGGATGTGGGCTTGGGCTACGTGCAATTGGGACAAAGCTCCTCGACCCTTTCGGGCGGGGAAGCACAACGCATCAAGTTGGCTTCCTTCCTGTTGAAAGGCGATACCAAGGACAAGGCCTTATTCATTTTCGACGAACCCACTACAGGCTTGCATTTCCACGACATTCAAAAGTTATTGGCCTCTTTCTACGCATTACTGGACAAAGGCCATACCGTGATTGTGGTGGAGCACAACATGGACCTCATCAAATGCGCCGACTACCTCATCGACTTGGGCCCCGAGGGCGGTGAAAACGGCGGGGAAATCGTCGCCGAAGGTACCCCAGAGCAAGTTGCAATTCATAAATCCTCATTTACTGCGCAGTATTTGAAGGAGAAAATCTAAGTCTTTTTTTTGCAGCAAATTCCAGTTCCCTACACTTTTTTAAAAAAACTTTAGCACCGCTTTTTATTTTTTGGCACGCTGTTTGTTTTTCATACAGTACTTGCACTTTGCAAGACGTTCTTACGAATGATTTAAAGAATCATACATAGTTTTTTGGTTGGTTAGTTTTTTGAAAGACCCGTCGTCCACTTCTTGGATGGCGGGTTTTTCTTTTCCGATGAGTACCCTCCAAATCCCCAGTAAAATGAGGCCTTTCAATTTTTGGCACGGTCGTTGGTAACTTCTATGGGTACACAGCGAACAAACCATCAACGCAAGTACAACCCTAAAATCAGAACATTATGAAAACAGTAACAGCACTCGTATTCGGACTCTTCTTGTCGGCCTTCTCCATGAACGCTGCCAGTGAAGCTGCCGCTTCCTACGGCAATTACTACAATGGTAATTCGTACATCTTCGTGGAAGGTGGCGTAGAGTTTTCCGTATTCCCCGATGGACAATTCGACTTTGTCTATGTGGGAGGTCACAACGGAAGTCAAGTAAACATCAACATCAATACCCCTGGGGTAAGCGTCTCTTACAACTCCGGTTACAATTACGATGCTTACGTGCAGTACGACGACTACGGTGCTGTAATCCAAGTAGAGGATGTTCCTATTTATTACGACGAGTTTGGACGCATCATCCAAGCCGGTAATGTAGAAATCCGTTATACCAACCACCGCATCGTATGGGTGGGTGGCTTGCACATCTTCTATAATTCGTACGGGTACTACTCCCACTGCACTGGGTACATTAGTCCTTACTACAGAACCTATGTCTACCGTCCATGGCATGTATATTATGCAAGACCGCTTTATACGCATTGTGTGGTCTATGACTATCCATACCGTAGGTATTATACCCCTGTACGATACAGCTTTGCCTACCACAGGGTACATTACAACCGTGGATACCAATACTACACCAATTGCCGCAGGGACTTTTACCGCCCCGGTAGCTATGTGCATTACAAAGACGGAAGAAAAGCCGTGAACCGCGATTACAACCCTAACCGAAGGAATACGGCAGTGGCCTACAATGAAGTTGGAAACCGCGAAAACAAAATCAACACGCGCCCAAGCGTAGGCAATCGTGGTGATAAGGTAGTGAATACCCGTCCGTCTAGCGAAACGAGTACTTCCAAAGGTCGCCCTGTAACCACCAATACCCGCCCTGTGGTTGACCGTGGTAATACTGCTAAAGGCAAGCCCGTGGTGAGTAACAGTCGTCCTGGGGCAAGTAACACTAATACCTCAAAGGGGAAGCCCGTGGTAGGTAGTACCCGCCCCAGTGGAAACAATGGAGCTACGACCAAAGGCAGGCCCAGTGCTTCCCGTAGCAAATCAAGCGAGGTAAAACCGTCTGCTTCCAATACGCGTTCCCAAAGAGGGAATTCGACGAAGGCAAGCACACAAGTAAACAAGCGATCCAATACCAACCGTAGCAAAAGTACTTCCAATAGTTCCAGAAGCACGGTTCAGAAAAGAGGTCGCGGATAAGATTTTTTTGGTTGGTTAGTGAAAACCCTGTGGAGGCATTCAGCTGAAGCAGGGTTTTGTCTTATAATGATTTAATGAGTTCAGCCATTTGCTGGGTCACCGCCTTCCTGCTATAGGCTTCTATTTCTCCTGATACAGTGGCGATGCCCGTTTGCTGGTACTGATGGTAATATTGAAGCAAGAGGTCCTTTACTGCTTGGGAGTTGCCATATTCGTAAAAATGCCCCGCCTGTGTTTTCTTAAGGATGCTTTCCATATCGCTGCCCTGTGGACCGATGGCCAAAATGGGGCGTCTGGAGCGCAAATATTCAAATAATTTTCCGGGAAGGATGGCCTTGGTTTCGGGTCGGTTCATTTCTACCAGCAACAACAACTGTGCTTGGTATTGAAACAGTTCCGCTTCTATATGGCTCACATAGCCAGGGAAGGTAGCATGCGCTAACAATCCAAAGGTTTCCAAACTCTGTTTCACTTCTTTGGACACCAATCCAACCAACTTGATTTCCAAATCCTGCTTAAATTGTACATTTTCGGCAGTGAGTTCAGACAAAACTTTCCATAGGAATACTGGATTGCGATTGCTGAGGAAGGAGCCTACATGCACCAAACTGAATGCTTCATCCAAATTGGAAGTCTTTGCCTTGCTCTGGTCGAACCCATTGGTAATAAGCACTACGGGTTTTTCGGTAATTTTTTGGAAGTCCGCTTGGGTACTGGGGCTAGTGACCACCACACTATCGGCCCTTTGTAAGACTTTTTGCTCCAAACGCTCGTGCTTCAACTGAGCCTTTTTACTCAACCGCAAGGATTTATGATAATGGATGTGCGTCCAAGGATCACGAAAATCGGCAATCCAACGAATGTTCAATACCTTTTTCAACCGCATGCCAATGAGGTGCAAGCTGTGGGGCGGTCCCGTAGTGATGACCGTTTTGATTTCGGGATGATGTTTTAGATAATATGTAAGAAAGCTTACCGAGGGTTTTACCCATCCTACCCTAGCATCTGGTATAAACAGGTTGCCACGGGCATATAACATCAGCTTTTCTAAGAATGAAGGATCCTTTTCGTCAATAATGCCACTACTGATGGTGTTGGTTTTCTTTCGAAAAAACAGCTGGGCATATTTATAGGGTTCCTTGATGGGTTTTCGGATAATTTCCAATCCTTCGGGAACTTCAGATTCCAAGGTTTCGTCCACAATGGGATAATGGGGGTTTTGCGGGGCGTAAAGTATGGGTTCGATGCCAAAATCCCTAAAATAGGAAACAAATTTCAACCAACGTTGTACCCCAGGGCCTCCAGCGGGAGGCCAGTAATAGCTGATTACCAGTACCTTCTTCATCTTACTGGGGTTTTGTTGAACCAGCCTTGAATTTGGGAAGCAGCCATCCTCCTACCAATACCAATAACAAAAGTAGGGCACTGATGATGGTATAGGTACTGCCTTTCGAGATTACTTCAGGTTCAAACCGGAACTCAATGGTATGTACCCCTGCTGGGACCACTAAGGCCCTTAATACATAATCGACCCTGAAAAAGGATGCTTCTTTACCGTCAATAGAAACGTTCCAACCCTTGGGATAATAGAGTTCAGAAAAAACGGCCAACTGCTGTGTCGAAGTGGAAGTTTCATAAACCAACCGATTGGGTTCGTGAATGGTATTGTCGATCGTGGCCAATGAATCCCTCGCAATATTTTTTGACGGAATCTGATCCAAAAAAGCCCGATTCACCACCGCTGTTTTTCGGGTATCCAAACTATCCAATAATAGGATTTCCTCGTTGGCATCATTAGCAGGCAGTACACTTTCCACAAACCAAGCAGGACCATTGGCATAGGGGTTTTTCTGCGCAAAAACATTTCCGTCCTTGTCACTGGCCAGAATGTATTTTACATTGAGCATGTTTAAGATTTCGATATGACCATCGTCCAAATAAAAATTATATAAGTCTTGCATTCTACCGGGCTTAGCCGCATGATAACCGCCTACTGCGTTGAAAAAATAACTGGCTTTTCCACTACTGAAGGGATTGGTGGTAGCATCATAAACCCTAAAATACCCATCGTCTTTCAATATTTGCGCATCGGCTTCGGTAGCTTGAAAAGGGCGCTCCATGATGCGTGCATTCACGAAATTATCTCCATTAACGTAGCGTAGATCCACCCCAACCAAATCTACGACCAGCAGCAACGCCAAAATCGACAACACCCAATACTCCTTAAGCTTTTTGGTCAGCAATAGCCAAAGTGTACCCGCCGCCAAGATGATAAAAACCAAGGATCTAATGGCATCCATCGTAAAGAGGTAGGCCCGATCTTCCCGTACAGCATCTACAAACTGCATCCCAAAATAGTCGATGAGTTTGTTATCATCGGGTCCTGCAAAGGACAACAGCAATGATTTTCCAACCAAGAACAAGAAAGTGATTCCGCCCACAATGGCAGTACTGTACAAAAGTGCTCGTTTCTTTTCGTCATCTGCTTTGAAACCGCTGAAGAACTGATGCAAGCCTACTACGGCCAAAATAGGTACCACCAATTCCAGCAAAACCTGCATGGAAGAAACCGCCCGGAACTTATTGTACAACGGGACGTAATTGATAAAGAACTTGGTCAATGCAGGAAAATTATCGCCCCATGAAAGTAACAGACTCATCAATAAACCGGCAACGGCCCACCATTTAAGTCGTCCCCTTATAAGGAACAAAGCCAAAACAGCTAGAAAGATAACAACGGCCCCAATATAGGCAGGGGCTGCCACGATGGGCTGTTTGCCCCAATACATTGGTATCAAATTTAAAATTTGATTGGCATCGTTAGGGGGAATGTCCGATTTCAATAATTCGTTAACGGTTTCTGATTTTTCGGGAAAGGGTTCCGCGGTACCTCCACCCATAAAACGTGGAATCAAGAGATTGAAACTTTCCAAGCGGCCGTAGCTGTATTCAGTAATATAACCATAATCCAAGCCTGCTGCAGCCGATTTAGGGGTACCATCCGGATTGATGGTGAGTTCGCTCTTCCCACGGGTAGAGGTAGCAGCATATTCCTGTGTCGCCAAGAGGTTGGTTGCATTAAGCCCTAAAGCCAAAACTACAGCCAAGGCCATAATTCCCACTGCTTTGAAATAATGAGGCAGTTGCTTTTTCCGAAAGGCATCTACCAAGTAGGCCACTCCCAAGCACACCACCAATAAAAACAAGTAGTAGGTCATTTGAATGTGATTGGCCACCAGCTCCAGTGCCATAGCTACCGTGGTAAGTAAAAAGCCTTTCCAGTACTTTCCTTGAAAGGTAAGAATAATACCGGCCAGCACGAGTGGCATATAAGCAATGGCATGTGCCTTGGCATTATGGCCCACGCCCAAAATAATAATGAGGTAGGTGGAAAATCCAAAAGCCAATGCCCCCACAAATGCCAAACGGTAATCTATTTTCAGCACCATGAACAGGATGTATATAGCGATGAAATAAAGAAATAGGTAATCGGCTGGGCGCGGTAAAAAACGCAATACCTTATCCAGTTTCTTCACATAATCGTGAGGATATTGAGCGCCCAATTGATAGGTTGGCATACCACCAAATGCCGAATTGGTCCAATAGGTTTCCTCCCCTTTTGTCTTCCGAAAATCGTTTTGCTGTTTTGCCATTCCCGTATATTGCACGATGTCGTTCTGAAAAATGACTTTCCCTTGCAGTACGGGATTGAAATAGGCCAAGGCAATGGCCACGAAAAGTATTAGTATGGTTAGATGGGGAATGATTTTCTTGAAGGATACCGGCATAAAGGAAACTTTTTCTGGAAGGGAAAATTATGAAAAATATTGGGATGCTTCCGTAAATGCTTGAATAAAATCCATCAATCAATTTCCTCAAAATCGATGTATTCGCCTACAATTTTACTTGAAGTCCGTTGCTTGGGTGGGGTTTGGTCCACCGTTACTTTGCCTTCAGGCTGACTTTTTTCATAGCCATAGGCAGTCCCTCCAAAAGCACCCTCAAATTTTTGGGTCATTTTTTTTGCCAAAAACCTGAAGAGATACGGCTTGGACAAACGAAACAAAAATCGAAGTCCAAAATATACCAAGAGCAGTATGAGAAGCGTTTTCAAGAAAGGCATTATCGGTACTAATTGTGCTTTCAAAAGTACGGATTATGCTGTAAAAAGAAGCTTTTCAACTATTAAATAAATGATAAATTCTTATATCTTTGAAAGAAACCTGCAACCCATGCGCCCATTTCTGATCTTTGTTTTTTTACTTCCCGTTACCCTTACTGCGCAATACACCGAAATGATCAATACCAACCAACCTGGGCAATCACAAGGGGCTTTTTCGGTGGGAACCAAAGTACTTCAGTTTGAGAGTGGCATTACCTTGGGAAAAGAGAAACACAACCTTTTGAACACCGAAACCAAGCTCTTTAATTGGGATTATAGTGTACGCTATGGAATTTGGAGGGAAGAATTGGAAATTAGCCTTATGGGCTCGTTCCAACGCAATAAAGTGAGCTACACCGTTGGAACTGCCGAGGAAGATCCTTATTCCAATTTCAAGAGCAATACCCTAGGTGCCAAATATTTGGTGTACGACCCCTATCGCAAAAGGGAACTTGAAGGTCCAAACCTATACAGCTGGAAAAAAAACAATCGATTTCAGTGGCGGGACCTCATCCCAGCCGTTTCTGTTTATGCAGGAGCTAATTTTGATTTTGCCGACAATCCTTTTCTTCCGTATCAAGAATCGACCATTAGCCCTAAAGTGGTGGTTTCTACCCAAAACAACTGGCTTGGGGGGCTCGTTTTTGTAACCAACCTCTTTGCAGACCGCATCACGACCGATTACCCTACCTACGGATACATTGTAACACTCACCTATGCCACCCACCGTTATTTTTCCATTTTCGTGGAAAACCAAGGGTTTAAAAGTGATTTTTATGCCGACAATATTTTCCGTGCCGGTGCTGCAGTGTTGCTATATGAAGACTTGCATGTAGATTTGTCCGGTACGTTGAATTTTAAAAATACGCCTTCGTTGCAATACGCCCGCGTGGGGGTAGCCTACCGCCTCGATATGCACAGCAAAGATGAATTCCTCGAGGAAAAGGGTAAGGAAGGGCGCGAATTGCGTAGAGCGGAGAAAGACCAGAAAAAAGCCAACAAAAAGGCCCTCAAACAAAAAAAGAAAGAGCGCAAACGAAAAGATGGGTTTGAATTAACACCAGAGGATGATGGTGGTAATGACGGAATTTAGTAACATTGTTGTATGATTGAAATTGTACCCGTTACTACTTCACAAGAGCTCAAAGTGTTTGTGGAATTTCCTTTTCAATTGTACCAAAAGTCCCCTTTTTGGGTTCCTCCCCTCATTAAGGACGAAATAGAGACCCTAGACGCCAAAAAAAACCCGGTTTTTCAAAATGCAACGGCCCACTATTTTATAGCTAAAAAGGATGGTAAGCTTGCTGGACGTGTGGCCGTAATCATTAACCACGTAGAAGTTGAAGAACTTCACAAAAAAAAGGTCCGCTTCGGATGGTTCGATGCCATTGATGACCTCGGCGTAACCAAGGCCCTCATGGACCAAGTATTTAAAATTGGGCGTGAACACCAATTGGAATATGCTGAAGGACCTGTGGGGTTTTCCAATATGGAAAAAGCAGGGATCTTAACCAAGGGCTTCGACGAAATGAATACCATGATTACCTGGTACCATTACCCCTACTATGCAGAACATTTCGAAAAATTGGGCTTTGAAAAACAAGCCACTTGGGTAGAGTACCGCATCAAAGACCCTCAGGAAATCAAGGACAAGGTTCGGAAGTTCTCCAAATTGGTGAAGGAACGTTACGGGCTTTCCGTAATCAGGTTCAAAAACAAAAAGGAAATATTGCCTTACGTAGATGCTATGTTTGGCCTGTTGAACAATACCTACAATACCCTTCAAACGTTTGTACCCATTCAGCAATACCAAATCGATTACTACAAAAAAAAGTATTTTGGGTTCCTAACACCCGACTATATCACTTGTATCCAGGACCAAAGTGGCAAACTCATAGCATTTTCGGTCGTAATGCCTTCCTTCAGTAAAGCGCTCAAAAAGGCCAATGGGAAGCTCATGCCCTTAGGATGGTACCACATCATCAAAGCGCAGCGAAAAAACGATACGGCGGCCTTCTACCTTATTGGAATTGATCCCGAATACCAAGGAAAAGGAGTTACGGCCATCATATTTGAAGAAATGCAGGAACTCTTTAAAGCAAAAGGCATTCGGGAAGTAGAAACAAACCCCGAATTGATCGAAAACAAAGCCGTGCAGCAGCTTTGGAAGGATTACAATCCCGTGCAGCACAAGGAACGGAGTACCTTCCGAAAAATACTATAATTACTCCAAACAAAAAACCACCCTTCCAGGTGGTTCGTTAAAATATATTTTTAATGTAATTTATTCGCCCATTGCAGCAGCAACTGCAGCGGATAAACGCTTATAGGTACCATTCTCCAATCGCTCCCTGATAGAAGAAAATGCTTCCAAAGTTTCGTTGATGTCTTCCATGGTATGCGATGCAGTAGGGATCATGCGTAGTAGGATCAATCCCTTCGGAATTACTGGATACACCACAATAGAGCAGAATATGCCATGGTTTTCACGCAAGTCCTTCACCAAGGCCATAGCTTCAGGAATACTTCCTTTAAGGTATACGGGTGTTACACAGCTTTGTGTGGTTCCTAAATCAAACCCTCTTTTTCGCAAGCCACCTTGAAGGGCTTTCACATTGTCCCAAAGCTTTTGGCGTAATTCGGGCATGGTCCGAATCATGTCCAGACGTTTCAGCGCCCCTTCCACCAGTTGCATTTGCAAGGATTTGGCGAACATCTGCGAACGCAAGTTGTATTTCAAATAGTTGATGATTTCATCATCGGCGGCGATAAAGGCACCTGTACTGGCCATCGATTTGGCAAAAGTGGCAAAGTATACATCGATGTCGTCCTGGATCCCTTGCTCTTCACCTGCTCCAGCACCGGTTTTACCAAGGGTGCCAAAACCGTGGGCATCATCCACAAACAAACGGAAGTTGTACTTTTTCTTCAAGGCGACAATTTCCTTCAGCTTGCCTTGCTCACCACGCATCCCAAAAACGCCCTCTGATATCAATAAGATTCCCCCTCCGGTCTTTTCGGCTACTTTTTCGGCACGAATCAGGTTCTTCTCAATGCTTTCCATGTCGTTGTGCTTGTAGGTAAAGCGCTGTCCCAAATGCAAGCGCACCCCATCTATGATGCACGCATGGGCATCGACATCGTATACAATTACATCATCCTTGGAAACCAAGGCGTCAATGGTGGATACCATTCCTTGGTAACCAAAATTCAAAAGATAGGCGGCTTCCTTGTTTACAAAAGCTGCCAATTCGCGTTGAAGTCTTTCGTGCAAATCGGTATGACCACTCATCATCCGGGCCCCCATAGGATAAGCCGATCCGTATTTGGCTCCTGCTTCAGCATCGGCCTTACGAACTTCGGGGTGATTGGCCAACCCTAGATAATCATTAATACTCCAAACGATTACATCCTTACCTTGGAATTTCATTCGGTTGGAAATCTCTCCTTGTAGTTTGGGGAATACAAAATAGCCTTCGGCTTGTTCAGCCCATTTTCCCAACGGACCTTTATCTTTATAGATTTTGTCGAATAAATCTCTCATCAACAACAATGGTTTAACATTCGCCTGCAAAAGTAATTAATTTCAACATCATAGCAAGATTCTTTGCTTAGAAAGAAATGAACATAAAAAAACCGTTGCGGCATGCAACGGTCTGAATTATAGGAGTATATTTTACTTGATGTATTGAACGCTTGGTTGGCTTTCTTTTTCGGTATCCATGAAGCCTTGTTGTTGCATCCATTCGTCACTGAACACCTTACTCATGTAGCGGGAACCATGGTCTGGAAAGATAACCACCACCACACTGTTTTCATCAAAAACGCCTTCTTCAGAAAACTGCTTGATGCCCTGCATGGCAGCGCCACTGGTATAGCCAACGAAGAGTCCTTCTTTCTTGGCAAGTTCACGGGTGGTGTGGGCACTGTCTTCATCGGTAACTTTAATGAACCGATCGATGGTGTCGAAATCGGTTGCTGAAGGGATCAAGTTTTTTCCCAATCCTTCAATTCGGTATGGATAGATTTCTTCCTTATCAAATTCCCTGGTTTCGTGGTATTTTTGTATCACAGATCCATACGCATCTATTCCAAGGACCTGTATGTTTGGGTTTTGTTCTTTTAAGAATTTAGCGGTTCCACTGATGGTCCCTCCAGTTCCACTACACGCAACCAAGTGGGTGATTTGTCCATTGGTTTGATTCCAGATTTCTGGTCCGGTGGAGTGGTAATGTGCATCAATATTTAATTGATTGAAGTATTGGTTGATATAGATAGAGCCAGCCACTTCTTGATGAAGTCGTTTGGCCACTTCGTAATACGAACGTGGGTCGTCGGCCGGCACGTGTGCAGGACATACGTGCACTTCGGCACCCATGGCGCGTAGCATGTCTATTTTGTCGGCAGAGGATTTTGAGGATACTGCCAAAATACAGCGGTATCCTTTCAAAATACTTACCATAGCAATACTAAAACCCGTATTACCGCTTGTGGTTTCGATGATGGTATCCCCAGGCCTGAGGATTCCCTTACGTTCCGCTTCATTGATGATGTAAAGCGCAATACGATCTTTGGCCGAGTGCCCAGGATTGAATGCTTCCACTTTGGCGTAGAAACTACCCTTCATTCCAGCAGTAACGTTGTTTAATTTGATGAGCGGGGTATTCCCAATCAACTCCAGTACATTCTCTCGAGCTTGAATGTTCTTCATACAAAACGTTTAATTAGCCGTCCTCAATCACTAGTCGTAACAAGAACCGCGACAAAGGTACGGCAAAAAATTGAATTACTCTTTAATTCCTTCCAAATCAAGTATAAAAGCATAGTCCATCGCTACCTCCTTCAGCGATTCAAATCGTCCCGAAGCCCCGCCATGTCCAGCATCCATATTGGTTTGCAATAAAAGTAAGTGGTCATCGGTCTTCATGTCGCGCAGTTTGGCCACCCATTTGGCAGGTTCCCAATACTGTACCTGGGAGTCGTGCAATCCTGTGGTGACTAGCAGATTGGGATAGGGCTTGTCCTTCACGTTGTCGTAGGGCGAATAGGATTTGATGTACCAGTAATATTCTTTTTCATTGGGGTTGCCCCATTCATCATATTCGCCGGTGGTTAGCGGTATGCTATCGTCCAACATGGTCGTCACTACGTCTACAAAAGGGACCGAGGCCACCACACCATGGTACAGTTCAGGGGCCATGTTTACAACGGCACCCATCAGCAATCCTCCGGCCGAGCCGCCCATGGCGTATAAGTGGTCGGGACTTGTATATTTTTCTGCAATGAGAAATTTGGAGGCGTCTATAAAATCGGTAAAGGTGTTCTTCTTATGCAACAGTTTACCATCCTCGTACCAGGCCCTACCCAAATATTGGCTGCCCCTCACGTGGGCAATCGCAAATATAAAACCGCGGTCCAACAACGACAATCGGGTGGTGGAAAAGTAGGGATCGATGGTGGCGCCATACGAGCCATAGCCATAGAGCAATACGGGGTTCTTTCCGTTTTGCTTCACCCCTTTCCGATACACCATGGAAATAGGAATTTTCTTACCATCTTCCGCAGTGGCCCAAACCCGTTTGGATTCGTAATTATTCTTATCAAATTTTCCTCCCAGCACCTCCGTTTCTTTCTTGACTTCCTTCTGACGGGTATCCATGTGGAAATCGATGACCGAGGCTGGGGTGGTCAACGAATTGTAACTGTAACGCAATATGGGCGTATCATACTCTATGTTTTGCGACGTATAGGCCGTGTAGGTCTCATTGTCGAAAGGCAAATAATAATCTTCCGAGCCGTCCCAGCGCATGACCCGAATTTTATTCAATCCCTGGTTGCGCTCGCTGACCACTAAATAATCTTTGAAAATATCGATCTCTTCCAGTAGCACGTCTTCCCTATGCCCTATCACCTCTTCCCAATGGTCCATCTCAGTTTGGGTTTCGGGAGTTTTCATGAGTTTGAAATTCGTCGCATCGTCTTTGTTGGTCACGATGTAAAATTCATTTCCAAAGTGATAAATGCTGTATTCCAATCCGCGGGTACGAGGCTGAAATATTTTGAAAGTTCCATTGGGATTGTTGGCATCCAAAAACTGGAATTCAGAAGTAAGGGTACTGTAGCTCCCTATGATCAGGTATTTTTCCGATTTGGTCTTGTACACATAGGTGCCGAATGTTTCGTCGGTTTCTTTGAAGACCAAGTGGTCTTTTTCGGGGTCGGCGCCTACCGTGTGCCTAAAAATCTCATCGGCACGAAGTGTCTGTTCGTCTTTTCGGGTGTAAAAAAGGGTTTTGTTATCGTTGGCCCAAGTAGAACCACCCGTTGTGTTGAGGATTTCATCCTTCAGAATCTCACCGGTTTCTAGGTTCTTAATAAAAATAGTGTATTGCCGCCTGCTTAAGGTATCCACGCCATAGGCCACCCATTTGTTATCGGGACTCACATTGATGCCCCTCAAACTGTAATAGGCATAGCCCTCGGCCATATCGTTTACGTTAAACATAATTTCTTCGTCTGCATCCAAGGAGCCTTTTTTACGCGCATGAATGGGATAATCCTTTCCAGTCTCGTAGCGGGTAATGTAGTAATACCCGTTGTAGAAATAAGGAACCGATTCGTCGTCTTCCTTGATACGGGACTTCATCTCCTCAAAAAGTGCTTTTTTAAACCCTTCGGTATGAGCGGTCATCCGGTTGTAGTAATCGTTTTCGCGCTCCAAATAATCGATTACTTCTTCGTTGTCACGTTCGTTGAGCCAGTAATAAGGATCCACACGCACGTCGCCATGTATTTCCAAATGCTTTTCTTTTTTATCGGCTTTGGGGGGTTGTAATGCCATTGCAGGATCTTTTTTGTGGGTTTGATTGCAAGCAGCCGCAAAAATAACGGTTATTGTTAAAATAAATAGGGGATTTTTCATGGCTCGACAATTCTATTACAAACGCACAAAATAGTAAATTTGCAGGGAATTATTAAAATTTATAAGCCATGTTTGGAGATTTAATGGGTATGATGGGGAAACTCAAGGAAACCCAAGAAAAAGTGGAAGCTACCAAAAAACGTTTGGATACGGTGTTGGTGGATGAAAAAAGCAACGACGGATTGTTGCGTGTTACCCTTACCGCTAATAGAACCATTAAGAGTATTGAGATTGATGAAAGCCTCTTAAAAGACAAGGAACAATTGGAAGATTACCTCATCATTACGCTCAATAAAGCCATCGAAAAGGCCACTCAAGTGCACGAGACCGAGATTGCTGCCGTGGCCAAGGAAGGCATGCCCAACATCCCCGGGCTGGATTTGTTTAAATAGTGCCATTGGCAAGTCAATAAAAGTGGGCTAATTGCTTCAAAAACCATATTTTTTTGCGATATTTATGGAACGAAAAAAGTCTAACACCTAAAATCTTGAATATGTTTGAATTAAAGAAAAGTGGGGACCAATACCACTTCGTATTGAAAGCTGCCAATGGCCAAGTAATTCTTTCCAGCCAGATGTATGCCTCCAAGGCTTCCGCCATGAACGGTATCGAGTCGGTAAAGAAAAATTCCGGTAACGACGGCATGTACGAAAAAAAGACGGCCAAAAATGGCAAATTTCACTTCAACCTTAAATCGTCCAACGGGCAAATTGTAGGAAGCAGCCAGATGTATGCTGCCGAAAGCGGAATGAACAACGGAATCGAATCCGTTAAGAAAAATGCACCCGGCGCCGACGTTACGGAAGTGGAATAAATTTAAGGATATGGTACTCAAAAAGCTCCTGCGTGGAGCTTTTTTTATGGCCGATATTCTTGAAGCACCTTAATAAATTCCTGATGTTGTGCCTGTGTGTAGTCCAAATGGGTGACGATGCGGAGTTTTCCCTGCCCCATACTGCTTAAACGAATACCTCTAGCAAGGAGGTCTTCCATAAACCGTTTTTCGGAAAGGTGTGGCTTTAGGTAAAATATGACGATGTTGGTCTGCGTGGGTTCGACGTGGTGTATGTAATCCATATCCTGCAGGCAATTGCCAATTTCCTGTGCCCGACTGTGGTCGTCCACCAAACGATCTACATGGTGATCCAGTGCATACAGGCATGCAGCAGCAATATAGCCCACTTGTCGCATGCCCCCACCCAATACCTTGCGTACACGCATGGCGTTTTTCATGGCCTCATGGGTTCCTACCAAAACCGTCCCAAGGGGTGTTCCCAACCCTTTGCTGAAGCATAATGATATGGTGTCGAATAGTGCCCCGAAATCCTTAGGGCTATCTTTTTTAGCAACCATGGCATTCCACAAGCGGGCTCCATCCAAGTGGTAGCGAAGCCCGTGTTGCTTACACACGGTTTTGATTTCCTTCAACACCTCCATGTCCCAACAGGCCCCTCCCCCTTTATTGGTGGTATTTTCCACACACACCAAAGTGGTAAGCGGACTGTGGTAAAAATCGGGCGGATTGATAGCGGCTTCCACATCTGTAGCTGTCATAAGGCCATGGGGGCCGGGCAATAATTTGCAGGACACCCCGCTGTTGAATGACGCACCTCCCCCTTCGTAATTGTAAACATGGGCCCATTCATGACAGATGAGTTGCTCGCCCGGTTGGGTGTGCAATTTGATCGCAGCCTGGTTGGCCATACTTCCCGTGGGAAAGAAGAGGGCCGTATCCATACCAAACATGGCCGCTAACTTTTCTTCCAAGGTGTTTACAGTAGGGTCTTCTTTGTACACATCGTCCCCCACCTGTGCAGCCATCATGGCATCGAGCATTCCTTGGGTGGGCTTGGTTACCGTATCGCTTCGCAGGTCGATCATTCGCTAAGGAGGCTATTATTCCTGTCTCTTGAAAACAAGGCTGGACAACACATCGTCCATCAGGGTATTCAACTGCACCAATTTTAGGGTTTGGTTGAACGTGTAGTTTCTGTTTTTTCCTTCTGAATCGTTGCCGATGGCAAACAAGTTGAAACTTTTCGTGGTCGATACCTCACCCATCTGAAACTGGAAATCCCTGTAGCAGGGTTGCACCTTCTTGCGCAATTCGGGTTCGCCGGTATAGCTTTCGGAGGCATAGGGTTTTACCTCATCGTCCTTAATGGCAGGCCATTCTTTTTTGTAAAAATCGGTTAGGCTGGTATCGGAAAGTTCCTGAGAATGGAATAAGCCACAATTATCGATCTTTTTCATGTAATCCTTTCCGTTATCATTCCACACCACATAGACCTCGTAATAGGTCCCCTTGGAAGTACACATTTTGCCCGCAATCTTAAACATTTCAATGGTACCGGAACAATAACGTTTTGCCACAAAATAATCGTGGATGCCCCTATCACCCAACTTTTGGGTAAATTGATTGGTAAGCTGATTGACATAGGCTTCATCATTTTGGGCAAAGCCTGAAGTGGCTACCAATAACCCAATCAATAGAAAAAGTGTTTTCATGGTGAGGTGTTTAATAGGCCACTAAAGTACTAAAGAAATCCTACTGTTGCCCATAGAAGCATTGAAAACTTCCAATGGGACTTCCATCGGGAATGTTGGGAGCCTCACTGTTCTTCAATTCCATGGGGTCGTCCTTGAACTGGTTAATTTCAACCATGAGTTCTTTGGCAAAAGCCGACTTGTCGCGTTTTAAGCGATTGTAGATGGTATCGATAGCATTGCGGCAATAACCTTTCACCTGTGGCAATGCCTGTTCATTGAGGTTGAGCTTAAACAATTGCTGGAGGGTTTGGTATTGTATAGCATGTTGGATTTCGGTTTCATAATCGGAAGTAGCATTGGAATTAAACACCGTACTGGTAAGTACCTCCAAAACCTCTTCCATTCCCAAATTGTAGGGTTGTAGCGCTTTTTGCTGCACCAATCGATTGGCGCGCTGCGGATGCAGTAACAAGCCCAACGTCATTTCGCTGGCGGTAGCAGCTGCCCCAAGTGCATCAAAAGTAACCCCCATGTTGCTTTTGAACGATTCGCGGGTACGCTCAAAACCATAAGCCCTGGGTGGAAAAAGACGCAGTTGGTTTTGGGGAATGGCCAGTTGTTTCCATTGCAGTGTTTTCATAACTGCATTAAGGGCGCTTATCTGTTCCTGTTCTGGTAGGTATTGTGGCATTTTCCCTGCATAGTCCTTCAAGTTATAGTCATAGTCCATCCCCCCAATTAGCTTCACGGCTGCTTCGGTTTGATAACGGTGCAGGAAATAGAGCGGCACGAACACATCTTCCAAGACCGAAAAAGGTTCTCCACTGCGGATGTTTTCTTCGGAAAAGTTACGCATGGCGACTTCCCGTATACGCAGTATGTTATCCAACTCCCGGGAAGCATCCTCCCCATTGTCCCACAGGTGTGCTTTAACGTGGGCTCCTCCTGTAGGGCGTGCGTCGCTATCGGTTATGTAACGCAGGCCACTGGCAAAGGCCTCTTCCAAGAGTGCCATTAGGTAGGTGGTTTCATCCACTCCCTCAGAAATAGTGGCATAGCTGTAAGCAACCGTTACCTTATCCCAAGCCCCTATGCCCACATCGTAGGCATCTCCAAAATTGATGGTCTCATTGTTTAGGGTTAAGGTGGGATGTGGGTAATCCATTACACTAGCACGACCGTTGGTACTGGCTGCAAAGTTATGGGCAAACCCCAGGGTATGGCCCACTTCATGCGCTGCCAATTGGCGGATACGCGCCAGGGCCATTTCCAACATGGGACCGTTGTTTTCATCACTAACGGCAAAGGGTTGGTTCATGAGGGCTTGGGCAATGAGGAAGTCCTGACGGATGCGCAAGCTTCCCAAACTTACGTGCCCTTTGATGATTTCCCCAGTACGGGGGTCGGTGATGGTGGAACCGTAGCTCCATCCGCGGGTAGATCGGTGCACCCATTGGATGACGTTGTAGCGCACATCCATGGGGTCGGCCTCTTCCGGTAGCATTTTTACCTGAAAGGCATCCTTATAGCCAATGGCCTCAAACGCCTGGTTCCACCAACTGGCGCCTTCCAACAATGCAGACCGGATGGGCTCGGGGGTACCGGGATCCAAGTAATAGATGATGGGTTCCACCGCTTCGCTGAGCTTGGCTGTGGGATCCTTTTTTTCCAAGCGATGGCGGGTAATGAAGCGTTTGGTTATGGAAGCTTCCACCGGAGTGGCGTAATCCAAATACGTCATGGGATAGGAACCACAACGGGGATCGAACTGACGCGGAACATACCCAGGTTCTGGCAAGGCTACAAAGCTTAGGTGCTGAATGACCGAAATGGATTGTGCATTGGGTGCTACGCTGGGGAGTTCCCAACTGGTGGGTTCCCCTTCAAAAGTGAGCAATGCCTCGAACTCCACATTTTTGGGAAATGCCTTGGTGCGTTCCATCCAAAGGGTGCTGCGGGAGGCTTCGTATTTGTAGGTTCCTTGTTTGCTTTGTTTGAGGTTGTGTGCTATTTGATGGACGTCGTCCATTAAAAAGGGCGTTAGGTCTATGAGGTAGGTACCGCCTTCGGTTTCCTTTATGGTGAATCCAAAGAGCACCGATTGTGCAAAGGCCTCTTCGATAGATTTGCGCTCCAGGGGATTGTTGGTATCGGCACGGTATTGTTGGTTGGGTTGCATCAAAAGGATCTGCTTCCCACTTTTGATAAACTTCACCACTTCGCCCCCACCCAACTGGCCACGGTCCAGGCCAATGTCGTTGGAGCCCAGCCCGGTGCGCAGGGAATGCACGTAAAGAAACTCTTGATCGATTCGATCTTGAGGGATTTCCAGAAAGAGGGTGCCTTCGTCTTCAACATAATGAAACGTAAAAAAGCCATCAAAATGCTTGACGTTCTTCTTGTCTTTAAGGAATTGGGCTTGGCACAAAGTAAGTCCAAGGCATAGTAGGATTGGGGTCAGGATTGTTTTCATAAGCTTGTCTCCCAAGATTATAGGGGGTTAAATCTATAAAAAAACTTTTAAAGTCTTTCGGCTTGCCTACTTTCCTGTTATTTTTGCAAAAGAAATTAATTCTATGACTACAATAGATCAACTGAAAGATCTTAGGGAGCGCCTGGTTGCGTTAAGGAGGTATCTTTGACGTGGATGGAAAGAAAATAACCATCGCCAACGACGAAGAAAAGACCTTCGACCCCAATTTCTGGAACCACCCCCAAGAAGCCGAAGCCTTTATGAAACAACTCCGTACCCTTAAACAGTGGGTATTGGATTATGAAAAGGCCGTGTCCCTGACCGAAGAGTCCGAAGTCCTTTATGAGTTCCTAAAGGAGGGCGAGGGCACCCAAGAGCAGGTAGACCAAGCCTTCGAGAAAGCCTTGGATGCCACAGAAGCCTTAGAGTTCAGAAACATGCTGAGCAGTGAAGGCGACGACCTAAGTGCGGTGCTGCAAATTACCGCAGGTGCCGGCGGAACCGAAAGCTGCGACTGGGCCGAAATGCTGATGCGCATGTACCTGATGTGGGCCGAAAAGCACGGCTACACGATTAAGGAACTGAACTTCCAGGCTGGGGATGTAGCAGGCGTGAAGACTGTAACCCTGGAGCTAGATGGGGAATTTGCCTTTGGCTGGCTGAAAGGTGAGAACGGCGTGCACCGCTTGGTGCGCATCTCCCCTTTTGACAGCAACGCCAAGCGCCATACCAGTTTTGTGAGCGTGTATGTGTACCCATTGGCCGACGATAGCATTGAAATAGACATTAACCCAGCCGATATCTCATGGGATTTTGCCCGCAGCAGCGGTGCGGGGGGCCAGAACGTGAACAAGGTAGAAACCAAGGCCATATTGACCCACCACCCCAGTGGGATCGTGATCCACAACAGCGAGACCCGCTCGCAGTTGGAAAACAGGGAAAAGGCCATGCAGA
>DJVA01000089.1 GCA_002440705.1 Flavobacteriaceae bacterium UBA6268 | reverse complement strand
CCGGGTCAAGCCCGGAATTGGAACGAGCGTCAAGAAAATGTCTGGTGAACCTATTTAGCGAAGGGGCCAGAAAGCGCGGGGCCATACAATCTTTAACCTTCAATCCCAACTACTCAAACAAATCCAAAAACTTCAGCCCAAACACAAACGCTCCGTCTTGTCGATCGCCATAAAACGAGCGCACATAATCCAGACGGAGCAATCGGTATTTGCCCCAACCCAGGTTGTCTAGGCCCAAGGAGACTTCGCTGTAGGGGTTGCGTTCCTCGGTGCCCAGTAGGTGGCCACCAACGACCAAGCTAAAGCCCAACTGATTGATACCAGGGATCTTGCTCAACACCCAACCGTTAAAATGGTGCTCGGCATGGACCTCCAAATAACTTTTGTTGGTACTTAGCGCATAGTAAGGCAGGAGGTTGAACACATTTGTATAGGTGCTGTTGGTGCCCACACGGGTTTGATTGCCATTGAAATGTTGGTAATCCACGAATGCAATTTCCTCCCCATGCAAGAAGGTACCTCCCTTCAAGTGGTAGTGAAAGGTCCCCAAACTTCCCGCTTCCACTTCCTGCTGCAGGCGTGCCCGCACTTGGGTGAAGTTGTAGCCCGTTTCGGAAGCGCCTAGGGCATTTTCCAGTTCGAAGGTAAATCGGGGGTAGTTGGCATCCCGAACGTTGAACTTCCCGTCGGGGTAGGTCATGTACTTTTGCCCGAAGGTTACCTGGGCCCTGAAAAAAGTCTTTACCAATTCGTGTTGCTGAAAAGCCGGAGTCACAAAATCGGTCGGGACCAATGGGTTGTTGCTGCTAAAATCCACCCGGTCGCTGGGCAGGATCACGTAGTCGGTCGTATTGAACAACGGTTGGCGTTGCTGGTAGCTTACGGATAGGGTAGTCCGAAGTCCGTTGAAGAGTTCCTGACTCCAGGCCAATCCGCCATAATTCAGTCCATAAAGCTTCATATAGTTGCGCTCCCAAAAGAGGGTGGCAATGCTGTTGATAAGCGGGGTAATAGGTTGGTCGCTGTTGAACTGCCGCACCTCACTGCCCCCAAAAGCCGAGAGTTGGAAATCGTTTCCATTGTTGAACTTTTTGGTCACGGAACCCCGCCACCGCAGGCGGTCCTCGGAAATCCCATACGAGGCACTCACGTTGGCATAGAACCACCGCGAGCGGTAGTCGTCGTACCATTTGAAGAAAGTAAGCCCGGCCCCACCGTTCCATCCCTGTACGGTATTGAACTGCACCCCGGGAAGGGGCGCCTCGTAGGTGAGTTCCCATTGGCGAAAACTGTTTTTATACGAATAACCGAACAGCGGACTCAGTAGTTTGAAGCGGTTATTCTTGGCATCCACCGAATCCAGGTACACTTGCGACTTTCGTAGGGTCTGGATGCTGTCCTTGCGGCTGTAGTCGTTGGTTTCCTCATCGGTAAGGGCTACGGGTCGCTTTTCATCCCAATACAGGGAATCCTTTTTATTGGCCTCCGGTTCAAAATACAGCACTTCGTTTCCAAAACTCTTACCATCAAACGCCGGATGGAAGTCGTACCCGCTGTACACAGCCACAAACCTTCCGTCCCCGTTGAAGCCAAAGAAGCCAAAACTAAAGTCTACCGACTGGAAGATCTTCACCCAGGCGGCTTCCTCAGCATCGTATTTAAAGTTTTGGGTAAACACCAATTCCTTGATAAAGGGTACCTGTATGGAAGCCCCGGTAGTGGTAAGCTCCAATCCGTAGAGCTGCCAATCGTCTTCCACAATGTAGAGGGTGCCCCGCCACACGCGGTCGTTGGGACGTTTGGGGATGACCTGTATTTTGTTGATCAGTTTGTTGCCCTCGTAAAACACCCCGTCCAGTTGGAAGCGGTAATAACTAAGGGCATTATTGGCAATTGGGGATACCAGTGCCGTATTGAGGTTCAGGGTGTTTTCATAAAAGCTGAAGTTGGCTTCCTGTGCACTGTTGAAACTAAAGCCATTATCATTGCCACTTACTTTGCTTGCCAGGATATGCTCCTTGAAGTCGTTGGGGTGGCGGTAGGCAATCGTGCTAATGGTTTCCGAGAGGTAGATGATGCCGGTACGGGTAGAGTCCAATGCCCCATCAAAATCGCCCACTTCCTGCCCTAGGACTTTTTTGGGAACGCTGTCCACACGCCAGATGCCCCGCGAGTAGAAGTCGGCTGTAAATGCCGATAGCCGCTCTAGGTTGGCCTTCCGTTGCGCAATGGTCGCACGGATGATGCGATAAGCAGGGTCCTCCGTCGCATTGATGACCACCTCGTCCAGGCTTACAGTCGTTTCCGTAAGGCTTATGTTTAATACCTGTGGAAAGGCATCGATGGTGAGTTGCTGCTTTACGGTGCCGTAGCCCAAAAACTGAAACACAACGGTATGGGGACCCTCTTGGGGCAAGTCCAAGGCATAATGGCCCAACTCGTTGCTGGTGGTACCTTGGTAGGTTCCTTCTACATAAATATTAACAAAGGGTAGGGGGTGTCCCTGGGTGTCGGTAACTGTTCCTGTAAGTTGTGCCCATGCTAAGACATGGCAAAACAGCACGCAAAGGGTAAAAAGTGGTTTCATACGTTGAGGTCTACTGTGAAGACGTTCCAAATCGTAAAAACGTTGCCTGCCATTAATTATTGAACGCTTTTTTGATACGGCTGAGGTTGCGTTTGGAATCCCGCTCCTTGAGGGTCTCCCGCTTGTCGTATTGTTTCTTTCCGCGGCAGAGGGCAATGGTCATCTTGGCCAAGCCCTTATCGTTGGTAAAGAGCAGCAGGGGGACTATGGTGAGCCCCGAATTCTTGACCTCTTTCTCGAGCTTTTTCAGTTCGCTGCGGTTCAAAAGCAATTTGCGTTCGGTTTTTGGGTTATGGCTGAAGTGCGAGGCGTGGGAGTACTCCTGGATGGTCATGTTGATGACAAACAGTTCCCCATTGGCGAACTCACAAAAACTTTCGGCAATGGAAGCTTTTCCTTCGCGAATGGCCTTGATCTCGGTACCACGCAATACAATCCCGGCCGTGTATTGGTCCAGGATTTCGTACTCGAAACGGGCCTTTCGGTTTTTGATTTGTACCTGTTGTTGCTGTGCCATAGGGCGCAAAAGTAAGAAGAATTCAGGACTTACTGGGGCAAATCGACCTTGCGGACTTCCACATGCTTTTCATCCCCTTGAAACGTTACCACGTAAAGGGAACTATTATCGGAGTCGTCCATATCAGGAAAGCGTTCTTCGCCCAGCAATTGGTTTACCAACATGGGTGTGGTATTGCTATGCCCAACAATGAGCACCCTGTTGCCCTTTGTGTACCAGAGGAATTCATCGTCCACTAATTTTTTGGGGTAGTAGGAAGTAATGGGAAGCCCTTTTTTTGTGGCCGTCGGGCCTGCGGTTTGTTTGGTGCGCCAATAATCGGTGGAAAAGACCGTATCCAAAGAGATGCTGTCAAAATAACGGGCCCATAGTTGGGCGCGCTCCTTACCCCGATGGGTAAGTATGGGATTTTCTTGGGTGGGGTCGCTGCGGTCCTTTTCGGCATGGCGGATAAGGTAATAAACCGTTTTGGATTCCAAGTTGCCTGTTTCTTGCTTTGTTTTACAGGAAGACCATGCAATTACCAAGGCAATTCCAACGATAACTCTTAGCATTTTCAATGGGTTTTAAAAAAAATCACATTCGGGTAAAACCAAAGATAAGGTTCTTACGTAAATGACTATGAGGTTTTAGAGTTAAAGTTGTTTGTTGAAGGATTGTTATGAAGAAGAAAGCCCTCCTTTTTTGGAGGGCTTTTGGTTTATAGATGTGCCATTAAGGTAAGGGTCGTGTAGACGGTCATAAATACAGTCACTCCAAGGATGTAAATTCCAAGTACGTGGTTATAACGGTAACTTCTTTTGTATTTTAATTGGTTGGTTTTCATGGTGTTGGTTTTGATTGATTGCATATATAAGACGAATCCTATTCAAAAATGTTACACCCCTTTCAATTTTCATCGAAGGTATAATTGAAAAAGCCAATAAGCATTTCGTCGGTGCTTTGAATTCCGTAATGCAATTCCTTTTCGGGATCCGGATTGAAGGGGTTTTGATAGGAATTGTCATAAATTCCTTCCACTTCAACAATGGTGCCCTTAGGAAGTGCAATGGGAGGTTCTGGAACATACAAGCGCTGCCAATTGAAGTTATAGTCTGGTACCGATACAAGGGTCTGTGTGTTCCCGTCTGGAAATAAAGCCCTTACTTGGATGCTTTTTCCCCGGTAATGCATGTGTGGAACCATGTAATGCAGCTTAATGGGTTTTGTAAGGGTATCGCGGGCTATGAGGTGTATGTTTTGGCCAAAAGGGGGAATGGTAAAATCCAAGTTGGCTGTAGCAAAAGAGTGCATCACTTTTTTTGGAACTGCTTTGGAATAGTACAACCCAATGCGTGTTTGGTCTTCCTCGGGCTTTCCTGTGGGCGTATAATGAATCTGTACAATGAGTTGGCTGTCTTTTTTAAGCAGGACCCCGGTGCTATCAGGATAGCGAACCGGTTGGTCTCCCATACCGCCCAATGCAATAAAGTTGTCGATCCATTTGCGGGGTTTTCGGTCTAAAATGGGAATGGGGCTTCCGGGTGTTTTGTTGTTTATCAGGATGTGGTGCATTACTTTGGCATTGCCTGGTTGGATCTCCAGCCCCTCAATCCAGGTGTCTCTGGGAAGCTTTAAATCAATTTTTTGATAGCGATAAGGAATCACGCCTTGGGATGGAATTTGCTCTTTGTTTAGGATGATGATGGTATCGGGCGTTCCCCGTTTCCATTCCTTGTCATCAAAACGAAGACTGGCCATAGGGTCCGGGCCCGCTCCATAAGGAGTACCGGTTTCAATCCAGTGGTAGAGTTTCCTAAGGCTGCTGTCGGGAAGGGAAAAATCGTTTTTGAAGGTTCCGATGTAGGGATCGGCTTTCCATGGAGGCATGCGTTTGGTTATCAGTACTTGTTTCATCATTTGGCTCCATCCGGTAATGGTGTGGTAGTCGCTCATGTCCCATGGTGCAATTCCGCCATCGTGGTGACAACGAACACAATGTTGTTGCAAGATGGGCGCTACGTCCTTGGTGTAGGTGATGGTGTCTTTGTTAAAGCCTAAAGTGGTCCAACGGGTTACCTTACATCCCTTTACCAAGTCATGCTGGGAAGGCGGTATGGATCCCTTCAGGATCGCATCCAAAGCGTTTTGTAGGTAGTGGATGGTGGCTTCGGGGCGGGAAGTCTCATAATCCAATTGATTGTTGAGCGGGCCGCGGTACAGTATTTCGCGGGTTATGGGATGGAGAACGATGGCTTCGGCAGTTATGGTGATGTTCAGCGCTTGGGCCAGTATTTGTGCCGAATCGTCTAAAACCGGCACCCCAAAATCATAATCTAGGGTTTCCTGATGGATGGACTCCCGATGGTCCTGGAGGTTGGAGTTCACCATAAAGAACTGAAATCCTTTTTCAGAATAGGCTTCTTTCACTGCCTTAAAATCCTGAAGTGCCAATCGTACTATAGGGCAGCCGTTTCCTTGCACAAACAATACAAGGCCTTTGCTGTTATTGTAATACGAAAAACGGTGGAAGTTGCCCTGTTCGTCATACAAGGCGTAGTCGTTCATCCTATTGTCCGCAATAGGGTGAGGCTTTTGCGTGCAGCCAAATAATAGCAGCATGCCTAACAAGAGTAAGCCTTTGTTCATGCGACAAAAGTACGCAGAATATTGCGATTAGTTTTTCACCTTTTTGAAGGCGGCGACCCGCGCTTCGAAGGATACTTCCGGAACGGGGTTTTTCACACTAGCGAAGAGTTCCATGAAATGATCGGTGTGAAAGGTTCGCTTTTGAGCAAGGATGTCGAAATGCACATACGTACTCCACATTAAGGCCTTCAGTTCGCTCTTTTGGGCGTTGTACATGCGCAGTTCTACCTGTAAGCTAGAGGTATCGTAGCCTAATAGTTGGGACTCGATGACCACTTCTTCCATAAGCCAGGCGGGGCGGAGGTAGGCAATTTGGTTGCTTCCTACCACCCAACTTTTGCCTTCCTCACGGCCCATTTTGTAGATGTCGATGTTGTAGTGTTCGATCAATTGGTCTTCCCGGGCATTGACCAGGTAGTTGAGGTATTCCGAATTATTCAAATGGTTAAAAGGATCGCAATGTTGAAAGCGAATGGTTGCTTTGCTCTCGAGTATTTTAGGTTTTTCAGTCATGCGCTTTGATACCGATAGGTATATTTATTAGGTTATTGGCTTTTTAATTCTTGGGTAATGAGGCTGTCAATTTCCTGGGTGGCATCCACGAGGTATTGGTGGTCGTCCATGGTATGGCACATAAAGACAGCTCCCTGTATCTTGGTATAGAGTTGCCTCGCAAATTTGTTGGCATCCACTTCTGGTTTTATTTCCCCAACTTCCTGCCCCCATGTTACTAATTTGGCCACATTGCGTTGGGTACGCGCAATTACTTCCTGTACTTTGTTGAGCAGGGGGGTATGTTGTTGGTGTGCATTGACGCCTACATTTAAAATAGGGCAACCCCCAAGGTTTTTACTGTAATCGTAGTAGTTTCGGTAGAAATCGGTAATGAGATACAGTTTTTGTAGGGGTGAATTGCTTTGTTCTTGGTGCTGCGCTATCTGTTTCAATAAATCGTTGACACTTTTGTTGAAGGCAGCAATCGCAATGGCGTCTTTGTTTTCGAAGTTTCCGTAAATGGCACCCTTCGTCAAGCCGGTTGCTTTGGTAATATCCGCCATGGAAGTGGCAGCGTACCCCTTTTTATTGAAAATAGGCGCGGCTTTTTCAATGATGTATTTGGTGGTGATATCGGCTTTGGTTATAGACATAGTGCTGCTAATGTACAAAAATATACCAAATGGTATATTAATTTTTGAAAATAATTCCTTGATTATTAGTACATTTAATAAACGCTCTATGAACTTTAAATGCTAAACGATGAAAAAACAACTTTACTCGATGCTTTTCGGAAGCACCATACTTGCATTAACGAGTTTTTTGGGAAATTCCCTTTGCGCTCAGGAAAATGCTCCTCAAGGGACTTGTGTAGATCCCGTTATCAGTAGTACTTCCGGTCCGGGAAGTATTTGTGATGGCGAGTCTGCTACCCTAACTGCAACCCACGATGGAGAGGGTGTTAATTGGTTTGATGCCGAAGTAGGGGGTACTATGGTGGGTAGTGGAAGCCCTTTTGATACTGGTCCGCTTACGACGACTACTTCTTTCTGGGCGGAGGCCTACAATGTAGGAACCGGGGTGCCCATTACCGGTGGAGCTAGGGTCACCTACGGTGTTAATCAACACACTTCCGTGAATTCCGTAACCAGTCCGTGGGGATTGGCCTTCAATGCAGATGTAGACATGACCATCAACTCGGTCGATGTCTTCATTGCTGATGCCAGCCCAGGAACTCTAAACATTCAATTGAAGGATTCCGGTCTTACCATTCTAGAAGATGAATTTATTGCAACGCCTGCTGGAAATTCAAGTAATCCTGTCCAGTTTACGGTCGATTTGAATTGGTTTGTTCCCGCAGGGACCGATTATAACATTGTGGCCGAAAGCAGCCCCGATATGGTCCGTGAGCTGGCCATTGGCGGGTTCCCTTACCCTATTGGTACGGCAGGAACCGTTACCAACGGAACCATCAATGATAACGATACCAATGCCACGACCTATTATTTCTTTTATAATTGGACGGTTACTCCAGGCCAGAACTGTTACAGCGACCGCGTGGAGGAAGTGGTCACCGTCAATCCCATTCCGGCTGCTCCGACTGGGGCGTCCAATCAGGATTTTTCCCCAGGCGATACTTTAGCCGATTTGGACGTGACAGGTTCCAACCTTACTTGGTACAGTGATGCCGGTGGAACCAATGCCATTCCCGATACCACTCCGTTGGTAGATGGCACTACGTACTATGTGAGTCAAACCGTGGACGGTTGTGAAAGCAGCTTGTTGGCCATCACTGTTACGGAAGTCTTGGGCGTTGCGGAGAACCAGTTCAGTAACTTAGTCCTGGCTCCTATTCCTGTAAAGTCGGTCCTGCAGATTGAAAACAAGCAGCCCATAGCGATTATTGAAGTTTTTTCCATTTTGGGACAACGCTTGTTATTGTTTCACCCAGATCAACACAATGTGGAGGTTGATTTAAGTTCCCTAGCGGAGGGTCAATACTTGATACGCCTTACCTCAGAGGGACAAAGCATTACCAAAAAGATTTCGAAACTATAAAAAGAAAAAGCCCCAAACGGGGCTTTTTTTATTGATTGACTAAATCTTCTTGGTTCCTGAAAACCAGTTGGTCGTTAAAACTATCCAGTAGAATGATACTGTCCGTCGTAACCTTTCCAGCAAGTATTTCCTTGGAAAGTTCGTTGAGTACTTCTTTCTGAATCACTCTTTTTACGGGTCGAGCGCCATACTGCGGATCAAAACCGTGTTTGGCCAGATGGTCAATAGCCTCATCAGTTGCATCCAAGGTAATGTGTTGCTTGGCCAACATCTTGGTGACCCCTTTCAATTGTAGGCTCACAATTTGCTTAATATTCTCTTGAGTCAAAGGGGTAAACATAATGATGTCGTCAATACGGTTCAAGAATTCGGGTCGCACGGATTGTTTCAGCAACCCCAGCACTTCTACCTTGGCGGCTTCCATGGCGGTATCCAAATCCTTCATGGTGTCAAACTTTTCCTGAATAATGTGGCTGCCCATGTTGCTAGTCATGATGATGATGGTATTCT
>DJVA01000099.1 GCA_002440705.1 Flavobacteriaceae bacterium UBA6268 | reverse complement strand
GGTTATATTGAATACCGCTTCCGGTTTAGGGACGCTTCCAATACCATTTTGGGCTCCGGAAGCAAACACTACCATTCGTTGGCTTCTCTGTACAAGGAAATATTAGATGTAAAGAATTATGGTCGATTTGCAGAAAACTACGAAATCAAGACAACCGTTTCAGGAAAGTTCTACTTCAACCTCACTAACCCCAACTATCCCGATGCCAGCGATGAGCGGCATGTGATTGCCCGGAGGATTTCCTATTTCAATACCCAGGCAAATGCCGAAGCAGCTATTGCAGAAGTCGTGGAATTCATGAACGAACTCCAACCCAATGAGGGTATGTACGTGATTGAGCACCTGCTTTTGCGACCCGATGTGACCCAAGATACCATGAATAAGGACTATTTTTTGCCCATTTGTGAAGACAATTGTGAAAGCTGCGAAGGAGTAGATCCCTACTCTTTTAGGGTTTCCATAGTATTGCCCGGCTGGACCGAGCGTTACAGCAATGTCGATTTCAGGCGATTCATGGAAGATTTGATACAGAAGGAATTGCCTTCGCACATCATGGCCAAAATTTGCTGGATTGGTTGGCCAGAAAGTTATGAAATGGAAGAAGGTGAAGAAAATGAAATGATGGAACTGGAGGAAGCCTACCATGAGTGGCTGCTTTCCAAAACCAACAACGGCCAAAAACAGCACAAACAAAAATTGATGCGTTTGAATAAAATCATCAGCACACTCCACACCATTTATCCACAGGGTAGGCTGCATGATTGCGAAAACGATGAAGACCAACAAAACATTATCCTGGGCAGGACCAACCTGGGAATCATTTAAAAAAGGAATGTCATGAAAAGCAAGTTATTCGAAATCACCCCTCAGTACAACTCCTTTGTGGACGACCAAGTACTTACCTCCCACCAGTTGAACGAATTCATTGAATATTTCAACGAGCAAGATCGATTGACGCGCGTATGTCTTTCCGGTGTGGGGTTGGTTTGCGGATTTCAGGTAAAGGTGGTTGACAATGAAATTGTCATTTCACAAGGTTGTGGCATCACTACCGATGGCGACTTGCTTAAATTGCAGGAAGATGTTGAGGAAGCCTCTACGAAATCGTCTTTGGATTCCAAAAATATCGTCATCGATTCCATCACCTATACCCATTACAAGGAATTCACCGATGAAAAAGCCGAATACGCCCACTTCAAAGACGGCAGCAATACCATCGATTTGGTCGAGCTCATTCCAGAATCTTTGGTCGATACCGAAGAGCACGACCCGCTATCCGAACTCAACTTGAATGATAAGGTCGTAATCCTCTATTTGGAAAGCTATCAAAAAGAACCCAGTATCTGTACTTCGTCCAATTGCGACAACCAAGGGCAGGAAAACGTGCAAAACATTAAGGTGTTGTTGGCCACTAAGGACGACGTGGAGGATGTAATCAATCCCAAAGACGAAATCTACAGCAAACACGATGTTTTTGAAGCCATCACCAACCTGGAAGAAACCGCCGTGCCAAAAGTAATCCTAAACGGGGACCTTGGCGCATCAAACAATACCAACACCTACGCTTTAATGGGCAATGCCTTTAAAAATGCCATTGTTGCCGCAGTACCTAAACTGCACCAAGCTTACTCGGATTTCTTTACTGGATTTGCTGAAATACTTTCAGTGAATGGCGGAACCCAAAACACGGTGCTGAACCAAATTAATGCGCTGGATGACTTTGCCGGAAATGAAAAAATCCAATACCGTTACGACTTGGTAATGGACTTGAGCGATACCTATAATGAGTTTGTTGCACTGTTACTAAAATTGAAAACCGAGTGCTGCCCAAGCATCGACGCCTTCCCAAAACATTTGCTGTTGGGTTGCTTGTTTCCTTCACAAAATGAATACCCAGAGTTACGCCACCAATGGTACCCCTCGCCTACCAATACCGAATATGAGGCCTTTCTGAAAAAAGCAAAAAGCCTCATGCAACGAATCGTCATTTCCTTGGACAATTTCAATTTGGGATTGACCAATACCATCAAAATAACACCCTCCAAGAATTGCGGCGAATTGGGCAGTAAAGCCATCCCTGCCTATTACGGCGTTGATGGAACTTTGCTCAAAAATTGGTGCTTCCAAAAAACGGAAAACTTCAAGCAGGGCTTTAACCTTAGCTACCACACCACACTTTTGAATGCCGGGTGGCCCAAAGAGCCTTTGAAAGTGGCCTTGGAGTGTCATGATTTTTTTAGGATTGAAGGACATTTTGGACGCGCCGGATTGGCCAGTAGGGATTTCATCAATAATCTGAAAAAGGATAACGGTCTGGATTTTGATTGCTTGCATTTCGATTTAACGACAGGAAAAGACACATTCACGGCCTTTGTAAAAAAACACCCTTCGATTATTCACAAAGCTGGGGTCCCACGAGGAGGCACCTTCATTCTTATTTCAGAAAACGACGAAGTAAAAGCCGATTACTGCGTGAGTTACAAGATTGCTGCCGAAGCAAACGAACAAGGCTGCTGCTCCCTTATGGAGTGTACCTTTCCTTGGATCAGTTCCTTAAAATATTTAAACAATCTTGCCCGAAGCCTGAAAGGCACCCAAAGCAATAATAGGCCTATGCCCGATGATTATTTGCTTCAGGTAATTGAATACAAAATCAATGGTGAAAAACTCATCAACAACACCACGACCCTGCGCATTCCATTGGAACAGATTTTCCTTCGAAGGATGCATGCCGTTACCGAAGCATTGAACAATCGTTTCGATAAAGGATTGGTTTTCGATTTCAATGAAAGCCAAAAACGTTTTGTCATTACCCGCGCCAAAGAGGATACCTACGTGTTGCGACTAAGGGAGGTGACCATGGCCAACAACAATCCCATCTATACCTACAGCAATAACGGCATGTTCCGCAATAACAAAGTGTTCCGCCCAGATGCCATGCGTTGCCGCGATTTAAAAGGATATAACCCCTCCTTCTACGAAAAACTGCATGAGCAGCTGGCTCCGGTCAACAAAGATGACGATTACGGTACCTATGATGAAAAATGGAGAAAATGGTACTTGTTGCGTGATCGATTGGTCACCAATACTGACATTGTTAACCAGAAGCTTACTAGGATGATTACCAGTGCAGCACAATTACCCTCAGAAATTAGAGCTATTGTTGCCGAAATAAAAGCACAGTTCCTAGGAGTTGTTCCCGGAACCAATTTAACCTTTAAACTGGATGGCGATTGGGTGAGCGGAGTCTGGGTGAATGCCTTTATGTTAGATCACCACCGTCTGCACCGCAAAAATACACACGACGATATTGTACTTTTTGTGAATTTGAGGAAATTCCTTCACAATGAAACAGGCGTTACCAAACTGTCCGTTTATATCCAAGGAATCGATTACAATGAAGTGTTCGACGGGCCTATTGACCGATTTAAAACCAACGCAGATTTTTACTTTGGAAACCCCTCTGGGGAAAATGCCATTACGTTATGAGGAAGTTAGCATTGCAACGGATAGTTCCTGAAAATAAGAAAGGGTATCAGTCGGTTAAAACGTACATTCCGAATGATACCCTTATGGGTCTTACCACTAAAACTTCTAGAAATACTTACAAGATTAAGCTGAAAGAAACTCTGCCAACTACACTTACGTTCTCACTATATGCCTCAATGAACTTACAACCCAGTAATTCATCTCTGAATCGTCCAATAAATATACAACATTAATTTGACAAACAAGTGTTTGCAGTGAAAAATATCATAAAAAAAATGACTGTGGAAGTAGAAACACATTCCATGGAGCAAGCACTTCAGATAAAGGACCGTATTGACGCAATAATTAAGAGGAAAATTGTACCCATTTTGGAATCACATTTCGAAAAATATGATTCCCGGAACCACGCCATGGTCATCAATACATTGGATTTAAATTTGGAACTGGAGACTACATACAGCAACGCCGAGTTAACCAGTACCCTTTTGGAACAATTAAAGGAACAGTTGGGGCAAAACGTTGCCTTTCAAAAAGGGCAAAATCACCAAAAAATTCCGCTAAAAAATAAACCAATCCAAACATTGTTGTATTTTTTAGAAACCGGAAAATTACCTTGGTGGGGTACCATTCCTGAAGCCCATTTTGAGTCGGTTGAACAACTGCAACAACTAATTACCAAAGCAGAACTCCAAAAAATATTAAGTAATAGTAATAGTTTAAATAGAATAATAAAACAATTTGACAATCAAATTATTAATACTATTTTTTTGAAACTATTTTTTGAAACGCCCCAAAAAAAACAAAAGCGCTTTAGCATTCCAAAAATCCTTCAAAAACCTTCTTTTAAATACGCCTTCTGGCAATGGGCATTTCATTCCTTTGCCAAGGGAGTCCACCCTTCGGATTTGAATCTTTTCATTGGAATTTTTGCTGACGAAATTTCAAGTACTAAAAAGAAATCCATCGAAGCGAAATATGACCGTTTTCAATTGAAAGAAAGGGAAATAAAAGACCTAAAAGAACTTTTTCAATTTTGCAACGAGGCCCTTCAAATTCCATTGGCAATACACGCCACAAAACGTCCCAAAACCTTTGAGCTACTGCTCATGGGATCCGCTGGTGATGCCTTTCAAAAAAACAAAAAACACTGGTCTAAAATCGATACCTCTTGGGAATGCGATTTAAAACTTCAGAAAGTAAAGGAAAAGCATGAAAGTGTCATTCATCATTCAACAATTAAGGCAGAAAATAAAATGGAGCCGGAACTAATAACAACGATTGATGAATCGGATGGGATCCTAGTACCTGCCGCCGGATTGATTTTGTTGCACCCTTTCTTGAGGCGTTTTTTTGCCAACATAGGAATTAACGATGCCACTGGCTTGGATCCATCAAAAAAAGAACTGGCAGCACATCTATTGCATTATTTAGCCTTTGGCAAAGAACACCCATTTGAGTACGAATTGCAATTTGAAAAGTATTTGTGCAACATTCCCGTTGGGCAGCCCGTAGAACGATTCATTAAACTCAAGAAAAATCAAAAAGAGGCCTGCAATACCTTACTGGAAGCAGTTTTAGTGCATTGGAACGGACTTAAGACAAATAATATTGATGTATTGAGGAATGAGTTTCTGCAACGTGAGGGAAAACTTGTGGTTTCGAAAGATCGTCATCAATTGTACATCCAGCGAATCACCCAAGACATTTTATTGGATGGTTTGCCCTGGAACTTAAACTTGGTAAAACTCCCTTGGAAAGAATCCATGCTTTTTGTGAACTGGTAAAACTGAACTTATGAGGCGTATTGAAAAAAAGAAAGTGCATCCAAGCCAACACCATCCAGTTGATGCCGGAACTTTTTTTCCAAAAATTCAGGAGAAATTGGCAATAGGAAAGGTAAATGATCCCTATGAAAAACAGGCTGATACTATGGCAGATAAAGTGGTAAATCAGTCTATTGAAAACACCAGTATCCAAAAAAAGGGAGAGGAAGAAGAAAGCCTTCAGCAAAAATCCCTCTCTGAATCAGTTACCCCTTTACAAAAGCAAGAATCGGTTGAAGAAGAATCCCCAGTTCAAAAAGAAGAAGAGGAAGAAGCCGCACAACCCAAACGCGAAAACCCTCTTCAGAGAAAGGAAAATTCCCAAACTACTTCCAAGAACGTAGAATCAGGCATCAAAGCCTCAAAAGGGCAAGGTGGTAAAATGGATTACAAAATCGAGGCAGAGATGGAAAAGGGCTTTGGCACTGATTTTAGTGATGTGAACATCCATACCGATGCCAAAGCACAAAGAATGAGTCATGAATTAGGAGCCCAAGCTTTTACCACTGGAAATGACATTTATTTTAATGAAGGAAAATACAACCCAGATACCCAAGAGGGAAAGCATTTGTTAGCACATGAGTTAACACATACCATTCAACAAACAGGGGGTAATGAAAAAAAAATTCAAAGAAAGCTATCAGTTCAAGACGATTACCCAAAAGAGTACGCTGATAAATTCCAGAAAAACCCAAAAGGAGAAGATCCCTCCAAGAAATTATCCAATAATGATCGCCATAATTTAGTTAAAGGGCAGTTGGCTAAGATTAGTCCAGATTTTTCCGTTAATGGCAGCGGAAAAGTTGAGGGAAGTCCTTCAAAACCAGAGAAAGAACTTGCGGAAAGTGATAAGGGAACCGGCTCATGTTGCATGCATGTCCTTACCCGACCAAGCGCCAAAAACGATTGGGAGATTGTCGTGGCCGATCATTTTTTTCCACATACACATCCCGATGAGCATAAGGTACTTATCAATTCGAATCTCAGCCCACTAGAACTTGGGGCACACTCAAAAAAAGGAGAGAAACAACTTTACACATCCAATCCCGAAATCGTTCTGGGTCATGAATTGTGTGGACATGCTGCACTTTTGGAAATTGAAGCACATGCCAAAGGGCAAAGAGCAGTGAGCAACCTTCATGATTCGACCATTAACATCGAAAATGAGATTGCAAAAAGTGTTGGAAAGACAGATGACGAGTTAAGGGGATTGGCAGCCGATGGGCCTAATGAAGGAGAGTCTTTTGCCAAGTCGGTCGTAATCAACTTCGGATTCAACAAAGCCAGTGTCCACAAACTGGACCCATCTGAACAAAACAAGTTAAAGTTAATTGCCGATCTGGTGAAGTTATCTGATATGTTCGTTGAATTACGTGGTCATTCAGATAACGTAGGCACTGACGTAGCCAAGCAACACATTAGTGACCGTAGGGCAAAGAACGTATATCACTATCTAAGAAACCTTGGAGTATCCAGAAAAGCGAAAGTTGAATTTAAAGAAAAGCGCTTTATGAGCGTGAATCGATTTTTGCTGAAGGGCTTGTCGGATAAAGACCCTATACCCGGTTATGACCCCTTAACGGAACAGCACAAATTAAGACGGGTGGAAATTATTGTTTCACCCTTTCCAGCAGGGTTATCAGAAATAACTCCAGATAATGCCAAATGGAAAAAGAATCTATTAGCCAAACATGATAAAGTAAAAGAGCCAGAGAAGGTACAGGAGTTGATTGACAAAGGGACCCCCTGTGAGAAATTGCTGGTAGAAAAAGCTTGGAGGAAAAAATAATAAATGGAAGCCAAGCAAAGAACTAGAAGAAGACCTTAACTAAAACAATTGTAGTGGTACTCGAGAAGACAAATAACTTAGCCATGGCCGCATTTGCCAAAAATAATTCCACAAATGGAACCCCTAATGCTTCACAACAGCGTAATGAGGGTAGTTCATTTTTTGGTGTTCAGGCTAAATTGTCCGTTGGAAAGAATCCATGCTTTTTGTAAACTGGTAATATTGAAGCTATGAGACGTATTAAAAAGAAGAAAAAAGACGCTTCGAGACATTCGGAAACCTCCAAGGGGACTTTCTTTTCGGCTGTGCAAACAAAATTATCGGTGGGCAAAGCAGGAGATGCTTACGAAAAAGAGGCCGATCATGTTGCGGATCAAGTGGTGAAGGGTGATCCCGGCGGAAGTGTCCAGAAAAAGCCTTCAGAAGAGGAAGAATCCATTCAACAAAAACCGGTTTCGGAAACTATTTCCAAACTTCAAACAAAATCTGGCGACAAGGAAGAGGAGGTCGCACAACAAAAGTCCGCACCGGAAGAAGAACAGCCCGTTCAGAAAGAAGAGGAGGAAGAAGCCATGCAGGCCAAGGGGGAGGAAGAAGAGGAAACCATGCAAACCAAATTGAAAAACGGAGCTGCAACCGCATCGGTTGAGATGGGAATCAAAAAGAAAAAGGGAAAAGGGCTTAAGATGGATAAAGCGACGCGGCAATTCATGGAACAGGGGTTTGGAGCCGACTTTGGTGCTGTGAATATCCACACCGATTCAGAAGCCCAGAAAATGAATGAACAATTAGGTGCTCAGGCATTTACGACGGGGAATGATATTTATTTCAATGAAGGGAAGTACAATCCAAATTCCAGTGAGGGCAAACATCTTTTGGCCCATGAGCTCACGCACACCTTGCAACAGTCCAAGGGCATTCAAAAAAAGGAACAAGTTGCCGACCGTAATCTGCAGTCCGATTTACTGAAGGGAAATCCCCGACTCGAAAATTGCCTGGATGCAATAACCGCAGACTATGTTCGCTACGGAAATCAAGGTTTGCCCGTACGATTGATTCAAAAAGCGTTGATGGATCTTGGTTTTCCATTACCAAATTTTGGCGCTGATGGCATTTTTATGAATGAAACCCTACAGGCGATCCATAAATTTCAGGCGTCACAAGCTTTAAGTGTCGACGGAATCGTGGGCACACATACCATCGATAGGCTAGATACCCTGCACAGCGGGTTCAATCAGCAACCCCCAAAAAATAAGGATGTCCCTCCGCCGGAAATCATTCCAGAAATTACCGAATGTCCCGTGGAGGAAGCCGACTTGGCGCAATCCAAAAAAATTCAAGCTAAGAGCAATCCGCCCCATATTCAGGCCAAACACCTATCCATTGATGAATCGATAGCGACTTATTCCAAAAAAGTCAATTCAGATGAAGCCACCGACCCAGTAGTGACGTCCAAAGGACAATTTTATTGGTCCAGTCTCATCAAGAGCCGCATCAACAAAATTGTGAGTGCGAGTATTACATTTATCGATCCATTAGCCAGCAAATTTTCGGCTTTGATGGATGCCGCCCAGGCAGGCGATGCTGCCAAAATGGCCAAGCTCATTGCCGAAATCCAAGCGGCACTGGCAAACAGGAATGGTACTTCAGCCGAAAACCTCAAAAAGTTGTTAATTCCCTCCAAGTCGGGAGCAACGGCTATCGGATTGTGGGGCAAATTCAACAAAATAAACAAAGTACCCCCAGATGTGGACCAACTCATCAACGTACACGACTACGCCAAAATTAGAAAGGAAGAAGCCACAGCATGCTGGTCTGTTGCCGACCTCATGATCAGGCGGTTTAATAGTCGAGATGGTTTTTCCAAAGCAGACCCAGACAAAAAACGAAATACAGCCAACAGTTTCGTCTCTGGTTTATCGTCAACCGCCATTAGGCATTTGAAATGGAACGGGAGCCGAACCAAAGGCGATGTGGTGACCTATGATTCCAAGTTAAGCGGTGTCGTTTCCAAAATGAAAAAGGCCTTAGACGACGGCTTCCTCATCCATGCAAGGGTGGTTAGCGGAACCAATTTTGGCTTTGGATTGCACGATGACCTAGTAAAATCCAAATTGGCCACACCCAATCCCGAAGAAAAAACAGTTTCAGGGCAAGCAGAACATTCGCTAGTGGTGATAGGCTACGATGGAGATAAGTTTGTGTTTTGGGATCCGGATTCCTCGGTAAGCAGTGTTTCGGGAAAACAAGGGTTCGGCCATCTTTTCTTTCAAAGCGGCCGCCTTACCACTGCTGAAAACGAGTTGCACGTAGAAGTAAGGGAAGATGGAAGTCATTTTTCCAACGGAAACAAAAGGTACCAAGTATTAAGCATGATTACACAATAAGATTTAATAAAACGATATGAAAACAACACTCAAAACCTACGCATTGCTTTTAAGCCTGCTATTGGCTTCATGCGCATCGTATTACGATCATTACACCCTTTCCGAAACCGTTTTTACCAAAGTAATGGTGGAAAGCCTTATCAACAAAGCAACCAGCCCATATGCCGATCATGAAGCAGCCGTAAACGATTTGCAACTTCAACTTCAAAAAATGCTACTCTACGAGAAAACAAAAAAGAAGAACCTAATCATGCAGCAAATGTGGGCCTTATTGAATTCGGAAAACTCCTCCCTACAAGGATTCCTGAAAACTTGGAAAGACCAAGGAACCTTAAGTCCGGTCTTTATTGAAGAGTTTTCCCCCGAAACCCTAAAGCTCTTTGACCTGATGATTGATTTCGAATCGCAAAAAGACGAAAAATCTGAAAGTGCACTGAAGCAGATTCTTAACGGAGTATTCAATTAAAAACAACAACCATGGATTTCGAAAAATTATTCAAGGAACTTAAAGACGAAGTACTTGCCTTGGTAAAAGATAAATTTGATAAAGAAGGGCAAAACATTACGCAAGATGTTTCCCTGTTTTTTGATGAAGCCAAAGACAAACTGAAGCGTTGGTCTGAATTGTTGGCGACCGGGGTCATTACCAAAGATGAGTACAAATTGCTCTTACTGAGCCAAAAGGACTTGGTCATCATGCATACCCTTCATAAAGCAGGTGTTTCTAACATCAAATTAGGGCATTTCAAGAACGCCGTCATTAATACCGTTATTGATAAAACATTGGCATTTATAGGGAACTAATGAAGGCATTTGCCCAAAATACCAATCCTAAGGGAGCTTCCAGACAGCCTTCGGGCCCTTTGGAAGCCACTCCTTTTTTTGGTGTTCAGGCAAAATTGTCCGTTGGAAAAAAGGACGATCATTTTGAAAAAGAGGCGGACCACGTAGCAGACAAGGTGGTCCAAAAATCGGAGCAACAGCCTTCCTTCTTTGCAAACAATTCATTTTTCCCAAAATCCCAACCTTCCGTCCAAAGGCTACCATTAGAGGAAGTCCAAAAACAGGAAGAAACCGAAGAGGTGCAAGAAAAGCCTCTTGCAGCTTCTATAACGCCACTCGTTCAATTGGCCTCCGATGATAATGCGGTACAGGAAAAATGTGAAGCTTGTGAAGCTGAAGAAACCCAAGAAATTCAAAGGCTTCCCTTTGAAGAGGTGCAAACCAAGCTTTCAGAAGCTTATACCCTTCAAAATAAATGTGAGGCCTGTGAAAAAGAGGAGTCGGTTCAAAGAAAAGCTTCTTCAGAAAAACAAGCCTCTGGATCTATTGAAAGCAGGTTACAATCGTCTAAAGGTGGCGGCAGCACAATGGCTGCCCATACCATGTCCCAAATGCAATCGGGCTTTGGAGCCGACTTCAGTCAGGTTCGCATCCATACCGATAGCAATGCAGTACAACTGAGCAAAGATTTGGGAGCTCAGGCATTTACGCATGGAAACGACATTTATTTCAATGAGGGAAAATACAACCCATCAAGTACCTCTGGCCAACATTTGTTGGCGCATGAACTAACACATACCATTCAGCAAGGCGGAAGTGCCTCAATGGCACAAAACAAAATACAACGATGGCCAGCCTGGGCCGATAGTGCTGTTAGTTGGGTAGCAGATACGGCAACTAGCGCTGCCAGTAGTGTCGCCGAGGGTGCTGCCTGGGTAGGCGGACAAGTGGCCGATGGTGCAGCTTGGGTAGGCGATCAGGTTTCTGCAGGCGTAAATTGGGTGGGCGATCAAGTAAGTGCTGCGGCCGATTGGATTATTGAACAACTTAATAGTGCTATTGATTCTGGAACCGATTTCCTAAACGAAAAATGGGAGGCAATAGAATCCTTTGGCACTTCTGCATTTGACGATATTAAAAATGGCTTTGGGAGCCTTGCTAGTATCATCACCTCTCCCATGTCTATTATTGTCGCTGCCCTCTCCGATATGAATGCCGATATCCTCCAAAGTGCATGGAACTTAGTTAAGGGAGGGGGAAATGCGCTGATGGCCGGTATAAATTCAGTAATAAACAGTGTACTGAACGCTGGGGAATTGCTCTGGGGAACGGTAACTGGTACTATAGATGGCATTTTTGATACCATTGATGGGCTTTTCAACAATAGCTTATTCGATTTACTGCCAGGATTTATTAAAAACGGCATACGGTCTGCCTTCAACGGACTTAGATCGCTCTGGACCAGAATTTCATCTTTCTGGACCGATTTATGGCAGCGGCTTACCAGTTTTGTCCGCGACATCATAGCCGCCGTTCAAGAATTTATTGAAAATGTGCTTGCGTTTGGCATCGAGCAAGTGATTTCTATGGTGGTAAAACTCAAGGAGCTATACAATTTCGTTATGGACACCATGATGGATCCAGCTGGAACCGTGGCTCCTATTTTACAGTCTATTGCGGCAAAGATCAGTTCAGAAGGGCCCGCAAAGTCGCAGCAGTTAGGAGACCAGTGGGCCAAAGAGAATTATACAGGTGAAAGTGCTCAATCCCAAGACAATGGTACTGTTCAAAGAGTAATGATCGACGGCGAGGAAAGGTCAACAGCATCGTTATGGGAAGTGCTGAAAGGGATATTATACTACCTGGGTGAAGCCTGGAAAGGGTTGACCTTTTCAAAAATCCTAGAGATGCTTTGGACGTCCCTCAAAGACCTGATTTGGCCATGGAGTGCCATTGGACAACAATTTGTTAACCTTTGGAATGACGACTGGACCTTGATGTACCAAAGCCTCTATGAGCCACGTAACTTCTTGGAGCACCCCATTGGATGTTTGCACGATATCTGGTCCAATTTCATGATTCTACTCGATTTCCCACTGGCTTTATGGAGAACCCTGAATAATGTTGTTGGCTTATTAATGGGATGGATAACCATTATTTTGGTGTTAGTCGGAGCTGTAATTGGCGGATTTGGTGGGGCTGCATTTTTTGGAATCGCCATTCCTCCTGGAATTGGAGCCGGTGCATTAGCCGGTCTTGCCCTGACCGAACCTATAGGGCTGATTTTAGCAGGATCCATCATCAGCGCTGAAACCACCGCTGCTGAAATAATTTTATGGCGCTTATTTACGGCCAACCAAGTTTGTGAAAAAAGACAAGTGGACATCATGCAGACGGTCTCAAGTGTCATTACTGCAGCAGTAACATTTGTGGTAGCCGCATTAATGATGCTTCTGGCAAAATTAATCTCCATGATTGCTGAATTCCTGAAAGGGGCGCCTAAAACTGCGCCGGTACCGGAGCCCGTGCTTCCAGAACCAGTTCCAGCACCAGGGCAGCCTATTCCACAACCTGGGCAACCCAGACCTGTTCCACAACCTACCCCACAACCTGGACAACCCAGCCCCGTTCCACAACCCGCTCAACCTGCCCCACAGCCCATACCGCAGGGACCACAAACACCTGCTCCCCCAGGCCCTGTACAGCCAGTTCCGCAGGGTCCACAAGGGCCGCAACCGATGCCTCCAAATGTAACTCCTTTGTTTCCGGCAACTCCAGAAGTGCCTGTCCCCGCAAATACACCACCTATGGAGGTTCCAATAGCTGCCAAATTTGAGGATGATTCCAAAGGAGAAGCCAAAGCACAGTTGGCACTGGAAGAAAATGAAGAAACCAAGGTTCAAAATAAGGAGGAGGTATTCGCACAACGAGAGGCAGATCCAGAAGTGGGAGGTGCTTCCATTGTCCAAAAAGCCAGGATAGACAGGATTAATCCCGATGCCTGTAAAAAAGACGATGACGAATTGCCAAAAACCCATGTAGAACACAATATGGATGGTGAAGGTAGAGCGAGTCATGTTATTGCAGACCCACTTACCAGATTACCAGGAAATACCAGAGGTTCCGACCCAACGGACGATGACGCTGTACCAAGGGGTTGGCCCCATGTACGCTCCTTCGACCTTTTCTATGATTCAAAAGGTATATTAAGGGTGACGAATTGGGTAAAGTTCCATTTATTACATAATAAGAATATGCACGGCCCCGGCGAGGGATGGAATTTGGTGCCTGCCCATAAAACAGACAATTCCAGTTACTATAGCAGTTTTGAAGAAACCATGGTAAGCAAACTTGGGCCAACTTCCAATGGAATCTATTCCTATGAAATTACGGTAGATGGATACCGCGAGGCGACCGATGAAGCTCCCTATTTGTCGGATTTCCCAGTCTCCTTAACAATTAATGCGAAAGAATATAATGATTATCACAATGATCGAACTAATACCACTCCTATTTTCTCGGGACAAACGTTTACGTTTAGTGTTTCACCCCAAAGATCAAGATCTCCAGACGAAGTTCCTTCGTTTATAATGAACAATGGCGGACGGCCTAATTTGGTTAAATTCACCAAGCTTGACGAATGGGGAGCTAGGCAATTTGCCGCAATTAAAGGCGCTACCTCGGTGGATGACATTGGAAGGGAGTTGGTAGAGAAACCATCCTCAACGAGGGATCAATTTGAGACACGGCTTGGATACCTTAGGAATGTTCGAGACAGCCTAGGTCCCTTCCATAGAAATGGTGTTCACGAGGCAAACGTATTTCTATTTTCGGAAAATGAAGACGTGAATATAATGCGTGGCGAAGTTGGTCAAAAAATTTCCGAATATGAGACCTTGCTTCGGGAAAACACTCATACTTTATTGAAACAGAAATTTGATGCAGTAGTGGATGCCGATAACGGGCTGTCTTCATCAGAAGTGAAACAACGAATTCAAGATGAATTCAATTTAAGCCGAACTACGGTGAACAATTATTTGAACGGAAGTTCAAGACCAAATCCACTTGTAATTCGTGATATTATAGCATTTTTAGACACTTTATAAATCGATTGTTATGGAACAAGATCGTCTTGAATTTTGGAGTAAGTACACCGACAGGCAAATTTTGGAAGCTATCCAAAAGTATCTGTATAAGCAATACGGATTCAAACAAGAGGCAAGTCTACAAATTGAAAACGATTTTATGAAGCACCTCTATTTTGCTACCCATGTTTTGGAATTTCTTATTGATGAGGGCTGGGAGGAATTCGAAAAGAGTGCATGGAATACTCCGGATTTCTATACTGCCATTGGGTTTTTCAACGGTAGGTTCTTAGACAGCATGAAACAGAGAATGGCCCAATATGAACCTGGAATTGACGATAGTGTACAGGAATATGCCATTGAAACCCAAAGCAGGTTGCAAGAGCACATTTCTGAAGCCATTCGGTTGCATCGGGCTCATTTCGATTCAATTTTAGGGCAACTTCAACCATTAATCGAGGAAAACATAAAGAGGCGTGATGCTATTTATAGGGAAAAATGGAAAGCATAAAGGCGTACCTTGTTGTGAGCAAGCCAAAACCAATTTTCAAGCCAAACTTGCTCTGCTTGATTCTGGGAAATTGTAGGGTTCAGGAAAAATCCCCTTGTTTCGCTAAGGAAGCTGTTGTAATTTAGTAAATAAACGTACTTATGGATAAAAAGGCCCTGTTCAATACCTTTATAGAGCACCTCAATCACTTGAAAAAGTCTTTCAAAAACTTCTTCAAGGCTTCCATCCTAAGCCTCTTGGTGATTGCCATTATCCTCTTGCTGCTCACACAAATGGACCAAGCATTTACTATGCTGGTTGACTTAGTGGAGAATACTCATTCCCGGTTTTCATTGTTTTTGGCATTCCTGTTCATCAATGCGCTGGCCATTGTACTTTCGCACTACCCTATTTATACTTACTACGCTGCCAACCTCAACAATTCGGAAAATTATACCGTTTGGATTAAAGTACATCCCTTTAACTTTTGGCCACTTAGAAAATTTCCGGCCTACATCTATAAAGCCAAAGAAAATACAACCTACAAACCTGACAACTGGGCCAATTACCTTCGTTATTCCCTTGGTTTATTAATTCACTTTGTATGGATTCATTTCATCATCAGTAGTTTTGAACCGAATCTGCTTTTCGAAAATTTTCCACTGCCTACCATAAAAATCATTATTTACATCCTCCTTTTCCTTCCCATGCTGTCCTACATCTATGTTAAGGAACGCTTCACTCGACTTAAAAACAACAAGGATGCTGGAAAACTAAAAAGGTATTACAAACGTTTGGGAATAACTTATTTTGTGGTGGGCTTGCTGAGTTTAATATTACTCATTCTTACAGTATGTTTGGTGACCTTCAGCCCCATCGGTTTTATTACACTCTTGCTTACCAGCTATGTGTTGATGATTAATTACCTGTTCTTTCGACTCCTAAGAACTAGGTCTACAGAGGTGCTGAATACCCTTACCAGCCCACTTTTGGTTGCAGTAGCGTTATTCATTCGTTTGATAAAGCACTTTGAAAAAGCCGAAAACTATTTGATGCTTTTCAATTTTAACTTCATAGTTTCCATAATCCTGTTGGTATATTCCAGCTTTGCCAGCATAAAGGGATGGGGGCTTACCAATGGCATTCCAATTTTGTTGGCCTTTTTCTACTTCTATTACTTCATCATCGCTAGTTTGGGTAAGTATTTTTTTGTGGCAAAAAAAATGGATTTGTTTTCCACCGCCCGATTTAAGATCATTTTTGGATTTACTGCACTATTGGTGGTTTTGGTATTGATAAGCAAGTTAGGTTCCATTGAAACTAGGACCCACGAGTTGGATTTAGTGGAAAACAAATTGCCAGAAATAACCGAAAATCAATTTTGGAGCAAACTGGAAGAAAAACACAACACCACGTTATTCCTAATTGCATCCCATGGAGGCGGGCTGAAAGCCAACGTATGGACCCTAAACGTCTTGAACACCCTCCAAATAGAGAGCAAAGGAGCGTTGCTGGACAATACGATTGCGCTTTCTGGGGCATCGGGTGGATCTTTGGGGTTGGCATTATATACGGGTTTATACCAGCAGGATGGTAAAAACTTTATAGCCATACAGCAAAAAATAGATACCCTTTCACGACAGAACTATACTTCCATCGACCTTACTTTTACTTTTGGGTTGGATTCCTATCGCAAAATCTGGCCCTTTAACCAACGCCTTGGGGTTAGGGATCGGCCTTATTATGCCATGCGGAAATACCAAAACCATATTGAAGACCAAAAATCCAATACACTTTCCGATACATCGTTTAGGGACTATTGGTTAAGAGCCTACGAAAGAACAGGCTACTACCCTAGCCTTATCATGAATACAGCAAGTACCAAAGGTAGCCGGGGCATTTTGTGGTCTGTAAAACCCAACCATTTTGAAAGCCTGTTTCCATTTGCAGAAAATCTGGCAACGCTCTATCAAAATAAGACCTTGCCTTACTATCAAGCGGTTTCAACCACCAATCGCTTTCCTGTTTTTAGTCCGGCGGCTAAAATTCCGGGTTATGGTCATTTTATAGATGCCGGTGCCATCGACAATAGTGGCTTATTGGGATGTTTGGATGTGCACAACTATTTGTTACGCAACACAACACTCCTTCATGATAAAAAAGTGGTCTATGTGGAAATCATCAACAGTAAAACCCTATACGTCCATTTTTTGGTGGAAAAATTCAAAAAGGAAAACCACATCGACCATATCGTCAAGAACGAAGTAGAAACCGATAACATTGTAGCCGACCTTCAGACAGGACTCAACCTGGATAAGATTCCTGGTTATTTGAGTAATTATCTAAGCAACTGGGAAAAAGCACAACCTTCCAAAATTCAATACTATCAATTGTTCATGCCCCATAAGGTGTCGTTGAAGGATGTCGAAAACTATTTGGCTGGAGCCATCGCCAATGATGCAGTGAAAAAGCAATTATCCAACTTTTTGGCTGTGGAAAACAATGAAATCCTTACCCTTACAGAAAAACCCGATAAGAGTTTTTTTGATCCTTGGAAGTTTTATGAACCTACCCTATCCCGTCATTTAAGCAAAAGCAGCTTGGCTTATGTAAAAGCCATTCTGAAACATCCCATGCTCAGAAAACAATTTTCAGAAATTACGGCCCTTGCCAATACTCAAAATCCTTCCGATGAAAACCCTTAAATACAAAGCTACAGGACCCGAAGTTTATACCCTCGAAGAACTATTGCTTTCCCTAGGCTACGAACTGGATGTAAATGAGTACTTCGGGAAAGATACCGATACGGCAGTTAAGGACTTTCAACTAAAACACCAATTGGTTGTGGACGGAATTGTAGGGCCCAAGACTTGGTCAAAGTTGGTGGCAGCCCAAAACCAAGTCACGCTATTCAATGATAAATTTCTCAGTGAGTCCGATCTAAAGGTTTTTGCACAGAAGTTTCAGGTGGAATTGGCAGCAGTAAAAGCGGTGAATGAAATTGAAAGCAGCGGTAAGGGATTTCTTTTGGACGGGAGGCCAAGGATTTTATTTGAAGGACATATTTTCTGGAAACAGCTTCAAAGCAAGGGTATCGACCCACAATCATTGATTTCAACCAAAACTGAAAACGTACTTTATAAAACTTGGACCAAAAAATATTATCAGGGCGGAAAACAGGAATACGACCGTCTTGAAAAAGCCGCAGGACTGGATGAGGACGATAGGGTGCATGATGCTGCTTATGAGGCAGCTTCTTATGGATCTTTCCAGATTATGGGTTTTCATTGGGCTACCCTTGGGTATCCCAATGTGGATAGCTTTGTGTCGCATATGTACACCCATGAAAAGGCTCATTTGGAAGCATTTGGAAAATTCTGTCAAGTAACCAATTTAATGAAACACCTTCAAAACAAAGATTGGGAAGCCTTCGCAAAAGGGTATAACGGTCCCGGTTACAAACAAAATAAATACGATGCCAAACTGGCTGCTGCCTATCAAAAATATAGCTCATGAATACGATGACCAACAATACCGATCTGTCGAAAGTATTTTCCTTTCTGAGGGAAATTATTGCATGGAGGATGCAAAACCCCGAGGGAAATTTTGATTCGGAAGCACCCAAATGTGAACTTGAAAACCTTGGAAATTCCTTACTGCCCTCCTTTGCTAAGGAACAACAATTGTCGCAAAAAGAATGTGTGATTCTTTTTTTGGCCATGGCACCCCATATTTTGCCCGACTTTCTAATCACGACCGTTTCGGACGTTTTTCCCAATGGAACGGATTTTCCTATATTCGGAGGCACCAAGGGCAAACACCACCGTGGTATTCTTCCCACTGGAGAAACCGTTCAATTCCTTTTGGCCGGAAACAACCTCAACGAAAGGATTGCTTGCAATTTCTATTTTGAGGAAGACCACCTTTTTTATACCAAGGAACTCCTATACCTAGACAGCGTACCCGAAGGGGAACCACTGATGAGTGGAAAATTGTTACTGTTTCAAGAGGCTGTGCACCTTTTGACTACTGGGAAGGTTCCTCCTCCAAAGCTGAGCACCGACTTTCCAGCAGAGCGCTTGGACACCTCCCTCACTTGGGACGATTTGGTGTTGAATCCCAAAACGGAAAAATTTATCAAAGAACTGGAAATCTGGTTGCTTCACAATAAGGAATTTATGGAAGAATGGGGCATGAAAAATCGCGTGAAAGCTGGATATCGGGCATTGTTTTACGGCCCACCAGGCACGGGAAAAACCTTGACTGCCAGTTTGTTGGGAAAATATACCCAAAAACCTGTTTACCGAATCGACCTCTCTACGGTAGTTTCGAAGTACATTGGTGAAACTGAAAAGCATTTATCGAATTTGTTCAACAGGGCAGCAAACAAAGACTGGATCTTGTTTTTTGACGAAGCCGATGCCATTTTTGGAAAACGAACCAATGTTAGGGACGCACACGACAAATATGCCAACCAAGAAGTTTCCTATTTACTTCAGCGGGTAGAAACCCATCCGGGATTGGTTATTTTGGCTTCCAATGTTAAGGACAATATTGATGAAGCGTTTACACGGCGGTTTCAGTCGTTCTGCCCCTTTGAATTGCCTGGAGAACGGGAACGAAAACTGCTGTGGCAAATCAATTTGCCCAAAAAATTGCTGATCGCTCAGGAAATTGATTGGAATCTTATTGCAAAAAAGTATTATTTAAGCGGATCCAACATTGTAAACATCATCCAATATTGTAGCCTACAGGTTTTGTACCATAAGCAGAGTGAGCTTACCCTTGAAATATTGATGAGGGGGATAAAAAGAGAGTATCACAAAGAGGACCGCCTATTTTAAAAAAAGGGGCATTGTAAAAAAACGCCCCTTTTCTACAATAGAAAAATTAACTACTGCATCACTTCTTCCAAGGTTACTTCTTCCCCATCCTTGTCCAAAAGCATCACTTCATCAAAGCCCATGGATTTAAATTGTGGGTATTGGGTGGTCGCATCCCCCACTACCAAGTAAGCCATTTTTGAAGGATCCAAATACTTGTTGGCCAACAATTGGTGCTGCTCTAAGGTCATGTTTTTTATGACCGATTCTTCGCCTGCAATGTAATCGGGAGAAAGGTTGTAAGCGCTCATTTCCTGGAGCATCCCCAACAAAGCAAATTGTGTTTCAAAGCGACGTGCATTCGATTTAATCAAGGCGTTTTTTGTAAACGTCAAATCGTCTTCTGAAATGCCGTCCCTATACTTGTTGATTTCATCCCTAAAAATTGTAACAGATTCCCCCGTTGTATTGGTACGGACACTCGAGGATGCGGTAAACGTACCAGGAACTTTACCACCACCAAAATTGGTCCGGGCCCCATAGGTGTATCCTTTTTCTTCCCGAAGAATCAAATTTACGTTACCGCTGAAAGACCCTCCCAGTTTGTAATTCATTACTTCTACCGGGTAAAAATCCGGGCTTGTGCGGGGCAAAGCTATATACCCAATATTGATTACCGATTGTTTGGCGTTGGGGATATCCACAAAATACAATGAAGCCTTATCACGTGTATTGGCAATGGGATATTCCGGAATTGTTACTTCCTTCGCAGCCCAATTGGATTCAATGGCCGAAAGGGCTTTTAGGGTTGCTGGCTTATCTATTTTTCCAACAATTTGAAAATTGGTGATGGACGGTGAAAAATTCTTTTCATAAAAGGCCTTTAGGTCGTCCATGGTAATGGCTTCCACAGAGGATTCATCCCCAACGGCAGGGTAACTAAAAATATGGTTTTTGCCATAAAGGACTTTGTTGAACACATTCCTGGCCACCGTATTTGGATCGGCGGCAGAGCGTTTGATTTGGTTAATTGTAGCCGTTTTGATTCTCGCGAATTCTTCTTCGTCCCAACGGGGCTCCAATAAAATTTCCTTCACCAATTCCATAGTCGCATCAAAATTACGCACCAAGGTATTTCCTTGCACGACGATCGATTCGTTGGTGGTATACATATTGATGCTCGCGCCAAGCATTTCGATGGCTTCTTCAAGTTCTTCAGGGGTTTTGGACGCGGTTCCTTCCATCATGATGTCCGTCATGAGATTAGCTACTCCATTGTGGTTCATATCATCTAAAAGGTGTCCTCCCTCAATGACAAAGCTAAAGTTGACAGTCGGAATTTCATTTTGGGTAATACCATACACTTTCAGTCCGTTAGAGAGTTCAGCCGTCCACGTTTCCGGAATGTTCAAGGCGGGTGCAGGGCCTTGCTCTGGTTCTACAGAACGGTCAAAATTGGTAGGCGTTTTAACAATCTCTTCACCGGAATCCACCACCGTCTTTTCAACATTCTCCTTAATTTCCTCTTCCACCACTGGGGCCTTTTCGGAATTTTCCGCAATCAATGTCATTTGGCCCTTTGGTACAAAACTGGTCAAAACAAACGGCTTGCCTTTTATGTATTTTTCATACACCCGCACAACATCTTCCTTGGTCACTTTTTTGATGTTTTCGATATCCGTTTCTATGAATCCGGGATCTCCAGCAAAAACATTGTATTGACAAAGTTGAAACGATTTGCCAAGCACACTGCTGATGCCGTTGTAAAATTGGGTTTCCAATCCAGCCTTGATACGCTCGATGTCTCGATCGGTAACTCCTTCTTTCTCGAACAATTCAAATGACTCAAAAATGGCGGCTTCCACATCGTCCAAATCTACCCCATCATTTGCTGTAATGCGTACATGAAACTCGCCAGCAATTTGCTGCGAATTGTTATAGGCAGAGGTTCGGGCCGTAAGCTCCTTTTCCTTTACCAACACCTTGTACATAGGGGCTTTTTTACCACTGGAAAGAATTTCGGCCAAAAAGTCCAAGGCGTAGGCATCGTCGGTATATTGTTGTACCGTGGGCCAGACCATATTCAGCTGTGGAGCTTGAGCAAAATTATCTTCGTGGTACAAGCGTTTTGTTTCCGAAATAGTTACAGGTTGCGGCTCCATTGGGGCTACTTCCTGTCGTCTTTTGATTTCACCAAAGTATTTCTCAATCAAAGCCTTAGCTTCCTCTTTTTCAAAATCGCCTGCTAAAACCAAGGTAGCATTGTTAGGGCCATAAAAACGGTCGTAAAATTCCTTCACATCTTCTACGGTAGCATTTTGCAAATCAACAAGCTCTCCTATAACTTGCCAGTTATAGGGGTGTCCTTCAGGGTAAATATTTTTGTCCAATACCCAGTTGGTATGACCGTAAGGGTTGTTGTCTACGCGTTGTCTTTTTTCGTTCTGAACCACCTCTTGTTGGTTGTAGAAAGCCGATTCCGTAACGGTATTGATCAAATACCCCATGCGATCACTTTCCAGCCACATCACCATTTCCATAGCATTTTTGGGAACTACTTCATAATAAATAGTTCCATCTTTCCAAGTACCGCCATTTAAGGTTCCTCCAGCATCCTGAATTTTTTTGAAAAACTGGTCCTGAGGCACATTTTCCGATTCCTGAAATAACATGTGCTCAAAGAGGTGCGCAAAACCGGTACGACCAGTTTTTTCCCTGTTGGAACCTACTCCATACTGAATGGCTAGGGAAACAATGGGGTCGCTTTTGTCCTGATGTAATACTACATCAAGGCCATTGGCCAACTCGTATTTTTCGAAATCGATCGAAAGTTTGGCACTATCGGAATCCGCTGTTTTTGATTCTTTACACGAGGTCAATAGCAATGTCGCAGCTAAAGAAAAGAGGAAGTAACTAATTTTTATGGAATTCATTTTTTGATTGTTTTGTGAATTTTTAAAGATACTATTCCCCAAAAAATAAGTCCTTAAAATAGTGTTAAATACCCTTCAAGGGTGTTTTGCAACTAGTCGAAACTGTGAAACTGACTGAAATCATTTTTTCAAATGTGATATTTGTTGAATTTAGACTTATATTACAAGGAAATGGGCGAACAAAAAGTAGATCTTCCCTCAAACAACCAAGAGCAGGCCCTTTATGTCGAGCGACTTCTTCAGGATATTGAAGCGTTGGAATGGATGCTTGAGCACAATTATTTTGAGAGTGGAATTACACGAATTGGTGCTGAACAGGAGTTTTGCCTCGTAACCAAAGATTGGCGCCCTGCAAAGAATGCAGAGGAAATCCTCGAAAAAATTGACGATCCCCACTTTACAACAGAACTTGCAAAATACAACCTGGAAATCAATCTCGACCCTGTTGTTTTGGAGTCGGACTGCTTTACCAAAGTAGCAACACAACTGCAATCATTATTGGATAAAGCCGATGCTACTGCCCGGGAAGCAGGCTCTCGGGTTGTTCTCACAGGTATTTTGCCTACCATTACCCAAAACCACCTGCATCTGGACTACCTTACGGACCGTCCACGTTACAAAATACTCAACGATAGGCTCATGCGTTTAAGGGGGTCGCACTTTTACCTACACCTTATGGGAGTGGACGAACTGAGCATTCGTCACGACACCGTACTCTTTGAAGCGTGCAATACCAGTTTCCAACTGCACTTGCAAATAGATCCGGAAGACTTCATCTCCAGTTTTAATTGGGCACAAGCTATGGCCGGCCCTGTGTTATCAATTTGTGCTAATTCGCCCTTGCTGCTGGGCAGGGAGCTATGGAACGAAACCAGGGTGGCATTGTTCCGGCAAAGTATCGATACCCGACAAACTTCCCTAGCCCTTAAGGATCAATTGCCCAGGGTTTCCTTCGGAAGCAATTGGGCCAGTGGCAATGTCGCAAACATCTACAAGGATAATATTTCGCAGTATAAAAGCATTTTGACTACAGAAATAAGCGAAAATCCACTTGAATTACTCCAACAAGGAAAAATTCCCAAATTGAAGGCTTTGGGGCTTCACAACGGAACAATCTATCCATGGAATCGTGCTTGCTATGGCGTTACTAATGGAAAACCACACCTTAGGATTGAAAACCGATACATCCCCTCTGGACCATCAATTATAGACGAGATGGCCACTTTCGCCTTCTGGGTAGGGTTAATGAAAGGGCGACCCAAAAAATTCGATAATATGGAGGCCGTTATGGATTTTCGCGAAGCAAAAACCAATTTCATCAAAGCAGCGCGTAATGGAAAGCAAACGGTTTTGTGCTGGGATGGCAAAACCTACGATGCCCCTGAATTGGTGACCAAGGAATTCCTTCCGTTAGCCTATGAAGGTTTAGAATCCTGTGGGATCGATCATGATTCCATAGAACGTTATTTGGAAATCATTGAGCGCCGTGTGGCAAAAAAAAGTGGGGCGCAATGGCTGGTTTCCAACTTTAGGAAATTGCAAAGATCCCAGAAAAAAGATCATGCACTGCGCCTTATTACCCGCGGGATGTACAAAAACCAAAAAAAGGGGGAGCCTGTTCATGAATGGCCAGATATTAAAGCGGAAAAACCCTTGAAAGATAGTTCGCCTTGGGTTGGGCACATCATGACAACCCGTTTATTGACCGTTAAGGAAAATGACTTAGCCGATCTGGCCACCAGTATTATGCGATGGAAAAACATCCACCACATGCCTGTTGAAAACGAAGAGGGAAAACTTACTGGCTTGCTTACTTGGACCCATGTGGGAAACTCTGGAAATCACATGAAAAATCCAACCCAATTAGTTAAGGACATTATGGTAGAAAAGGTGGTCACGACCCAAGCCACTACTCCCGTGGAAGATGCTATTTCCATTATGAAGGAACAATTGATAGGGTGCTTGCCCGTAATGCAAAATGGTGAATTGGTGGGAATTATTACCATAAAGGATGTAATGGCCTATGATAAGGAATAACACCGTCGAAAAAAAGACTACATACCACCGAATCATTGGAACCTTTGAAGGCTCCAAAAAAGGCCCCACCCTAATTTTTGTTGGAGGCATTCACGGAAACGAACCCAGCGGCGTTATGGCCTTGCAAAAAGCCATACAAGACCTTAAGCCCTTTGCCTCCCAATTTAAAGGGAAAATGATTGCCCTTACCGGAAACATAAAAGCCCTGGAGGCTGGGGTGCGGTTTTTAGAAGTGGATTTGAACCGGCAATTTACTAAGGATAAACTCAAATCGCTTCAAGAAAAAACCCCACGGCAAGCTGACCTCCAAGAGCAATACGAGCTGTTAATGCTTCTGGAACAAATTCTGGAAGTAGAAGAAGGCCCCTTTTACTTTTTTGACCTGCACACCACATCGGCTGAAACCATCCCCTTTTTGACCATCAACGACAGTTTACTTAACAGGAGTTTCACCAAACAGTACCCCCTACCCATCGTCCTTGGAATTGAAGAATATCTGGATGGCCCGTTACTAAGTTACATTAATGAGCTGGGTTATGTGGCGTTTGGATTTGAAGGAGGACAGCATCAATCGCGTTTTGCTTCCGAAAACCATTATTCGTTTATATTCTTAACCTTAGCATTTACAGGCTGCCTTGAAAAAGAGGCCTTTAATTTCAGCTCGGAGTATCAGCGCCTTTCTGCCATAGCCCAAAGAAACCAGTGGTTTTATGAAATCATCCATAGGCAAGAAGTCCCCCGTCAAGGTACTTTTTCCATGGAACCAGGTTTTCATAATTTTCAACGGATTCACAAAAGACAATTGTTGGCAAAAATCAACGATTGCGACTCATTGGCCCCCTATTCCGGAAAGATTTTTATGCCGTTGTATCAAGGCAAGGGGGAAGATGGCTACTTCATCATCAAAAGAATTCCTTTTATTTTTTTATGGTTGTCCCGATGGTTGCGCAATACCAAAATGGATCGGATTCTGGTATGGCTACCCGGAGTCCATTGGGGTGATAGTAATCGACAAAGCCTATATGTAGACAAAAAAATTGCTCGGTTTTTTACCAAGGAAATTTTTCACTTATTTGGGTATCGAAGCAAAAAAATAGATCAAGATCATTTGGTGATGAAAAATAGGGAGGCTGCATCGAGGAGAAATGAGTATAAGAGAGAAAGTTGGTCTTAATAAGTTCTTACTAACAGAAATCGTTTTTTAATATTTGGATTTCTTTACTTTCCAGAAACTTTCCATTATTTTGGTTGTTACAAAAATCAGTACGAATGAAAATCTCGTTTTTGGATAAAAAATACAATCCGTATTTAATATTGTTGTTACTCGCTGCCTTGGCATTGAGGCTCTATAATTTGAACTACGAAGGCCTTTGGAACGATGAGTTATTTACCGCAGATACTGCGAACCCGTCGCGCTCGCTTGGAAAGGTAATTGATATCATGAAGTTTGATGTTCATCCCCCACTTCATAATTTGTTATCCAATTTATGGTGCCGAATTTTTAGTTTCAATGATACTTCATTAAGAATTTTTAGTGTATTATGGGGGTTATTGGCCGCTTTTTCACTGTTCCAATTGGCCAAACTGTTGTTCAACAAAAAAGTGGCTCTTTATACCCTGCTATTGGTGGTGGTTAATTCGTACCTCATCCGCTATAGTCAGGAAGTGCGTTCGTACTCCTTTTTTATGGCCTTATCCAACTATTCGTTTTTTTACTTTGTAAAACTTATGCGCGGGGTTCCTTCAAAAAAAACACTTATAGGGTATATTGGCTTTACCACGGCATTGTTATACACCCACTACTATGCGCTGTTTGTTTATGCAGGACAAGGAGTAATGCTTTTGCTTTTATTGCCCTGGAAAGCCCTAAAAACCCATTTTAAACAATATGCCCTTAGTTTTGCCGTCCCTATTTTGTTATTTTCAGCATGGATTCCCATACTTATCAAACAATTAAAAGTACCACATCAATCTTGGCGAGATACCCCTTCGGCAAAAATGATTATCACTTACTTTCAGGAGTTTTTTAACGACTACCTCCTTTCTACGATAAGCTTAATTCTCATTGTGGGAACCATTTTCATGCTTCTATTCCAAAAGTTTACAAACAAATACTCTTTTTTCAAACCTTTTCTAAAACACCAAAAAGCTTTGTGGTTGCTTTGTGGATGGACTATTTTTTACTTTTTCTTTCCCATGGTGCAGTCCAAGGTTTCCAACAGTATATTAGTCTCTAGATATTTTATAGTAGTCCTTGGGCCCATCCTAATTTTACTTGGATTCTATATTTCCAAAATTCCAAAGAAAAAAAATATACGAAATGGCTTTGTAACTTCTGTAGTTATTTACAGCTTGCTCGTGCTTTTCCTTAATGACCGCCCCTATTATACACAATCAACCTCCTATAGAGAGATTGCCCAAGATGCTAGAAATATTAATCCAGAGGCCTATGTGTTATTTATAGGAAACCATAGAAGATATTTTGATTATTACCTACAGCAAAATAATATCCGAAAGAAGAACGGCTACCTTGAGTCATTTTCAAAACTTCTTGAAAAAGACCAACCTGAAGAGTATTTTCTATTTTTGGACTTACGGTTGACTCCAAAAAATTTCAAGAACACGATTCCTGTCGTTTCAGGGTACCATCAAATTTCGGAGAAGACCTATTACAATCAAAATAATATTAAGACCGTAAAATTGGTTCGTTACCAAAAGGATAAAAGTACGTTATGATTCCCTATATCAACCTATTTAGAGTACACCAATGGGTAAAAAACCTATTTGTATTTTTACCGCTATTTTTTTCGGGGCACCTTTTCGATACGTCTTTGCTGTGGGAATCTATTTATGCTTTTGCGGTGTTTTCGTTGCTAGCCAGCCTTATTTACGTAATCAATGATTTTAAGGATTTGGAAAAAGATCGTTTACACGACGAAAAGAAAATGCGACCTTTGGCCTCAGGAGCTATCGCTCCAAGAAATGCTTTGTTAAGTTGTATTCCCATTGTTGTATTACTATTTTTCCTTTGTGTTTACAAATTTTCACCCATGCAACTGGTCCCACTTGGTATTTACTTTTTGCTGAACCTGGCTTATACTTTTGGGCTAAAATCCATCGCTATTTTGGACATCGGGATCATTGCCATCGGATTTGTACTTCGGGTAATTTTTGGAGGTGTGGTTACGGGGATTGAAGTGTCCAAATGGGCCTTTTTGCTGACATTTTCTTTGGCCCTGGTCTTGGCGTTGGGCAAGCGACGTGGCGAGTTGATGGCGTCTCATGAAGGAAAAAGGGCTTCATTAACGGGTTACAACCTTGCCTTTATTGATGCTGCACTAATCAGCTCCGTTACAATCACCATCGTTTGCTATATTATGTACTCCATAGCGCCTTCTGTGGAAGCGCAATTTGGGTTTTCCCATCTCTACGCTACTTCCTTGTTTGTTATCTTAGGGGTATTCCGGTATTTGCAACAAACTTTTGTGTATCAAAAAACCGAATCCCCTACCAAATTGATTTACAAAGATCCCTTTATCCAAATAAATATCCTGTTATGGATTTTGAGCTTTGGGTTGATTATTTACAACAAATAAATCTGTGGGCAAAAAGCTGTTTCTTTACGATTTTGACGGTACAATTACCAAAAAGGACTCTTTGTTCTTGTTTTTGAAGTATTCCTCAAACACTTCCAGCTTTGTTGGTAAGTTCCTCGTCTTTTCGCCCCTCTTCTTTCTGGCCAAGCTTGGGCTGTTTTCCAAATCAAAAATCAAGGAACGCTTTGTTGCCGCTTTTCTGAAAGGGAAAACGAAAAGTCAATTAGATATTATGGCAGAAGGGTTTCTTGAAAACCTCATAGAAACCCGCGGGTTTCGAGAAAAAGCCCTTCAATCGATTGAAAAACACAAGAAAGAGGGAACGGTATATATCGTTTCTGCATCCCTGGACATTTGGCTAGGTCCCATCGCCGCATATTTAGACGTAAAATTAATCTGTACCCAAGCGCACTATCAAAAGGGGCGTCTTATGGGCAAATTCCTTGGGCCCAATTGCAATGGGGAACAAAAACCCATTAGGGTAAGAGCAGAAATCGACCTGGATGCTTATAATGAAATCCACTATTTTGGCGATTCCAAAGGGGATCTTCCCATGAAGAGTGTGGTCCACCAATTTTATTACAAAATGTTCCATTGAAGTAGTTCCATTGACTTCAAGGCAAAACTCCTAGCAGCTAATCAACAAGTTCGCCCGTGGCCAATGTTTGGCCAAAATCGTATTTGGTTGGGCGTTGAGGTCGTTCTCCGGCTACCCCAATCACTGGGTAATACTTGCGCACTGCGACTGAAAAAACAAACCTGCCCGGGAAGTAATTGGGCTGAATGGGATTGTTTTCAAGTTGAACCACATAGACTCCCGAAGGTTTCTCTTTTATGCTTTTTACTTGGCGTTGGTAGGCACTAGCATGATTCTTACTAGCCATGTAATGAATCTCAAAATGTTCTTTCTTAAGTTTGGTAACGGGTTTTCCGTCTTCTTCTTTTGATACACTTACCACAAAAAGAAAATCCCCGAAAAGTTGGCTGGCCTTGGCCGATACAATGAGTCGTTTCATGATGTTAACTTTGATGCCTGAAATCTATAGACTTTGAAATCAATACCATAGAGTTATTTGATGGTTATCGAAAGGGTCTTTTCCCCCTTTTTTTAACACTTCACCCCAACCATCCATCCCGATCTAGGCTTCGGTATTGAATGGCTTCGGAAATATGATGGCCTGCAATGTGCTCCAGACCCTCTAAATCGGCAATGGTTCGGGCCACTTTTAGGATGCGATCGTAAGCACGTGCAGACAGGTTGAGCCGTTCCATGGCTTGTTTCAGTAAATTTTTGGACGTTTCATCCAATTGGCAAAAATTCCGAATCTGTTTTACCCCCATTTGGGCATTGTAATGTACTTTTTCGAGGTCCTGAAACCGTTTGGTCTGTAACAACCTTGCCTGAGTTACACGTTCGCGAATATGGATACTTTGTTCCCCCTTTTGACCGTTACTCAACTTTTCAAAAGGAACTGGAGTCACTTCCACATGAATGTCAATGCGATCTAGTAATGGCCCCGAAATCTTGCTTAAATACCGCTGCATTTCAGCTGGGGAGGATACTACCGGGGCATCGGGTTCGTTGAAATAGCCCCCAGGGCTGGGATTCATGCTGGCAACCAACATAAAACTTGCCGGGTACGTTACCGTAAATTTGGCACGGGAAATGGTTACTTCCCGGTCCTCCAAAGGCTGGCGCATCACTTCCAGTACACTCCGTTTGAATTCCGGCAATTCGTCCAAAAATAAAACGCCATTGTGGGCCAATGAAATTTCGCCTGGCTGCGGGTATTGCCCTCCTCCTACCAAAGCCACATCACTAATGGTGTGGTGTGGCCCGCGAAACGGCCTGAAAGTCATGATACCCCCTTTTTCCAAGGTGCGGCCCGCCACACTGTGAATTTTGGTCGTTTCCAAAGCTTCGTTCAAGGTAAGTGGTGGCAAAATACTGGGCAAACGCTTGGCCAACATGGTTTTACCGCTTCCCGGAGGTCCAATCAGTATGATGTTGTGTCCTCCCGCAGCGGCAATTTCCATACACCGCTTGATGCTTTCTTGCCCTTTCACATCGGCAAAATCAAATTCAGGATTTTCCAGATGCTCGTAAAACTCGGCTTGCATGTCTACTTTAGTGGCTGTCAGGTCCTTGCCCTCATTGAAAAATTCAATCACTTCCGTAATGGTTTCAATTCCGTAAACGGTTAATCCTTCCACAATACCTGCTTCTTTTGCATTCTGCCTGGGAAGGATAAACCCTTTGAAACCTTCCTTTTGCGCATTGATGGCAAGAGGAAGAGCTCCTCGAATGGGTTGTAGGGTACCGTCCAAAGACAGCTCACCCATAATGACATAATCAGCCAAGGGTCTTTGTTCCAAAATCTGACCCGTAGAGACCAAAATACCCATGGCCAAGGTAAGGTCGTAGGCAGAGCCCTCCTTGCGTAGGTCGGCAGGAGCCATGTTTAAGGTAATTTTTTTTCCAGGAATTTTATAGCCATTGTTTTGAAGGGCTGCCGCAATTCGGTAATTGCTCTCTTTGATGGCATTGTCGGGAAGTCCTACCAAATGGTAGCCTACGCCCAAATCGGTATTGACCTCGACCGTAATGGTGGTTGCTTCGACCCCAAGCACGGCTCCCCCATATACTTTGGTAAGCATAGCGTTTCTATAGCTTTAATTAAAAGGGGAGTTTAGTTTGGGTAAGTTAGGAAAAATTATTCAAATAGGATTGGGGGAACCAAACTGTTCTTCATGGCAAAAATGACCAGTCCTGCCAAATTCTTTGCTTCTGTTTTTTCCAAGAGGTTTTTTCGGTGCACTTCTACGGTTCTTTTACTGATGAAAAGTGCGTCTGCTATTTCTTGTGACGTTTTTTGAAGGCAGATCAATTCCAACACTTCCCGTTCCCTCTGGGTGATGAAATTTTCGTCAAAAACGGTTTTGGAATCGGCTTTATTTGATGGGTGTGCAAATCCTTTCAAGGCATTGATGACCTCGGTATCGTAATAAAAACCGTTGTAATACACTTGCTTGATGGTGTGCACTACTTTTTGTGGAGGCGAGTTTTTAACCAAATAAGCACTGGCCCCTACTTCAATCATGTTACGGATAAAAGGTTTGGTGTTGTAAGTAGTTAGTGCAATAATGTTAACCTCGGGAAATGATTGGCTAATCTCTTTGGTCGCTTCAACACCATTCAATTCGGGCATTTTGATGTCCATAATGACCATGTGCGGTAAGGTTTCGGTGGTTTTCAGAAATTCAATCAATTCCCTTCCATTGGTAGCCTGAAATACAATTTCAATTTCCGGATCCCTAGAGAGTATGTGTGACATACCAACCCTGAAAAGTTCTTCATCATCGGCAAGTACGATCTTAATGTTCATTGTTACGTTGGTATTTTATTTCAACACGCATTCCAGCTTCCGGGGCCGATTCCAACATAAATTCGGCATTCATCAATAAGGCACGATTTTCAATGCCACTCATGCCCAGCCCTTTTGCTGTTTTGGCCTTAACGACTTCAAAACCCTTTCCGTCATCGGTGTATTGCAAAGATAATAGGTTTTCAGAACACCTCAAGGAGAGCACAATGGCTTTGGCTTCCGAATGCTTGATGGTATTGTTAAAAAGCTCTTGTACAATCCTAAAAAAATGCAACTCGTTGGTACTGGACAACACCCCTTCCGGATAGGAAATGTTGTACTGTATCTGGAACCGCTGCGCAGCATCGACCTCTTCGCACAATTCTTCCAAGGCAGCTTTCAAACCAAATTTTTCCAAGGTAGGCGGCAACAGGTCATGTGCAATCCTCCTAGAGCTTTCCAAAACCGATTTGGTGACCTTTTGGATGCCTTCACCAATTCGGTGGGTGTCTTCTAGGGTGATGTCCTTTTCGATCAAAAAATTGGCATTTAAGGAGACCACGTTCAATTTAGAACTGATGGCATCGTGTAGGTCCTGGGCAATCCGTTTGCGTTCTTCTTCTTGGGTTAGAATAGTTGCTTGCAGGAGTTCTTTCTGGTACGCAATTTCCAAATGGGCTTTTTCCAATTGGGTTTTTATAATCTTTTTTCTGGAGAAATAAAAGAAAAGAACAATGGCTACTCCCATGAAAATCAGGATGGCCAAGGCCAATAATATTATTTTGACAACCTCTTTTTCGGGATTCGGTAATGCTTCCACCATTCAACGAAGATAAGGATTTGGAAAATGAAATAGATGACCACATTAACCTTTACAAGGATCCATGAAATCGATTTTACAAAATCGTCATCGAAAGCCAAGTTCCCCGCAGTAAAAATGAGGGTACTCGATGAAAAATAAATCAAAAACCCAATATTCACAAGGTAAAAATTTCCCCGCTCGGTCAAGTTTCGGTATAGATATAGGAGACTGTAGACCACTAAAATCATTTGCGTCATCGATATGCCCAATGGATTGTAACGCAAATAGAGCCCGGGATCCAACCAATATTGGATGCCTATCAAAACAAAAACACCTATAAGCAAATAACCCATAAGCTTGAATTTTAATAATTCCTTGTAGAACAAGGATATCCAAAGGAATTGCAGCGTAAAAAAATAGAAGAATAAAAATAAATTGCTTTGGCCTTCAAAATACCATTTCCAGGCTTTCATGCCTAGCTGGATTACAGCAATTGTCAGCAAATAAAGTGTAAAAAACTTATAGGCTTTATCAAATCGATTAAAGCCTATAAGGTAAATAAAAGCAAGTGCAGCCGAACCATATACGGTTACATCGGAAATAACATCGATTATTTCCCCCATCTTAGTTTAGGGGACTGCTTGGATCGCAATCTGGGGGGCATGGTTGTGTAAAATCGTAAATACTGTTACCGGCGTCTCCCACACCATCGTTACTGGGAAGCAAATCTCTGTAAATGGTAACCCCTCCTTTTTGTTCTTGTGAAGTACCCACGATAATCAGCTTTTCAACACCATTGTCTATGGCGAGGTAGGCCCGTGCCATGGGCGAACCTGATTGGTTTTGGATTTCAGACAAAGCCCCTTGAAGGTCTTCGATGGGAATCAAAAAGGCCCTTACGTTGGAAGCAGGGGTCGCACGCCAATTGGAGGTCCATGAAATGGCTTGGGCTAGGGTAATTGTGTCGTCTGTAGCGCTCATAATAGATAAATTTAGTTGTTGTTTCTTCTATAAAAATAGAAAACCTCAGCGGAGTAACGAAGGTTTTTGCCAATAAAACAAAAGAAATTTATCGCAATTTCCCGATTAATTGCCGGGTAGATGCATTGTTGATTTTGGAGGTATCTGCAGAAGTTATGGCATCAAGGGTTCCTTTGGCCAATTTCTTCCCCAATTCCACGCCCCATTGATCGTAGGAAAAGATGTTCCAAATTACGCCTTGCACAAAGAGTTTGTGTTCGTAAAGGGCAATAAGACTGCCTAAGGATTTTGGGGTCAATTTATTGATTAACAGAGTATTTGTTGGCTTGTTTCCTTCAAATTTCTTGTAATTGTTTTCAACTGTATTTCCATAGGTTCCCTGAAGTAACGCCTCGGTCTGCGCAAAGCAGTTGGCCAGTAACTTGTTCTGATGGTCCACTTCACCATAGAGGGACTCCCTAAAGGCAATAAAATCGGTTGGGATGAGCTTGGTTCCTTGGTGGATCAACTGAAAAAAAGCATGCTGTGCATTGGTTCCCGTACTGCCCCAAACAATGGTCCCTGTTTGGTAATTGATTGGATGCCCATTGCGATCCACACTTTTCCCATTGCTTTCCATGATGCCTTGTTGCAAGTAAGCAACCAACTTATTTAAATATTGGCAGTAAGGGACAATGCATTCGGTTTCGGCTCCATAAAAGTTGTTGTACCAGACCGAGATTAAAGCCAGCATCACAGGAATGTTCTCTTCAAAGGGTGCTTCTTGAAAGTGCAAGTCCATTTCGTGTGCCCCCCGTAACAATTCTTCAAAATGATCGTAGCCCACGGCACAGGAAATGGAGAGTCCTACGGCACTCCATAGCGAAAACCGCCCTCCTACCCAATCCCACATGGGGAAAGTGTTTTCTGAGGTAATTCCAAATTGGGCAATAGCCTCCAAGTTGGTTGAAACGGCGACAAAATGTTTTGAAATTGCTGCTTCTGGCGCACCTTTCAGAAACCAGCTTCGAACCGTTTGTGCATTGGTTAGGGTTTCTTGGGTGGTAAAAGTTTTGGACACGATGATGAAAAGTGTCGTTTCGGGATCAAGCCCGCGAAGGGTTTCCATTACATGATCGCCATCTACATTGCTCATGAAACGTACTTCCAAGCGATTTTTATAATACCGTAACGCTTCACATACCATGTCGGGACCCAAATCGCTCCCCCCTATTCCAATATTGACAATATGGGTAATGGGCTTCCCAGTAAATCCCTTCCAGTTTCCATTGATAACGGCTTCTGAAAATTGTTTCATTTTTTGAAGGGTTTCCGAAACTTCCAATGGCAAACTGTTGAAGTTGCGCAGTAGGGTATGGCCCACAGCGCGATTTTCGGTTTGATTGATGTGTTCCCCCGAAAATTGTGCATCAATGGCTTCCTTCAACCGCACTTCTTTGGTTAAATCGAGCAACAAGGAAATGGTTTCGCCTGTAATCCTGTTCTTCGAAAGATCGACAAAAAAGTCGTTCCATTCCAAGCTAAAATCCTTGACTCTATTGTGGTCTTCAGCAAAAAAATCCTGCATCTTCAAATCCTTGACCTCTTGAAAGTGTGCCAAAAGGTTACTCCAGGCATTGGTTTGGGTAGGATTTATGGAAGGAAAAGCCATCAACTTTTTACTTTAAGGCGGTGCTCGCGGTAGTAATCGATGAGCCCATCAATAGGACGCCGAATGATTTTTCCCAATTGCAAATGATAAGGTTTCATGGCATTTCGAATCATTTCTTCTGAAAAATGGGCGATCGACCCAATAAAATGAACCGGAACATTCTGCGCTTCCTTGTAGCAAAGCACCCGATACTCGATAAAACGCTTCATGCCCTCACTGATCAAATGCCAAAAATAGCCGTTCACCTCTTCTGCCGTAAAAATAAATTCGGCAAAGGAAGCCAAATAGGTATTAGGGTTGGGACGTTGGTAGACGTTCATCTTGATGACATCGGGGTCTAAGTCGAACCGCTTTTCAAATTCCTTCATCAATTGCTCGGGCATTTTTTGGTAATAGTAATCCCGTATCAGGCGTTTTCCAAAATAGTTGCCACTAGCTTCATCCATCAAAATGTAGCCTAACGAAGGAACATTTGAATGTATTTTCTCGCCGTCAAAATAACAACTGTTGGATCCGGTCCCTAATATGCACACGATACCCGGCTCTGTAGTGGCTGCCAAAACAGCTGCCAAGAGGTCTTCGTTAACTGTAACAACAGCCTTTGGGAAAACTTCCTGAAGGACCTTTGTAAGTATGGCATTGGGGGTTTTGGTTCCAGCGCCGGCACCATAAAAATCGACGGTTTCGGCCACATTGAAAATAGCCACTAGATCTTCGTTTTCCTTTAAGCGATTGAAAAGGTCTTCCACAGCGATCACCGCTGGATTCAAACCCTTGGTGCGGGTTTTCATTAAAACCTCCCCATCATATCCCAACAAAATCCAATCGCATTTTGTGGAACCACCATCAGCAATTAATGTCATAGTCTATTAAATACTCGCAACGTGTGCGGCTAGGTCGATTAATTTTGCAGAATAGCCGTATTCATTGTCATACCAAGCTACTAATTTAAAGAAATTGTCGTTAAGGGCAATTCCCGCACCGGCATCAAAGTTACAGGTATTAGGGTCGCTAACGAAGTCCTGTGAAACCACATCGTCTTCAACATAATCGATTACCCCTTTGAAAGCGCCTTTGGAAGCGTCCTTGAATAATTGCTTGATCTCTTCATAGCTAGCTGCTTTTTCCGTACGGACGGTTAAGTCGACCACCGAAACGTCTGCTGTTGGTACACGGAATGCCATTCCTGTAAGCTTTCCTTTCAAGGCTGGAATCACTTTGGTAACAGCCACGGCAGCTCCAGTGGATGCAGGAATAATGTTTGTAAGCGCACTTCTACCGCCACGGAAATCCTTGCGCGAAGGTCCGTCTACCGTTAATTGGGTTGCGGTAGTGGCATGCACTGTGGTCATCAAACCTTCCACAATCCCCAAATTATCGTGAATTACCTTCGCTAAGGGAGCTAGGCAATTGGTGGTGCATGAGGCATTTGACACAATGGTATCTTCGGGTTTTACATCGGTATGGTTTACCCCCATTACAAACATTGGGGCATCTTTTGAGGGAGCTGAAATAACGACCTTTCGCGCTCCCGCCTTCAAATGTGCCCCTGCGGTATCTTTGGTTGTGAAAATTCCGGTACAATCTATTACCACTTCGGCCCCTACTTCGTTCCACTTCAAATCCTCTGGGTTTCGTTCGGCCGTCACACGCACGGTTTTCCCATCAACGACCAAATGGCCGTCTTTTACTTCAATCGTTCCAGGGTATTTTCCATGAACCGAATCATATTTCAATAGGTAAGCCAAATGATCGACTTCCAGCAGGTCGTTGATGGCTACCACCTCGACATTGTTATTTTGAGCTGCTATTCTGAAAGCAATCCTTCCAATACGGCCAAAGCCGTTAATTCCAATTTTTGTCATAGTTATTTAGGGTTTATACAGAAATAATATCTGCCACTCTTATTAAATCCAAATCAATTTCGTTTTCACCTTTAATGGCTATTTCAAAGGGAACATGAACAATCTTGCTGTTTGAAATGCCTATCATTACATCGCGCTTGCCTTCCAAGAGTGCATCAATGGCACCAACGCCCAAACGGCTTGCCAATACGCGATCGTAGCAACTTGGTGCCCCACCCCTTTGGATGTGACCCAAAACGGTAACTTTAACTTCGTACTCATCCGTGTGTTGTCTGATATACTCGGCCAGTTCAAAAATATTTTTTCCGATCTGATCTCCTTCTGCTACGACAACAATACTCGAAGATTTCCCCGATTTCTTACTTCGTTTCAAAGAGGCGATCAGACGATCGCGACCCAAATTCTGTTCGGGGATCAAAATTTCTTCAGCCCCAGCGCCAATACCGGCGTTTAGTGCAATATCACCTGCATCGCGTCCCATCACCTCCACCAAAAAAAGGCGGTTGTGGGAATTGGCCGTATCGCGGATCTTGTCTATGGCTTCTACCACGGTGTTGAGGGCTGTGTCGTAGCCAATCGTATAATCGGTACCACTGATGTCGTTGTCTATGGTTCCTGGAATCCCAACAATGGGAAAGTTAAACTCAGTATTGAAAATACTAGCTCCGGTAAATGTTCCGTCGCCACCTATAACCACAAGGGCATCGATATTGGATTCCTTCAGGTGGTCGTAGGCAACTTGCCTTCCGGCCTTGGTCCGAAATTCCTCGGAACGTGCCGATTTGAGCATGGTTCCTCCCCTGTTAATGATATTTTTTACAGATCGAGGGCCCAATTCCTTGAAATCGCCTTCGATAAGTCCCTGATAGCCTCTAAACACTCCCACACATTCGAGCTGGTAATAAGAACAGGCCCGCACTACAGCACGAATGGCAGCATTCATTCCAGGGGCATCCCCGCCACTGGTAAGCAAGGCAATTCTCTTCATTTCAATGTTCATTTTGGTAAAATTATACGTTTAATTTCAGATAACAAACAGAAAAACAAACGATAACGTTTTCGATTTTGCCAATTCATAAAAAAGCCCCTCAATGAGGGGCCAAATTATCATTTCATCAATATAAGATACTCCCAGGGGCCTAGGGCATGCGACTGATTTGGCAACCACTGGACCTTTTCCTGGTTCATGGCATTGGTAAAATCGCCCTGAATTTCTAAAGTGAAGTTTACTGGATCTTTTGAAAGATTAGCAACAAACAACAGCTCACTGCTTCCATTTTGTCGTTTAAAGGCCAACACGCGATTATCGGCCGAAGTTTTAATGCGCAGGTACGAAGCGGCTGTTTTTCCACCGTTCAATGCAGGTGCCGTATTTTTCATGGCACCAAGCTGGGCCAATAAAGGCCACATGACTCCTTTGGTTTTGGGAATGGTATCTTTGCCAAAGAAACTGAGTCGATAGTCGAGGTCATATTCCTCACCACTATAAATCAATGGCATGCCAGGCATGGCATAGGTAAGCGCCGTCATGACCTGGGAAGCATCGCCCATGCGCTCTTTTAGGTACCCCGACCAAGCATTTTCATCATGGTTGGTTACAAAATTCATTAGGATGTCGTTGGCCTCTAGCTTTTCCTTTTGTTCCATCATGTAAGAATCGAATGCGTTGACCTCTTTTTTGCCCTGTGCAATTTCGTTGAGGATGTGATGCCCTTCCCAAGCATAGGACATGTCGAAAAGGCTATCCCCCTGCATCAAAGCTGGGATTTCGGCTTCGGCCAACATGAAAAGTGGTTTCTTCTTCCTTAAGGTAGGGATGGCCACCTGCCAGAAATCGAGTGGCACTCCATGTGCGACATCGCAACGAAATCCGTCGATGTTTTGATCGGTAACCCAATACATCATTTCGTTTATCATGGCAGTACGCATATCCGGATTGGCATAGTTGAGGTCGGCCACATCGGTCCAACCCCAGGGTTCACCATTATCCTGGATGGGGTCTGTGATTTCCCCTTTGTCATTTTTGGTGTAATATTCTGGATGCTCAAATATCCACTTGTGATCCCAACCGGTATGATTGGGTACCCAATCCAAAATGACATAGATGCCATTTTCATGGGCAGTGTCTACCAATTCCTTAAAATCCTCTTTGGTCCCAAAATCGGGGTTTACTTCAGAATAATCGGCAACCGCATACGGGCTACCCATGTATTTTTTACGTTCTTCCGGATCCTCGATGTCGGCAACCAATAAATCTCCCCTGGCTTTCCTTTTCTCCATGGAAATGGGGTGAATGGGCATCAACCAAATAATTTTGACCCCCAATTCCTTGAGTTTTGGTATTTCTGCAGTAAAGGCATCGAATGTTCCCTCTGGGGAAAATTGGCGTACGTTCGCTTCGTAAATGACTGCGCTCTCCAAAACGGAATCACTGATGGGTGCTAAGGTTACTTTCTCCATGGTCGTATCATTTAGGGGTTCTTCCTTGGTGTTTTCTTTACAGGAAGTCATCACAAGCGCAAACACAATAAGGGATAAGTATATTTTTTTCATAAGTGACTAGTTAAATGTTATCTTGGTTTCATTTTTGGGATCGACCAATACTTCTTTACCATTTACTACAATAGCGAGGGGTTCACCCACATCGACAATAAATGAAGCTTGGTTATGAGAAATACTAACCTTAAGTATTTGCCCCCTGAAGTTTAGCTTGAAAGCATAAGCATCCCATTGCTTCGGAATTTTTGGGGCAAAATGCAATTGCCCATTGCGCACCCGCGTCCCTCCAAAACCTTCTACAATGCTCATCCAGGTTCCAGCCATACTGGTTATGTGACACCCTTCTTCCACCTCCTTATTGTAGTCGTCCAAATCCAATCGGGAGGTACGAAGGTAAAAGGCGTAAGCTTGGTCCATACGTCCCAATTTCGCAGCCTGTATGCTATGAACACAAGGGGAAAGCGAAGACTCATGAACCGTAAAGGGTTCGTAAAAGTCAAAATGTTTTTCCAATTCGAAATCCGAAAACCGATCTTCAAAAAAATAAAAACCCTGTAAAGTATCGGCCTGTTTGATGTAGGGCGAACGCAAAATGCGGTCCCAGGACCAGTGTTGATTGATGGGTCGCTGGGATTTATCCAATTGTGAAACTGGAATAAGTTGCTTGTCCAAAAACCCGTCTTGCTGCAAGAATACTTGATGGGTTTCTGAATAAGGGAAATACATTTTGGAAGCAATGTGGCTCCAGTCTTGGGTTTCGGTTGAAAGTAACTTTGTTTTTTCTTCAATCCTAACGTAATCCTCATGATGATCTGTCTTCACCTTCGCCACTTGCTCAGCAGCAAATTCCAGACACCATTTGGCCGTATAGTTGGTGTACCAATTATTATTCACATTATTTTCGTATTCATTGGGACCAGTTACCCCCAAAATCACAAAATGCCCTTTCTGCTCACTAAAAGTGGCCCGTTGCGCCCAGAAGCGTGCAATTCCGATTAGTACTTCCAACCCCTTTTCGGGAATGTAGGTAGTGTCGCCTGTAAAGCGTTCGTAATTGTAAATTGCAAAAGCAATGGCACCGTTTCGATGGATTTCCTCAAAAGTGATTTCCCATTCATTATGACATTCTTCACCATTCATGGTTACCATCGGATACAAAGCTGCTCCATTCGTAAAACCAAGTTTTTGGGCGTTTTCTATAGCTTTTTGTAACTGATTGTAACGGTAAGTCAAGAGGTTTCGCGCCACTTGTTGGTCTTTGGTGGCCATGTAAAAAGGGATGCAATAGGCTTCGGTGTCCCAATAAGTACTGCCTCCATATTTCTCGCCTGTAAAACCTTTAGGGCCTATATTCAACCTAGCGTCTTTTCCAGAATACGTTTGGTTGAGTTGAAAAATATTGAACCGGATGCCTTGCTGGGCTTTTACATCCCCTTTGATAGTAATATCGGCCATTTCCCAAATGGAGGCCCAAGTAGCAATCTGTTGTGCTTTTAGTGCATCATAACCTAGACTGGTCGCATTTTGAAGCACCGCTTTTGCTGCATCCACCAATGTGCTTGAGGGATGATTAAGGGATACCACATAGCCAGCATATTTCTGAAGGGAGCAAGGCTCACCTTTTCGTGCATCCAACGTATAGGTTAAACCAACCGAAAGATCGGTGCGATTTGCTTGATACGAAAGCTGAAGTTCATCGCCCCCTTGAAACACTTTTGACTGCATGAAAGTACAGACATCAAAACCGGTTTTCATGGTTCGCGACCGGATGAAAGCCTGGTGGTCATTGTCAGAAACACTCAAAGTATCCCAAAATTGATCATCCCAGTTGGAATCTTCGTTTTTGATGCCGCCATCCAAATAGGGGGTAAAATTAATTTGAACGTCTTTGTTAAGCGGAGTCACTTGATAATGAATGATGCCCAACTCGTCACAATCCATGTGCAGGATACGTGTACTTTCCACTACCAATTGAACACCATTGGGCAAAGTGGCCTCAAAAGAACGCCGATACCACCCTTCCTTCATGTTCAGTTCCCTACGAAAGTTTTTGACTTGGGTACAGGTATTTAAATCGAGGGGCTCCCCATCAACTGTAACATCAATCCCAATCCAATTGGGGGCATTAATAACTTTTGCAAAGTATTCTGGGTAGCCATTTTTCCACCAGCCCACACGGGTTTTGTCTGGATAATACACACCCCCAATGTAACTACCCTGAAAAGTTTTTCCCGTATAGCGTTCCTCAAAATTGGCTCTCTGGCCCATAGCGCCATTCCCTATACTAAAAAGACTTTCGGATGATTTTACTAAGGCTTTGTCAAAACCTTCTTCAATGATGCTCCACTCGTTGGGCAGGATGTATTCTTGGTTCATGACGATTGAATTATTGTGGTCAAAAAATCGTTGGAAATTTCTGTAAAATCCTTAAAAACGTAATCTGCTTCCGATAAAATGGCGGCATCCCCAATCCCAATGCTCAACATGCCTGCAGTATTTGCCGCTTGGATTCCAGCAAGGGAATCTTCAAAAACAATGCAATCCTTTGGCTCGATTCGCAGGGCTTCTGCTGCAATCAAGAACACCTCTGGGTCGGGTTTGGCCTTAGTTACCTTATTACCATCCACTATGGCTTGAAATTCGTTTAAAAGCCTCACTCTTTTGAGGATGGATGTCGCATTTTTACTTGCCGATCCCAATGCCATAGGCTGTTTGTTACGCTTCAAAAAAGAAAGTACTCTGGGGACATCGGGTAAAATTTCATCTTCGTTCATTTGATTCACATAGGACAAATAATCCTCGTTTTTAGCTACCAGCAACTCCTGAAATTTTTCCTTGGAAAGTGATGCTTTGCCCCATTCCAAAATGATTTCGAGCGATCGCACACGGCTAACACCCTTCAAATGTTCATTGTCTTCTTCATTGAACCCAATGCCCAAACCATTGGCCAATTTCTTCCAAGCAAAATAGTGATATTTTGCGGTATCTACAATAACCCCGTCCAAATCAAAAATAAATCCTCTACGATGCATTCGACTAATTTTTCAGAACACTGTAAAAGGGCTCTGTTTGATAGACTATTGGAAAATACGTGTTAGTACGTATGGAATTGCAATCATTGGTGTAATATATTTGAGTCATATT
>DJVA01000072.1 GCA_002440705.1 Flavobacteriaceae bacterium UBA6268 | reverse complement strand
CGGTACCGGACTGGTTGTCGCTGCCGATCACCATGGCCTCGTAGGTGGACGGGGCCGTGGCCAGGAGGTCTTCTGGGTTGATCTCGGCCATGCCGTTCTCGTCGAGGACGATGGTCACGTCCTGACAAACCAGGATCGGATCGGTTACATCCACTACTTCCACGGTGGCGGTACAAGTGGCAGCGTTACCGGAGTCGTCGGTCACAGTGACTTCAATTTGATTTTCACCCAAATTGGAACAATCCAAATTGAGGGTAGAACTGATCAACGGTTCAAAATTGATACAGAAGGTATCCAGGGTGCCTTGGTCGCCACCGAAGTTATCGGTCACGCGTAGGGTCCAATCGCCGTTGATGTCCTCTCCATCATAGGTAGCGGCAAAGCTTCCTCCTTGAGGCGCAAAGATGCCCGTGAAAGGTGCAGTCCCTGCTGTAATATCGGCACCACCGTCCTGGAAGATGGTTCCGGTGTAGTTATCGCCACCGCCACCGTTTTGGTCGGAAAGGAGCAATACGGTTCCTGCGGGCGAGATGAGCTCGATGTCCAGATCGCCGTCGAAGGTATGGGTAATGTCCAGTGACACTTGGTCGAGTACGTAGTCCACACCAATGATTCCAGAGTCCGCAATGGACGCAGGTGCTTCGGTTGGTGGCAGGTTTTCATCAATGGCTGCGGGAAGGTTGGTCGCACAGGCATTGGAAGGAGGAGCAGGGTTGCCTACGGTAATCGTATAACCACAAGCTTCGTCCACACCCGTAATCAATTGGCTGGCATCAATGCTGGCTTGGCCATTGGCATCCAATTCTACCAAAAGGGAAGAAGGAGGTGCCACAAAGGTTTGTCCCGCGTTCAAATCGCCAGGAGAGGATGTGAGGGGTCCGGTCCAAGTGAAATCGGGATAGAAGGTACCATTACCGGTGAGTTGTAAAGATTCTCCAATAGGAGTACTACCGGCTTCAGACACGCCGATATCGGTGGAAGTCAATCCGGCGGCAATACCGTCTATGGCCGTAAAGGAACCTTCGTAGCTCAAGAACTGGATCACTTCCCCGTTTCGTGCCAATACGATACCATCGGGCGATCCGTTTTGAATGCCGGCAATGGGGAAATTCACGGCACCGTAGCCGCTACCCTCGTCGTCGATGGATCCTGAAAGCATCAATTCGTCGTATTGTGCACCACCGTTTCCATTGTATAGCACCAGGCTGTAGGTACTGAGGTCGGTACCGGCAGGACCGGCAATTTCGATGGCCTCATCTTGGTCGGCACCAGTGTTGTCGTAATGCAATTCGTTGATGAATACAGAGGGCCCAGTGGCTTCCCCAATACAGGAAATCACGGGAGCGGTATTGTCTTCCACAGTAACGTTAGCGGTGCAGGTCGCTGTGTTGCCTGCAGCGTCGCTTACGTACACGGTAACGGCATTGGTCCCAACGTCCATACATCCAAGATCCAAGGTGGTAACCTGTGCCAAGCCGCTAAAGCTGATGCAGAAACTGTTGAGTACGCCAAAGTCGCCTCCAGCATCGTCGGTAATGGTCAAGGTCCAGTTGCCGTTGATGTCTTCGCCAGCAAATAGGGTGTTCATAAGGCCCCCTTCCGCTTGGTAGTCGGCTAAGGGCGCCCCTCCGGTCCAACCGGTGATGGCGTTGCCCGAGGCATCGGTAAAGACCACATCGGCTGCGGTGTCCAAGCCGGTAGAACCACCGTTATCGGTAGAAAGTTCCAAGGAAGTTCCCGAAGGCGATGTAATGAAGATGTCCAAATCGGCCGCCCAGGAGTGTTCAATGTTTAAAATAACGTTATCGATGGTTACGTCTGCCCCGATAATCCCTGTATCCGTTACGTTGGCAATGGAAGGGTTCATAGGGCCCGAAGTAGTGCCTGGGGCTCCAGCCGGGATTGATTCTGGCGCGTTGCCACAGCTTACAATGGGAGGCGTGGGAACCAAGAAACCTTGGCTGTCCACCCCACAGTTGTCGGTGGCACTGGCCAATACTTCAGTAGTATCCAGGGTATAGGCACCTGAAGCGTCCAATTCCACGGTCACATCCATACAGGCAATGACAGGAGCTTCGTTGTCTTCCACGGTGATAGTGAAGGTACAGCTGCTGGAATTCCCAGCCATATCCGTTGCGGTAAATTCGATGAGGGTATCTCCTACAGGAAAGGAACTTCCAGAAACGGGACCCATGGTTTGGGTGACGGTGTCCAAATCGCCGTCGGGGTCAATGGCCACAGCATTGGCAAAGTTCACCACGGCGCCGCAAACGCCGGTATCATTACTTACGGTAATATCCATAGGGCAAGAAATGATGGGCGGATTGCCGGCTGGGTTGGGTAGTCCGGAAAATACAATTTCTGCATAGCCCACGAAAGCGTCGCCATAGTTGCTGGTAATTTCCAAACGGATGAAGCTGGCAGCTATAGCTGTCCAACCAAACATTTCTGGGGCTTCAGGGCCTGAACCAGGTACCTGTGCAAATGCTGTTGGGGCTCCCGGTAGTGGATTATAGCTGATGCCATCGGTGGAATAGTACAGGGCCATGCCTTGGATTCCAGTACTTCCGTTGGCGCCTGGGCCACCCCCGTTTTGGTTCCAGAATGACATACCATCTACAAGGTATGATCCGCCCAAGTCGTAATCGATGGTTCCAGAAAGGGTGCTGGTTACCCACGAATTGGTAGGTACTGTTGCCCCGTGATTGGCCGTTAAACTAGGGAAGGCGTCCAAGCCGTTTCCGTTGATCGTATTGTTGATATCCGTGCCAAATTCAGATGGCAAGGCTGTAGTGGCCGTAACGGGTACGATGGGGGTACCGGGAACGGTGAAGGTTTGTCCTGCATTGATGTCGCCAGGCGATTCGGCAGAAGGACCACTCCAAGTGAAATCGGCGTATTGGTTTCCAGTGCCGATGAGCTGCAGGGATTCGCCGATGGCTGTTCCACCACCTTCAGTCACACCGATGTCGGTAGACATCATGCCGTTGGCCGTTCCGCCTAGGGCAGTCATGGTGCCTTCGTAGCTTAAAAACTGGATAACGTTGGAGCCACTATCGATGAGGGCCAATCCGTCGGGCGAACCGTTTTGAATGCCCGCCAACAAAAAGCTCAAAGCGCCATAGCCGCTGCCTTCGTCGTCGATGGTGCCGGATAGGTTGAGGGTGTCGTACACCAAACCGTTGGCTCCGTTGTAAAATTCGATGGTCCATCCGGTGAGGTCGGTACCTGCAGGGCCGGCCACTTCGACTCCTTCACCAACGTCACCACCAGCATTGTCGTAGTGAATTTCATTGATGAATACGGTCTGTGCCTGAAGTAACAGTCCGCACGCCATCATCAAAATTGATAAGGTAATTTTTTTCATAGTATGATTTTTATAAAAAGTTGCCCAAAGATACCACCTGCATCTTTTTTAGGGAAGCATTTCAACTTTAAATTATTGTAAATTCTCAATTGAGTTTTTCGGTAAGTTTTTTGAAGATTTTTTTGGGATTTTTGTTTTCGTACAGAATGCTGTACACGGCATTGATGATGGGAGTTTTGGCCTTTTTATTGCCTTTGGCCTGGTTGAGTTCGAAAGCACTTTTGGTGGCATAGTACCCTTCGGCCACCATGCTCATTTCCATCATGGCACTTTTTACGGTATAGCCCTTGCCAATCATGGTCCCAAAAAGGCGGTTTCGGCTGAAGGTGGAGTAGCCGGTTACCAACAAGTCGCCCAAATAAGCTGAGCCGTTGATGTCGCGCTTCATCTTGTGGACTTTTTTTACGTAACGTTTCATTTCCCGGATGGCATTACTCATCAGTACGCTCTGGAAATTATCACCATACCCCAATCCGTGTGCAATCCCAGCAGCCAGGGCGTAGATGTTTTTCAGCATGGCGGCATATTCCGTACCGATGATGTCGTCGCTGGTCGTGCAGTTGATGTATTCGCAGGAAAGAGCATTGGCAATGGTTTTGGCCTTTTTTTCGTCGGCGCAGGCAATGGTAAGGTAGGAAAGGCGTTCGAGGGCCACTTCTTCGGCGTGGCAGGGACCGGTAATGACCCCGATATCTTTAAATGGGATGTCGTAGTTGGTGTAAAAATGATCGCCCACGATGAGGCTACTTTCAGGAACAATTCCTTTGATGGCCGAAAAAATGACTTTCCCTTTTAGGGTTCCTGGGGTTATTTTTTTGAGTTCTTCTTCCACGAAGGCTGAAGGGATGGCAAAAATAAGGTAATCGGCATAGGCTACCATCTCGTTGATGTCGTTGCCCAGCTTCAGTTGATCGAGGTTGAATTCGACCGAGCTAAGGTAGTTAGGGTTGTGGTGTTCTTTCTTGAGGTGTTCCACGGCATAGACGCTGCGCATGTACCAGCCTACTTCATTGCGATTTTCGCAAAGCATTTTAACGATGGCCGTGGCCCAGCTTCCGCCCCCAAATACAGCAAATTTTACGGATTCTGCCATGGTTGTTCTTTAGTTGTATTCAAAAATAGGGAAATCGGTTTGTAACTGCCAATATAAGGCACCTAAATCGAAAGAAGCCTACGCTTAGTATTACTAAATAGTTGTGAATCAATACATTGAAAAAATGGCACGTTTTCTGTTTTTGTGAAGTCCAGAAACTTTAAAACCCATGGTTATGAAAGCAACACACTATCTTTTCGGAAGTCTTTTGGTCCTTACCCTTAGCTCCTGTTATCAGGAAGTGATCATTGAAGATCCCATCGATCCTGTTCCTGCCATCACCTTGGGCGAGTTGTTGGCCTCCCATGAGCTGTGGTATGTGGACATCCACCAATCGAATGCCTCGGGGCAAATCCCATTTATGCAAATGGCGTTTACCCTTTCCTTTCGCTACGGAACACTTTATGCCAATAACAACTTGGTGGGTATTGGCGATCAGGGGTATGGGTTTGGGATTGACGTGGGCTATTACGACACCTTTGCGGACGAACTGGACATTTCGCACGACATCGACGGGTATTACCGTTTTGAAGTCCGCCAGTTAAATACCCACGAGATTGAGCTGTACCACCGTCCTAGCGGATTGCGGTACGTACTCATCGGATACCAACGCAGTAATTTTGATTACAACAAATTGTTTTACGACAACCTCCATTATTTTTTGCAGGAGTACGTCGCTTGGGAAAAAACATACACCAGCACCTATGGAGAGCCCAATCCGTTTGATTATGAAAACTTCCTACAGTTTTTGCCAGGAGGTGGCGATGGGAATTTCCAGAGCTCCCAAGACGCCGTGGGGACCAACATCTACGAGCTGTACTGGGATTATACGGGGATTTACCAAGTAGATGATGTGGTGGGAGAACCCTACCTAAAATATTTAACATTAGATTATGATTATCTGGGCAATGAATATTTTGAGTTGAGCGTTATCAATGACAGCACGGTGGAACTGTACCATCCCGCGTCCGGTACCTTGTACCGCTTTAGGGGCAAAGGATACATCCCCATCAAGAACGTGCAACGCGGAAAGCTTCGGCTTTCCAAGGCCGAGATCGAGAAGCAACAAATCAAGATCAGCGCCTTTTAGTTAGTGTAAACGACCCGTAAGGGCACTACATAAATTTTTGGTTGGTTATTTAGTGGAGACCGTCCGACCCCCTATCTTCGGGTTGGGCGGTTTCTTTTTATTTGGAAAGTGCTGCAATGCATTCCTCCCGGATGGCCCAGAGGGCGTCGAGGGTGTGAGGAAGCTTTTCGTTTACAAGCCATTCCTTCAAATAGGCCCGATGGCGCTGCAGTTTGTACGCTCCCAATTGCGCAACCGAAATGGCTTCCTCCCAAATCACGTCCTGCTCCAAGTTGGAAAAATCGGATTGACTGCTGGTCGCATCCAAGGCTTGGCCGTCCACGCGCAGGATGGTATGCGCTTCAGGAAGATAGGACAGTTGGTGGTGTTCTAGGATGGAAGCCACTTTTGGCGTATTGATACCATTCATTTTGAAGAGCACCAAATGGAGGGTAATGTATGTCCAGCCGTTTTCTTCGGCCACGGCTTTGAGGCATCCGTGTTTGGAACTACAGGTGCCACGGCCTTCCTTCAGCACCAAAAAGACATCCTCGCGCGAGGCATTTCGTCCATAAGGCAGGCATTTTATGTAGGCGACCAAGGCCTCCCAATGGTTTATGCCTGTTCCCAATAGGTACTTAGAAAGAGAGCCGGAAGCCGTAATGGGGGTCATCGGTAAAAGTGCATTTCGTCCAAATAGCGCCAAACAGGGTCTGGTAGCATGGGGCGAACGTTCTTGCCCTCTTTCAGGGCGTTACGGATGAAGGTAGCCGAAAGCTCCATGATGGGGGCCGCTACGCGGTGGATGTGCGGGTGGTTCAACAATTCGGGGGCCACACTGCCCTTGGCGATGCGGGGGTACACATACAGGTGGTGACGCTGCAGGATGACCTCATGGTTTTTCCATTTGGGGAAACTGTTCAGGTTGTCCTCGCCTAAGATCAAAGCAAATTCCACCTCGGGATAGTGCTCTTCCAGATGCGCCAAAGTATGAATGGTGTAGTTGGGTTGGGGAAGGTCAAACTCCACATTGCTGGCCTTTAGTTTGGGGTAATCTTCTACCGCAATGCGCACTAGGGTAAGGCGGTGCACGTCGTCCAAGAGGGTTTGTTTTTTCTTGTGGGGATTATGGGGTGTAACCACAAACCAGACTTCTTCCAAGTGGGTGTATTCGGTCATGTAATTGGCAATCACCAAATGCCCTATATGGATGGGGTTGAAGGTGCCAAAATACAGTCCTATGTGCTTAGGCCCTTTCATGGCTATCCTCCGTGGGGTTTTTGGCAATGTGTTCGGCTACCAAGGCTTCGGCTTCTTTTAAAGCCTTTTCCAGGTCGTCGTTCAGGATGATGCGATCAAATTGTGGGGCCGTGGCCATTTCGATAGAGGCCTTGGCGATGCGCATGTTGATTTTTTCATCGCTTTCGGTCTTGCGTTTTTTCAAACGAATCTTCAGTTCGTCCACACTGGGAGGCTTCACAAATACGGCTAGGGTTTCCTTTGGGAATTTCTTTTTGATGCGGAGTCCGCCCACCACATCGATATCAAAAATGACGTTTTTCCCTTCGGCCCAGAGGCGTTCCACCTCACTTTTCAAAGTCCCGTAGAAACTGTCGCGGTATACTTCTTCCCATTCCAAAAAATCCCCATTTTTGATGTGTTGCTTGAATTCCTTTAGGGACATGAAATAATAATCGGCACCATCTTTCTCATGGTCACGGGGTTCCCGGGAGGTGGCCGAGATGGAAAAAGCCAGGTTGAGGACTTCCTGTTTCAATAGGTGCCGGACGATGGTGGTTTTGCCACTACCGGAAGGTGCCGAAAAGACAATCAGTTTACCGCCTCGATCCATTACAATACGTTTAAGGCCTGTTCCTTGATCTTTTCCAGTTCGTCTTTCATCTGCACCACTACTTGTTGCATGGGCGCGTAGTTGGCCTTGCTGCCGATGGTGTTGATCTCGCGGCCTATTTCCTGGGAGATGAAACCTAGTTTCTTGCCATTGGAGTCGTTGGAAGCTAGGGTTTCCAGAAAATACGCCAAGTGGTTCTGCAAGCGTACCTTTTCTTCGGTGATGTCGTATTTTTCCAGATAATAGATGAGTTCCTGTTCAAACCGGTTGGAATCGACCGCTTCCTTCAAATCGGACACGGCTTTTTGGAGTCGTTCGCGCACGTTGGCCATGCGTTCGGGATCCAATTGTTCCACTTCCTTAAGCAATGTAGCAATGGTTTGGGCTCTTTGTCGGAAATCGGCTTCCAAGACCTTGCCCTCATCGGAACGGTATTGGTTGATAGCCACGAGGGCCTCCTCTACGGAAGATAGGATGTGATGGAATTCATCTTCGTCAATCTCGTCGCGTTCGGTCTTGAGTGCATCGGGCATGCGAATGGCCATTTTTAGAAGTTCCAAATCGTCGCCTTCCACAATGCCCCGTAATTGTTTCATGTGCTGTTTTACCACCGCATCGTTAATGAGGGTGCTGGTTTCCTCGCCGGTAATTTCCACAAAGAGGTTAAAATCCACTTTGCCCCGGGTGAGCGATTTGGCGATGCGATCGCGCAATTCCAATTCCTTTTCGCGGTACTGGGAAGGCATGCGGGTGTTCAAATCCAGGCTTTTGCTGTTCAAGGATTTGATTTCCACCGTAATCTTTTTGGAAGGCAATTGCAGGATGCTTTTACCGTATCCGGTCATGGACTGAATCATAGTGCTGCGTTATGAGGCACAAAGGTACAATTTTCGGGCAATCCCCAGCAAAATTGCCGTGATTGCGGAATCAAATGCGCCAAGAGTCCTAAACAAAAGAGGTCCTTTAGTCGGGCAAACGTTTGATTTTGATGTCGCGGAACCACACTTGGTTGCCATGATCCTGAAGTGCTAAATGCCCAGTGGGATAGATGCCAAATCCTTTCCAGCCCTTGAATTTGGAGTTTTCAACTAGGGCATCCCATTCGGCTCCTTGCACCGGAAATTCCACAATAATGGTTCCATTGAGGCTCACCATGCCCTTGTTGGCGTTGTGGTCTACCTCAATAATGCATAGATTCCATTCCCCTGCGGGTTTTACCACACTTTGGGCAGGGGCAATCATGTCGTACAAAGCCCCGGCCTTGTGGGTACCTTCCCCTACAAAGGAGTCGGGGTGTTTTTCGTCGTCCAGTACTTGGATTTCTGGGCCGGTTTGGTAAGGGTATTCAAACTCGGCATCTTCATGGACACCCCAAAAAATACCACTATTACCGCCTTCCGAAATCTTCCATTCCAGGGAAAGGATGAAATTGGTATAGGTATCTTTTGAAATGATGTCGTTGCCGTGGGTATCTCCTGGCGTATAGCTCATGGCTCCTGCTTCGATGGACCAACCGGGAGGCATGCCTTCCTTTAAGAATCCCCGCCAATGGTCGAAGGAACTACCGTTGAATAAGACTTCCCAAGTCTCGGTGGGAGTCTCCATTGCTACTGCAAGGGTATCGCTTGCCGGTTCCCCTTCTTTGGGGTTTCCTTCGGGATTTTTACAACCCCATAGGAGTGTAACTAGGACAATGACTGTAACTGTTTTGTAATGCATAGTGGTAAGGATTACAGGTTTCTAACCCAGATATTGCGGTATTTCACGCCACTTTGATCGCCGTGGTCCTGCAACTTGATGGGCGCAGGGCCGTGGGCATCGTTCTTGGGCCAACCAATGTATTCGGTAGTGCCAAGCAATTCAAAATGGTCTTGTACCAACACCCCATTCAATAGCACTGTAAGGGTTCCCGATTTGGTTTTATTGCCTTCCGCATCAAATTCGGGCGCGTGGAAAATGATGTCGTAGCTGTTCCAATCCCCAGTGGGTTTGGCAGCCATCACCAAAGGAATAGATTGTTTGTAAATGGAGCCTACCATCCCATTGACGTAAGTGGGATTGTCGTTGTTGTCCAATACCTGTACCTCGTAGCGGTTTTGCAGGAATACCCCACTGTTGCTGCGGTTTTGGTTGGTCGCCTTGTTATCCGGATTGCTACGCCATTCCACGTGCAATTGCACGCTACCAAAGGATTGCTTGGTCTGGATGTCGCCGGTTTTGTCTTTCACGGTCATACTGCCATCACCATTGAGGACCCATTGTACTTCGCCACCACCCTCGTTGGCCGACTCCCAAGCATCGAAGTTGGTACCGTCAAATAGCACAATAGCATCGCTGGGAGCCCCATTTTGACCCATGGGGTCGACCTTTGCTGGGATGGGTTCCCAGATTTCGGTTTCTTCCGGCTTGGTGGGTTCCTGAGGGGTTACTTCCTCCGTGTTTGCAGTGGGTTCTTCCATGAGTTCTTCTGATTTTTGTTGTGCTTCGTTACAGGCAGCGAGTACCGTTAGGGTACATAAAAGGATTCCTAGTTTTTTCATGATGTGGCTTTTTAAAGTCCGAGTATTTTTTTCAGTTTTTCTTCGTCAATGGCAGCACCGGCAAAATCGTCGAAACGTTTTTGTGTGGCTTCGATGATGTGGTCGCTGATGAATTTGGCGCCTTCGCGAGCCCCTTGTTCAGGACTCTTGATGACGCATTCCCATTCCATAACCGCCCAGACGTCGCAACCATATTCGGTGAGTTTGCTGAATACGGTTTTGTAATCTATTTGCCCATCGCCCAGGGAGCGATAGCGTCCGGCACGATCCTTCCAATCGTTGTAGCCCCCAAAAACGCCGCGTTTGCCATCGGGATTGAATTCGCTGTCCTTCACATGAAAGGCTTTAATGAATTCGTGGTAATGATCGATGTAACGGATGTAGTCCAATTGCTGGAGCACAAAGTGGCTGGGGTCATAGAGGATGTTGACCGCCTTGTGGTTTCCGGTAGCCTTTAGGAACCGCTCGAAGGTCACCCCGTCGTGGAGGTCTTCCCCGGGATGGATTTCATAACAAACAGCCACGCCATTTTCTTCAAACTCGTTCAAGAGCGGAAGCCATCGCTTGGCCAATTCCTCAAAACCCATTTCCACAAGGCCATCAGGGAGTTGAGGCCAGGGATGCCAGGCATGCCAAAGCAAGGCCCCACTAAAGGTAGCATGGGCCTTCAATCCCAGGTGTTTACTCGCACGAGCAGCTCTGATGAGTTGTTGGCGGGCCCATTCGGTCCGCTTTTTGGGGTTGTTCTTGCAGTCGTCCGGAGCAAAGTTGTCGAACATGAGATCGTAAGCGGGATGCACCGCTACCAGCTGTCCCTGGAGATGGGTGGAAAGCTCGGTGATTTCGAGACCGAAGCTGTTGATTTTTCCCTTAAGTTCCTCACAATAGTCCTTGCTTTGCCCTGCTTGGGTCAAATCGATCAGGCGGGATTCCCAAGTGGGAATTTGAATGCCTTTATAGCCCAAATCGGCTGCCCATTTACAGATACCTTCCAGCGAATTGAACGGTGGTTTATCGTCCATGAACTGCGCCAAAAATACGGCCGGGCCTTTAATGGTTTTCATGGTCATAGGTTATAAGGTTTTCCAAACATTGCCTTCCTTGTGGGAGGCCACACAGGTTTCAATAAAATGCATGCCCCTTACCCCATCGCGCATGGAGGGGAATTCTGCAGGGTCGTGGGGTTGGTTCCGTACCGCCTTGGCTACCCCTTTATAAATGTTACCCATGGCATCAAAGATGCCTTCGGGATGTCCAGGGGGGAGTTTGGTTCCATCCAAAGATAAGTTGCTGTTGTAGGCATTTCCTGGCTTAAGGGTTTTAATGGGTTGTCCATCTTCCAGGTGATGCAGGTAATTGGGATTTTCCTGTTCCCATTTCAAGGCGCCTTTCCTGCCATATACGGCCACCGTGAGGCAGTTTTCCTCGGCGGTGGCAATTTGGCTTGCCCGAAGTACTCCTTTGGTGTATTTTCCCAAACGGAGCAGGACGGTCCCATCGATGTCCATTTGGTTGTCATCGTACAGATGGTTGAGGTCGGCCAAAATGGACTGTACGTCCATGCCGGTAACGTATTCCAACATCTGGTACCCGTGTACCCCAATATCGCCCATGCAGCAACTGATGCCCGATTTGGAGGGGTCCAATCGCCAGGTGGTTTTGCGTTGTTCCTTGTCGTGTATGATAGGATTGATCCATCCCTGATAGTACTGCACGTCTACTTTTTGGACGGCGCCCAACACGCCTTCGGTAATCATTTTTTTCATCTGGCGCACCATGGGATAGCCTGTATAGGTGTGTGTAAGGGCAAAAATGGCCTTGCTTTTTTGATGGATTTGCTGCAATTCCAAGGCTTCGGAATAGGTCATGGTCATGGGCTTTTCGCAGATCACGTGGAAGCCACATTCCAGCAGCTTCTTAGCCATAGGGAAATGCAGAAAGTTGGGGGTTAGGATGGAAAACACCTGGATCCGTTCCGATTCTGGAAGCTTCAATTCTTCGGCCACCATGGTATCAAAATCGGGATAGATGCGGTTGGTAGGAATGCCTATTTCCTCGGCAAAACCCTTGTTGGCTTCGAAGTCGGGGTTGAATACAGCCCCCGTTAATTGGTAGGCGTCAAACATGCTGGAAGCCACCCGGTGGAGCACTCCAATGAGGGAATCGCCACCACCGCCAAGCACGCCCCAGCGTATCTTATTACTCATAAGCTATTCTTTATATTCAATTTTTTCATTCTTAAACAAAAGGGCAAAGAGCACCAATACCCCGCCGGCAAACAGTGCTGGGAAGGTCCAGATGGATTTCCAGGCATGGCCCCCTTCCGTAAGGAGATTGGCATCTGTAATTTTTCCTGCAACGTAAAAGCCAATTAACATCCCAGCTCCATAAGTTGCTAGGGTAATTAGCCCTTGGGCCGCACTTTTGATTTTGGCTCCTGCTTTGCTATCGGTATAAATTTGCCCGGAAACGAAGAAGAAATCGTAACAGATTCCGTGCAGGAGTATCCCGATGATGAGCATGAATACCAGTTCGCCGGCGTTACCATAAGCAAAAAGCAAGTACCGCACTGTCCAGGCCAGCATCCCTGCGAGGATGGTCATCTTGAACCCGAATCGTTTAAAGAAAAAGGGCAAGAGGAGCATGAATAGAATTTCAGAGCCTTGTCCCAAAGCCGCTTTACCGGTAGACCCAGACATGCCAATTTCCACAAGGTAGGGACTGAGGTTCTGATAGTAGAAGGCCAAGGGGATGCATATGAGCACCGAAGAAAGGAAGAACACCAAGAAATTGCGGTCTTTCAATAATTTAAGGGCATCCAATCCTAAAATTTCCGAGATGCTAGAGGCACTGCCTTTCGCTTTGGGAGGCGTTTTGGGAAGGGTAAAACTGAAGATGCCCAACAATCCTGATGCTATGGCCACCATTAAAAAGGTATTGGAAAGGGCTCCTTCTGCGATACCGGTCTCGGAGTCCCAAGCCAAAAAGCTGATGGTTACCCCTGCAACAATCCAGCCGATGGTTCCCCAAACCCTGATGAAGGGAAAGGACTTGGCAGGATCTTTCATTTGGTTGAAGGACACAGAGTTCACTAGAGCCAGGGTGGGCATATAGGCAATCATATAGCCCAAGACATAGGGATAGAATACATTAAAGTCGGTGGCCTTGGACATCTGGTACATGAGGAAAGCTCCAATTAAATGGAGCAACCCTAAGATGCGCTCGGCATTGAAAAAACGGTCGGCAATAAGTCCGATGATGAACGGAGCTATGATGGCACCCCAGGATTGGGTAGAAAATGCCATGGCGGTTTCGGCCCCAGAAGCTGAAAGGTTATTGCCCAAAAAAGTACCGAGGGTTACGAACCATCCTCCCCAAATAAAAAACTCGAGGAACATCATGAAGGACAGGCGAATGTATGTGAGTGTTTTCATGCAATCGTGATTTATTGTTGAAGTGCCTTCTGTACCAACGCCTTGGTGGCATTAATACCGGGGATAGGATCGTCTTCAGGGCCTTCAAATTCAATCCCCACGAAACCGTCAAAATCGGAGTTTTGGACAATGGCCATCATTTTGTAGTAGTCGATCGTGGTTTCATCACCATTGGCGTCGAAGGCATACGATTTGGCCGAAACACCCTTGGCAAAAGGAATCAATTCCTCCAAACCTTTGTAGCGATCATACTCTTCCACGCAGGGGGCGCCCCAGCGTTCCCCGCCTTCGCGTTTGAGGCAGAAATTTCCGAAGTCGGGCAAGGTGCCACAATTGGTCATAGCCACTTCTTTCATGACGCGCGTCAACAAGGAGCCGTTGCTGGACATGCCTCCATGGTTTTCCACAATGATGTTGATGTTTTTGGGAGCTGCGTAGGCACAGAGTGCTTTCAAGGACCGCACGGAATTTTTAACCCAGGCATCGGGATCTTCTTCCCCAAACAAATTGACACGAATGGAATGACACCCTAGGAACTCGGCTGCGTCGACCCACTTCTTGTGGTTTTCCACGGCTTGTTGGGTCGCAGTTTCATCGTTGAAGGAAAGATCGCCTTCGTTGTCGACCATGATCAAGACATTGCGCATGCCGTAGCGCTCACTGCGTGCTTTCAAGGTATCCAAAATGGTTTGGAGCCCCGTGTTTTTCATGGGAAAATTCACGGCATCGTTCACGTACAATTGACTTACGTATTCTAGCCCTTCATAACCAAGTTCACTGGCGGTTTTGGCGAAATCCATAGGATCGGCAGTCCCAGCAAAAATGGGTTTGTTCAAGGACCATTGCGCCAAAGATAGTTTGTAGGTTTTTGCAGTAGCTACGGAATCGGCCATCTTATCGTTTTGGGAAGTTTCATCGGTTTCTTTACTGCCATCCTTACAAGCGATAAGCGAAGTTACAGCAAAAAGAAAAAGGAGTGTTTTTTTCATTTTCGGTCTGTTAGTTTAGTGCGATAATTGAGTTGGTTTTGAAAATTTTTTCTAAGATAACTCTTTTTTGAAAGGAATAAAGCGCAAGAGTGGGCCGATTGTGAAATTCGCACCCGAAAACGTTTTCGCTTGCCAATATGTAGCTTTTAGGAATGGATTTTTGTAAAATCGAAAAAAATAATGGAAATTAGTAGTTAACTTTTTAATCTAGCTTGTACTTTTTAAATTGCAAGCATGGCAACTATCACTTTAAATTCTTCAGTAATAACATGTTAAAGGAATCAAAGGCAAACCCAAACGAATTGTACGATGCCATTGTAGTAGGTTCTGGAATTAGCGGTGGATGGGCCGCAAAGGAACTTTGCGAAAATGGCCTTAAAACCCTGGTCTTGGAGCGGGGGCGGATGGTAAGACACATCGAGGACTATCCCACCATGAATATGGATCCTTGGGATTTTAAGTTCAAAGGCCAACTTCCCATCGAGGAAAAAAAGAAACAAATCAAGCAGTCCCGAACCGGGTACACCACCGATGAGGCCAGTGCCCACTGGTTTGTGAACGATTTGGTACACCCTTACAATGAGGTCAAGCGTTTCGACTGGATGCGTGGGTACCACGTGGGAGGGCGCTCCATTATGTGGGGGAGACAGAGCTATCGTTTGAGCGATATCGATTTTGAAGCCAATAAGAAGGAAAATATTGCCGTAGATTGGCCTATTCGTTACAAGGACATTGCACCGTGGTACGATAAGGTAGAAGAATTTATTGGCGTGAGTGGAGAAGCCTTGGGCTTGGAAGTTTTGCCCGATGGCGTGTTTTCCCCACCCATGGAATTGAACTGTGCCGAAATAGACCTGAAGGAATCCATGGCCAAAAACTACGATGATGGGCGCGTGCTCACCATTGGTAGGACGGCGCACATTACGGGGACTAAAGAGCATGAGGGGCGTTCCAATTGCCAGTTCCGTAATCGCTGTATTAGGGGGTGCCCATTTGGAGGGTACTTTAGTAGTGTGAGCTCTACACTCCCCGCCGCAGAAAAAACTGGAAATTTAACCTTACGTCCCAACTCCATTGCCCACGAAATTATTTACGACCCAGAAACCCAAAAAGCGACTGGGGTAAAAGTGATCGATACCGAAACCAAGGAAAACCTGGTCTTCAATGCCAAGGTGATCTTCCTTTGTGCTTCTGCGATTGCAACGGCCAGTATTTTACTGCAGTCCAAGAGTGAGCGCTTCCCCAACGGAATGGGTAATGACAGTGGCGAATTGGGCTGCAACATCATGGACCACCATTTCAAGGCTGGAGCCTTTGCTAAAGTGAATGCTTTTGAAGATAAATATTATAAAGGAAGACGCCCCAACGGATTGTATATCCCCAGATTTAGGAACATCGGTGGCAAAACCGATATGCCCAACTTCAAAAGGGGGTATGGGTATCAAGGAGGTGCCGGGCGTTCCGATTACAATCAAGTAGCAGAGTTGGGCTATGGTAAGACCTTAAAGGATTACATCCAAACCCCGGGCGATTGGAGCATGCTCCTGATGGGCTTTGGGGAATGCCTTCCTTACCATGAGAATAAAATGACCTTGGATTATGAAAAACTGGACCAATGGGGGCTACCTACCATCACTTTTGATGCCGAATGGAAAGAAAACGAATGGGAAATGCGTAAGGACATGGTGCAACAAGCCATTGAAATGTTGGAAAAAGCCGGGTATACGGATATCCGTCCTTGGGATGACGCAGGCGCTCCGGGATTGGGAATCCACGAAATGGGCACCGCCCGTATGGGCCACGACCCTAAGACCTCGGTATGCAACAAAAACAATCAATTGCACGCCGTTTCCAACGTATATTGTACCGATGGTTCGTTTATGACCTCGGCCAGTTGTGTGAACCCTTCACTTACTTACATGGCAATGAGTGCACGCGCTGCCAATCATGCTGCCAATCAACTTAAAAATGAAGCCTAATGGATAGAAGAAAAGCCCTACGAAACATTGGTTGGGGTGCAGGTGCACTCGTTGCCACTCCCACCATTCTCAATATACTTCAAAGCTGCAAAGAAGCGGGACCTGTTTTTAGCCCTGCTTTTGTGAGTGCCGGGCAAGGACACGCCTTGCGCAGCATGGTGGATTTGATTATTCCTAACGACGAGCAGATCCCTGGGGCCGTAGCCATGGGGGTACACGAATTTATCGACTCCTATTGGAACCAAGTGTTGGCGGCCGACCCGAATGCGGTAAAGGACGACTTTATGGAATCCTCTCCAACCCAGGAGCAACAATTTGTTAAGGATGCCCTTGCTGCGTATGAAGCGCAGTTTAAAGCAACCTTCAACAAAGAATTGGCCGATGGAACTCCAGAAGAATTTGATCAGTTATTGGCTAAGTACCTTAAAGCCGACAAGGAACAGCAAGAAGCTTATGGCAAGAAAATGGGCGAATACTTGATGGCCTCTAAACAAGATCCCAATGCCACTTTTGATGCCGATGCCCAAGTATTTTACTTGTTGTCTTCCATAAGGGGACTGACCATTTGGGGGTGGAAAACCAGTGAGGAAATTGGCAAAAATGTACTTTGGTACGATCCGGTACCTGGGCAGTATAAGGGCTGTATCCCTTTGACCGATACTGGTAATGGCAAAGCCATGTCTTTATAAACCATCATAGATGAAACGCAGAACATTTATACAAAAGGGAGCTGTAACAGGTTCCCTTTTTACATTGGGAGGAAGTACGGCCTGGGCCTCGGAAGCCTTAAAGGCCGAAGCAGGGAACAAAGACCATCGCTTTCATTTAAAGTACGCCCCACACGATGGCATGTTCAAGGCCCATGCCGGTGATGGTATTATTGCCCAACTGGAATTTATGGCTTCCCAGGGATTTACCGCCTTTGAGGACAACGACATGCGCCTCCGCCCGTTGGAGGAACAAAATCGAATGGCTTCCAAAATGGAGGAACTGGGGCTGCAGATGGGTGTTTTTGTACCCCACAAAATTTATTGGAACGAACCCAATTTAACCAGCAACAAAAAAGAACTGCATGAAGAATTTTTGCAGTATATTAAGGCTTCCGTTGATATTGCCAAGCGGGTCAACGCCCAATGGATGACCGTGGTTCCTGGTTTTGTGGATATGCGCCTAGACCCCGATTTCCAGACGGCTAACGTGGTAGAGTCCCTTAAAAGGGCTTGCAGTATCCTTGAACCGCATGGCTTGGTAATGGTGTTGGAGCCCCTTAATTTTAGGGATCATCCCGGACTTTTTTTGACCGATGCCCCACAAGCCTACCAGATATGCAAGGCCGTGGACAGCCCTTCCTGTAAAATACTTTTTGACGTGTACCACCAACAAATCCAGATGGGGAATCTGATTCCCAATATGGAATCCTGCTGGGATGAGATTGTCTATTTCCAGGTAGGGGACAATCCGGGAAGGAAGGAACCCACCACTGGGGAGATTAACTATCAAAACGTGTTCAAGTACCTCCACGAAAAAGGGTTTCAGGGCATTGTGGGCATGGAGCATGGCAATTCCGTACCCGGTAAAGAAGGCGAACTCAAAGTAATTGAAGCCTATAAAAAAGTCGACGATTTTTAGAAAACCGTCGACATTAATTTATGGAAGGGGTGTTTATTCTACGATGAATTTCCCTTTCATCATGGCCGAATGTCCTGGGAAGCTACAGATAAAATCGTAGGTGCCTGCTTCAGGAGCCATAAAAGTAATGGTGTCGGTTTCGCCACCGCCCAACATTTTGGTATGTACGATGACCTCATTCCCACCATCCGGAATCCAATCAGCGGGTTCCCCAGCATCCGAAGCTTTCAATGAAAATTCCTGAATGTTGACCCCCTGCTTGAGGATTACAAAATTGTGCCCCATCACCTTTTTGTCCAATTTACCGATGTGCCGCATGGTGAGGGTAATTTCCTGACCCGCCTTGACACGGATTTCATTTTTGTCGAATTTCATGAGGTCGTTTCCAGAAATGGTCACGGCAGCGGTATTGGAATCGACTTTCTTTTCTTCTACTTTTTGGGTTCCAATTTTAATGGACTCCTTTTCGTCCTTTTTTTCCTCTTTGCCACCACAACTGATGAACAGGCTGAGGGAGGCCAATACGGTAAGTGAAAGTAATTTTTTCATAAATGTTTAACTATTGGATGTTAAAAATTGAAGCGTTCGTGCTTCGCTGTAATAGATTCTATCGGTTTTATGGAAACCAACGTGGCCTCCGTATTTTGGAGTTTCAAGATAGAGGATTTTCGACTTTTCCGCAAGGGAAAAAGGATAACAATTTTTGGAGAGAAAACTATCATTCCTTGCATTCAAAATCAAGACCGGAATGGAAATGTTTGGCAAAAACTGAAGGCTGCTATTTTGGGCGTAATAATCCTCTGCATCCTTGAAGCCATGGGCCGGAGCCGTATACAGGTCGTCGAAGGCCTTTAGGGAGGTAATTTGTTTCAAGATTGCCGGAGTCATTCTTTCGGGGTACTGCTTCATTTTCAAACGCAGTTTCATTCTGAAATCGTACAAAAAGGCCGTTCGGTAAACCCAATTGTACCATTGGGACAACTCGTACAGGGAACCTTTCAGGTCTAAGGGTGAGGAAATAGCCACAGCCTTCTTGATGCTTTTGGGAAGTGCATTTCCTTCCCCAAGGTATTTCAGCAAAAGGTTGCCTCCCAAACTAAAGCCCACCAACGCTATCTCTTTATAACGATCTTTTTCGAGGAGGTAGTGCACCACCCTATTCAGATCGTCGGTTTTTCCGGCATTATAGGATAGGTATTTTTTATTGGGTTCGCCGCTACACCCCCGATAATTCATTGCACAAACATCCCAGCCTCTTTCCAAAAAAGCGCAAGCTTGCCCCTTGATGTAGGAGCGTTGCGCATTTCCTTCCAACCCGTGAAGCAGTAAAGCAATCTTTTGAGTTGGGGCTTTGGAAAAGGAAAAGTCCAAATCCAAAAAATCATTGTCGGGAAGCTGCAATCGTTCGCGATGCTGCAGAATGATTGGTGCCTTTCGCAATTTTGCGGAATAGATAGTGGCAAAGTGCCTATTCTTGAAGGGCATGGAAGGCACAAACTCGGAAGCGACTCGCGGCATTTGATGGCTATACGTTAGGGCAAATCGATTTTGAGCCCTAAATTTACTGCAAAAAAGACGTGTATACCAAACAATTTGAAATCCGCTGGAGCGATGTGGATGCGAACCTTCACTTACGGAACAGTGCCTATGTAGATTATATGAGCCATACCCGGATGAGTTATTTCCAAGATCGGGGGTTCAACCAAAATAAATTGCATGAGTTGGGTCTAGGGCCCGTAGCGCTTTATGAACATTTGTATTATTTTAAGGAGGTATTTCCAGGGAAACCTATAACGGTTTCTTTGCGGTTAAAGGGAATTTCCGAAAAGGGTACTTTTTTCTCTTTCCTCCACGATTTTTATGACCTTTCCGGAAAAAATTTAGCGCGTTGTGAAATGCTAGGGGCATGGATTGACTTGGTTTCGAGAAAACTGGTGGAACCTCCCCACGCACTATGGGAATTTTTGGAGGGTCTGGATAAAGCAGATGATTTCAAAACCTTAACCAAAGAGGATACCCGCAGGTTTGGGGTTTTGCCCAAAGATTTATGAAGCGTTGAATTGTTTGCGGGTAGAGAGGAACACCCCAACGAAAATGAGTACGGCTGCCAAGATACGAAGCGGAGTTAAGGAATCGGCTCCGGCAAGGAGGGCAAAAATGGTAGCTAAAACCGGTTGCAAGTATATGAAGGCTCCTATGGTGGAGGGGCTTAACTGTTTCAAGGCATAAATGTTGAATAAATACGTAAGGACGGTCGTGCCCACTATCACAAAGGCCATTTTCCAGATTTCAGAAAATTGAAGGGCAGTCCATGGTACCTCGTGCAATTGTGAAAATCCGATGGGGAGGTTCATCAGCAAGGCCATTAGAAAGAACGTTCGCATCAAGGTTATGGAACTGTATTTGGCGACCAAGGGCTTTACCAAGATCAAGTAGAAGGCATACGAGGTAGCATTAATGATGAAAAAGAAATTACCCAAAGGGATGTTGGGAGCGTTGGGCTGGGTTTTCAGTCCAAAAAGGATGAGCACCAAGGCACCAATGAGTCCAATGCCAATGCCGATGGACTTCATCCAGGTGATGGGTTCCTTCAAAAACACGGCAGTTAAAACCAACAACAATACCGGGGTTAAAGTGATAACCACCGAGCTGTTGATGGGCGTAGAGAGTTCCAATCCCTTAAAGAACATGTTCATGTTCAGTACCATTCCAAAGAAAGCACAAGCCAACATCCTCCAGAAGTCTTTTTTGTCCAATTTTTCCGTGGGGTACAGCAAACTGATGAGCCAAAAAAGCAAAGCAGCGCCACTAACGCGTAAGAGAATAAAACCGTAGGGGCCAATTACCTGAGGCATAAGGCCCTTGGCTATGGTGTGGTTGGCGCCATAGATGGTACTGGCAGCGGTAGCGGCCAAAAGTGCCAGGGACCTGGCGTTCATGAACCGTGAATGGATTGTTTGGCGGCTTCGACCACCGATTTGCTGTTGCCTATAAAAATGGCCCCTTCATTGACCACTACGGGGCGTTTTAGAAACGTATAATGTTCCAGAAGGAATCGCCTAAAATCTTCCTCTGTAAGGGTTTCGTCCTTCAGGTTTCGTTCTTTGTAAAGTTTGGCCCGTTTACTGAACAATGCTTCATAGCTACCGGCCAAATTTTTTAATTCGTCCAATTGTTTCACCGTAATTTCTTCTTTTTTGATGTCCTGTTTGACGAATGCATCCGGCAGTTCCAGTTCCTTCATGACTTTGATACAGGTGTCGCAGGTTCCCAAATAGTATATTTTTTTCATGGCATTGGAAGGGTTAAGTAGGGCCTCACTTGATCGAATGGTATGGTCAACTCAATGGAACCATCCGCAAAACTGGCAATGTCATAGGGGTTGTAAACTACCACAAAGCCTTCTTCAGTAAACCCAAACGAATTGGGAAGGTAAAATTGGTCATTCTCAAACCAAAAACCCGTACTATTGATGTTGTCTCCGGAAGGAATGTGAAATTGTTCCCTGAAGGTCTTTTCCGCAAAAGACTCAAAATCGGGGTACTTTTTCACTAGTTCTTTAAGGGTTAGTTCCCTGCCCGTTTTTAGGTCATGATTGAGGAATTGGGTACTGGCATAGCCGTGTGCGCCACCGGTAAATAGGTAGGTGTCCATTTCCAAGGAAAGTAGTTGCGCATTGCGGAAGCTTTCCACGACTTCGATGTTGGCCTCATATGGGGCTTCAAATTCAAATTCGTTTTTCAGGTCGCGGTAGGCCAAAATAAATTGTTTGGCGGCAGCCTCGATTGAATTTGCGGCGGGCGCTGCATCTTCTCCCAAGAAAAGCGCAGCAATGATGCTACTTTCAATTTGTTTATTGATGGAATTAATAATGGGGTCTTTCCCAGAATATTCAGGATAAATGATGCTTACCTGGGAACAGGGCGCATTTTGGCAAATCCCAAGATCGGTTTCGGAAAAGGACCTTTGGACAGCGGTAATCGAAGTGTCCTTCTTGCAGCCCCCAGTCAAAAACAACATCAATAAAAGATAGGCAAACCTTCTCATGGCATAAAAATACAATAGTTTTTATAATGAACTGGGAAAGCGTATTTTTGTTTTGTTTAATATGCCTTTATGAAATTCAACACTAAAACCATCCACGGAGGACAATCGCATGACCCTGCTTACGGTGCGGTCATGCCCCCCATTTATCAAACCTCCACGTATGCCCAATCTACCCCAGGAGGTCACAAGGGGTATGAATATTCCCGCACACACAACCCCACTAGAAATGCTCTGGAACAGGCATTTGCGAGCATTGAAAATGGGCGCTATGGGTTGGCATTTAGCAGCGGTTTGGCCGCAATTGATGCGGTGATAAAATTACTGAAGCCTGGAGACGAGGTGATTTCCACCAACGACTTATATGGGGGTACTTACCGTTTGTTTACCAAGATTTTTGAAAAATTTGGAGTGAAGTTTCATTTTATTGGGATGAAAGATGCCGCTTCAATAGAATCATACGTCAATTCCAACACGAAATTGATTTGGGTGGAAACCCCAACAAATCCCATGATGCACATTATCGACATCCAAGTTTGTGCTTCCATTGCCAAAAGGCATGGGCTCTTGTTGGCGGTAGACAATACCTTTGCCACACCCTACCTTCAACAACCATTGGATTTGGGTGCCGACATTGTGATGCACAGTGCCACTAAATACCTTGGGGGGCATAGCGACGTTGTGATGGGGGCCTTGGTGGTAAACGATGAAGCTTTGGCAGCGCAACTTTATTTCATTCAAAACGCTAGTGGGGCAATTTGTGGCCCACAGGATAGTTTTTTAGTGTTGCGAGGCATCAAAACCCTACACGTACGAATGCAGCGGCATTGTGAAAATGGCAAACAAATTGCCAATTATCTGGCCAAACACCCCAAGATTGAAAAAGTATATTGGCCCGGGCTGGAATCGCATCCCAATCATTTGATTGCCAAAACCCAAATGCGCGATTTTGGAGGGATGATTTCTTTTGTGACCCAAGGGAACAGCTTTGAGGAAGCCATTCGCATCGTGGAACGATTGAAGCTCTTTACGCTAGCGGAGAGTTTGGGCGGGGTTGAAAGTTTGGCGGGGCATCCGGCGAGCATGACCCATGCGAGCATCCCTAAGGAGGAGCGGGAAAAGAGTGGCGTTGTGGATGCACTGATACGGTTGAGTGTTGGTATTGAGGATGTGGACGATTTGATTGCAGATTTAGAGCAAGCCCTCGGTTAAAAGGGCTTAACAAAAAAGTGTGGGGCGGCCTTCGGGCCGCCCCATAATTCTTAAATATTTGACGGGGGATTAATCCAAATAGTAAATGTACCCTATGTTCAACCAGAAAATCCAGTCATTCGCTTTATTTTCCGGAACGGGAATCCCGCCGTTGTATTCTTCTTGCGGGTTGAGCCCATCTACCCAGTTGGAGAAATAATACTGCCAACGGGCATCCAGCATTAGGTCACTTAGGGTAGTCAATTTGTATCGTATACCGGCACTCATTACAATACTCCAAGTAGAGTCGCCTTCCTGTTGGAAAGCATTGTAATATTTAGGAGGGGTTGTAATGGGAGTGTTGAGGGGGCCAAGTTGGCTATAGACTTCTGGGTCAAAACTAACCCAGTGTACCCCAAAACTCCCAAAAGGAGCTATTTTGTAAGCACCTGCAGCAAAATCCCGGATACTCAATGGAAAGAATTCTAATTGGGCACCTATATCAAAAACCGAAGTGGAGCCCTTCATGGCGCGTAATTGTTCTGCAATAATGGAAGTTTTATCGGGGTCTACCCACTCGCCAAGGTGGTCGAAATTGGTTTTGTGATAGTCAATTTCACTACGAATCTTAAAATGGTCGTTGAAGTAGGTATCCCTTGTATAACAGTTACAATCGGCACGGTAAGAAAAGTTGAGGTAATGTATAATGCCAACGCCCCAACCCACATTTCCAATATTGGTTTCAAAATCGTATCGTTGCCCATAATCGGAATAAAATGCAACAGGACCGGTAATTACACCTATCTCATGAGAGAAGCCAAATTGGCTGTGAACTTTTTGCCCTACAAGAGCAAAAAATAAAAATACCATTAGCAATAATCTGGTATTCATTGGATATTCGGTTTAGATTGAGACGTAACAAATATATAAAAACATATCTAACAGAGAAATTTATTGCAATGAATTAGCGTATTTCAATTAAAATGTGTACCCCATTTTGGGCAGATGACGTATATTTGCCATTAGTTACGAAAACGTTTTCAGAATGAATAAATTGTAATTTTGAAAGCCTTTTTGGAGCTTATTTTATCAAATTAGCATTCTTTCATCAATTTGTTGTTAAATCAAAAATTTCACCTGTGAAGCAAAGTATTCAAGATTTCATTTCCAAAGCAAGCGAAATGAATCCCAATGAGCCTGAGTTCATTCAGGCAGTTACCGAAGTTGCCGAAACCGTAATTCCTTTTATTGAAGCTAACGAGAAATACCAAGGTAAGATGCTTTTGGAGCGCATGATCGAGCCCGAGCGTACCCTTATTTTTCGAGTACCTTGGACCGACGACCAAGGGAAGGTGCAAGTAAATCGGGGTTACCGCGTCGAATTCAACTCGGCTATAGGGCCTTACAAAGGAGGCCTTCGGTTCCATCCCACCGTAAACTTGAGCATCCTAAAGTTTTTGGGGTTTGAACAGGTTTTTAAAAATAGTCTGACTACCCTTCCTATGGGAGGAGGTAAAGGGGGAAGTGATTTCGACCCCAAAGGAAAAAGCGATGCCGAGGTGATGCGGTTTTGCCAAAGCTTCATGACAGAACTTTCCCGCCACATTGGAGCCAATACCGATGTGCCTGCTGGGGATATAGGTGTTGGAGGTAGGGAAATAGGGTTCTTATTTGGACAGTACAAGCGACTAAGAAACGAGTTTACAGGAGTCCTTACCGGAAAAGGATTGAGCTATGGAGGTTCCCTCATCCGCCCGGAAGCAACTGGGTATGGGGACGTGTACTTTGCAAAGAACATGCTTGAAACCCGAGGAGAAAGCTTTACTGGCAAAACGGTTGTGGTTTCAGGATCTGGTAATGTGGCCCAATTTGCGGCCGAAAAAGCCATGCAATTGGGGGCTAAGGTGGTTACCCTCTCCGATTCGGCTGGATACATTCATGATAAAGAAGGCATCAATGAAGAAAAATTGGCCTTCGTAATGGAACTCAAAAATGAAAAACGTGGGCGTATCAAGGAATATGTTGCGAAATATCCTTCAGCAACTTATGTAGAAGGAAAACGTCCATGGGAAGTACCCTGCGACATTGCCCTGCCCTGTGCCACCCAAAATGAACTCAACGAAGCGGAAGCAAAGATGTTGTTGTCCAATGGCTGTATTTGTGTGGCCGAGGGGGCCAATATGCCTTGTACTCCAGAAGCCATTACGGCTTTCCAAAAAGCCAAAATCCTTTTCTCTCCAGGCAAGGCTTCCAATGCTGGTGGTGTGGCAACCTCTGGACTCGAAATGTCACAGAATTCCTTGCGGTTGAGCTGGACTAGGGCAGAAGTAGATGATCGCTTGCATGAAATCATGAACAACATCCATGCTGCCTGTGTGAAATATGGAAAAGAGGGCGATGGTTATGTCGATTATGTGAAAGGTGCTAACATTGCAGGCTTTGTTAAAGTCGCTGAAGCCATGTTGGCCCAAGGGGTCGTCTAATTTTTGAATGTATATGGTTATCCTCTAATAATAGGGATGGCCTATGTGTTAAAGCCCGCAACCAAAAATGCGGGCTTTGCATTTTTGCTCATTTAAGCCACAGGTTTGGGGATGCATAGCTTTCGGGATTATTTTCAGAATGAATGGCATTGGATAGGAATCGCAATGATGCGTATTTTTAATGTATTTTCGCAATAAATAGTAATTTGCCGTGTTGTAATGCTTATCAGATGTTGTTTCACCTCATGAAAAAATGGATTGTTATCATGGTCCTTTTGATTGTGGGAAATTCTTTTTCCCAAAATTATGAAGACCAATGGAAGGGATTCTTCTCTTATGTTTCAGTTAAATCGATCTCCCAAGGGAATGATAAGATTTTTGTAGGTGCAGAAAATGCGGTCTTCATCCTGGACCGCACAACCCAAGAGATTAAAACCCTTACAACAATCAATGGGCTTTCTGGGGAATTCATTTCTACCATATATTATAGTGAACTCTATGGCGCCCTGTTCATTGGGTATGAAAACGGACTAATCGATGTGGTCATTGATGGTGAGGATGATGTGCTTAAAGTAGTGGATATTTTTGAAAAGCCCACCATTCCGCCTACGACCAAGAGAATCAATCATTTTAACGAATACGAAGGGGTGCTTTACATTGCAACCCAATACGGGATTTCTGTATACGATATTGCCAATTTGGAATTTGGGGACACCTACTTCATCGGGGATTTGGGGGCACAGATCAACATAACTGAAACTACTGTTCTTGCTCCATACCTCTACGCTTCTTCCTCTCAGGAAGGCATAAAAAGAGCCCTTGTCGATAATGAAAACCTAATCAATTATGAAGAGTGGGAACCGGTAGCGGGAGGAAATGTTCAGCACATCCAGGCACTTGGTGATGAGATCTACTATGCTAGAAATGATAACAAGGTCTATCGTTTTGCGCCTTTCAATCCAACTTTGGTGGCCACGTATTCAAGTAATGTGGTAGCTTTTAATTTTAGTGACGGATTGCTCGCAATAACCACAGAGAAATCTAGCCATGCGTATTCAGAGGGCTTTTCCTTGGTAGCTTCAGTAAATGGTTTGGCAGGGTTGGAATACACACTACGGACAGGGCTGGTACTTGATAGCAATTTTTATCTGGGGACCAGCGGTCAAGGGCTTCTTGTAGTCCCTTTTGGCTCTAGTTCTTACCAACAAATACTGCCCGATGGCCCTATATTGAATAGCCCCTTTGCTCTTGATGTTTCCTCAGGGCAATTATGGGTGGCCTTTGGGGACATTACGGTAACTTACAATCCCTTTCCTTTGAATTTTAGGGGAATCAGCAATTTACAAGATGAAACCTGGACCAACTTGGAGGCTTCAGAGTTGTTGGGAGCCAGCGATTTGGTCCACATCAAAATCAATCCCCTAAACCCTGAAGAGGTATATTTTTCTTCATTCCAACAAGGTTTGTTGAAAGTGGTGGATCAAGTACCTGAAATCCTCTACAATCAAGACAATAGCCCACTGGAAGACGCCATCCTAAACAATGGGGAAAATGCGAGGGTACGTATATTTGGCGCTGCATTCGATCGGGAAAACAATCTATGGTTTACCCAGTCTAGGATTGACAAAGGATTGATCAAATTGAGTCCTACTGGACAGTTTCAGCGTATAGATATTTCTAACATTCTTGACAATTCCAGTGAGTTGGCCCTAAATAAATTGGCCATCAGCAGGGAGGGCTTTGTTTTTTTTGGATCTGCAGAAAATGGTCTTTTTGGTTACAATCCTACTACGGGGGCCTTCGGTAAAATATCGGAAGGAGAAGGGCAGGGCGGTCTGCCTTCCGTCGATGTTAGAGCGTTGGCTTTTGATGCTTCCAATAGGCTTTGGATTGGTACCCGAAAAGGATTAAGGGTATTGTTCAGTGCGGGAGCTTTTTTTGATCCGTCGTCCAATGTCGAATCGCAACAAATTATCATCCTGGAAGACGGTGTACCGCAGGAGTTGCTCTACCAACAGACCATAACCGATATCGAGGTGGACGGATCCAACAATAAATGGATTGCTACCGCTACCTCGGGAGTGTTTTATGTTTCATCCAATGGACAGGAAACGCTTCTGCGCTTTACCAAAGACAATTCTCCATTACCGTCCAATAATGTGCAGGACGTTGCCATCGATGATTTGACCGGGCGGGTGTATTTTGCCACAGTGAATGGATTGGTAGCGTATGAAGGAACTGCAACAGCCCCACGGGATAACTTGGATGGAGTTTATGCTTTCCCGAATCCGGTTCGGCCCGGATTTACAGGAAATGTAACCATCGACGGCCTTACTTCCAATGCCAATGTAAAGATAACCGACATTGAAGGCAATTTGGTTTTTGAAACCACCAGCCAAGGAGGCAGTGTTTTGTGGGACACCAAAGCCTTTGGAAAGTACAAAGTAGCTTCTGGGGTATATATGGTACTGATTACGTCGGCCGATTATCTGGAGACCAAAGTCACCAAAATCATGGTAGTTCGATAAGATGCTAGTTTCTACTCGGGCATTTGTTATTGCTACCGTTAAATACGCAGAAGCCGATCTTATTGTTACTTGTTTTACCGAGCAATACGGGCTAAAGACCTACCTGCTTCGAGGGGTTTTGAAGTCCAGAAAGGGAAAACTCCGCCCTTCATTGTTCCAACCTCTTACCCTGCTACAACTTGAGGCATTCCACAAAGATAAGGGGACCTTGGAACGTATGCAGGAAGCCAAGGTTTTAAAGCCTTACCAAACCCTACATACCAACGTGGTGAAAACTGCCGTTTTGCTGTTTGTTGCTGAAGTATTGAAATATTCGATAAGAGAGGAAGCTGCAAACGTCCCGCTATTTCAATTTCTGGAAAAGGTTTTGTACCAATTGGATGCAGCACAGCATGCCACCCACTTTCCTAATTTCTTTTTGTTGAAACTTTCCGAATACCTTGGCTTCTATCCCGATTTTTCTAATGAAGCCCCTTATTTCAACCTCTTGGAGGGGATTTTTCAGCAGCAACCCCATGGGGACTTTTGTGAAACAGGTGAAGTATCACAGGCCCTTTTTTTATTGCATCGGGAAACCCAAGAAACGTTGCCTGTCCTCAAAATAGCAAAACCGGTTCGATTGCATACTTTAGAGGCGCTCCTCAAATACTACCAACTTCACCTACATGGTTTCAAGACTCCCAAATCGTTGCCGGTAGTGCAACAGTTGTTTTATTGATCAGGCACTATTTCTACTAGCATTGATGTTCCCAAATAATGATCGGGTTACCATTTTTTCATAAATCGCAATAAGTTGGGGATCGCCACCACTTTTCCGCAACGCCTGTATTTCGCGAAGGGCATATTGCTGGATGGTTAACAAGGGCAACACTATTTTTTCCCTTACGGCAATGGAGGCGCGCATGGCTTTACTATCTTCCATCAATTCTTGGTACCCGGAGAGCTTCAACAAGAGGGATTTGGTACGTAAAAATTCTGCATGGATGAGGTTCCAAAAATCGCCAAATTCTGTGTCCTCTTTCATGTAGGCAGTTAATGGAAAATATGATTTGGTAAGGCTCATCATGCTATTTTCCAGAAGTGTCCGGAAAAAAGTAGAATGTTGGTACAGTTGCACTACTTTGTCAAATTGGCCTTTTTCCAAAAAAGATTCAATGGCAATGCCAACCCCATAAAAACCGGGGACATTCTGTTTTAATTGACTCCAGCTTCCTACAAAAGGGATGGCGCGCAGGTCGCTAAATACCAACTCAGTATTTTTTCCACGTTTGGAAGGCCTACTTCCAATATTGGTCATGGCATAATACTTAAGGGTACTCATTTGCTCCAAATAAGGCAAAAACTTAGGGTGCCCCTTGAACTCTTTATACGCCTCATAACTAATGTTTGCCAATTGCGTCATCGTTTCCCGATCTTCACGGGAAAGAGTTCCTTCGTCACTCCTAAATACCTCGTTGGCAATTCCCGAACTTAGAAGCTGTTCGATGTTGTACTGACAGGAATCTACCGTTCCAAAATTGGAACTGATGGTCTGGCCCTGTATGGTTAACTGTACTTCTTCGTGCTCGATGGTGTTTCCCAAGGAAGCATAAAACTGGTGGGTTTTTCCACCGCCCCTTGCTGGGGGACCACCCCTGCCGTCAAAAAATATGGCTGTAATGCCATGTTTTCGGGAGACCTCAGTAAGTCGCTCCTTGGCGGTAAAAATACTCCAATTGGCCATCAAGTACCCGCCATCCTTGGTGCCATCGCTAAACCCTAGCATGATGGACTGCCTATTACCCCTTCGCTTCAAATGTTTCTGGTATTCCCTATTGGAATAGAGGGTTTCCATGACCGAAGCTGCGGCTTGGAGGTCTTCCACGGTTTCAAATAATGGAATAACATCCACGGTGGGTGCTTTCCAGTTGCAGAGTCGGATCATGGCAAATGCTTCCAAAATGTTGACCACACTACCGTTATTGCTAATAATGTATCGATTACAGGCTTGCTCTCCGTTGTTTTTTTGGATTTGCTGCATGGCATAAATGGAGGCCAGGGTTTTTTGTGCCATTTCGTCGGAAAGTGACTTGGGATCGAGTTCTCCCTCCAACTGGCTCAAGGCTATTATTTTTTCATTTTCAGAAAGCAATGAATACGAAGTCTTGAACAAAGCCGGATGATCGTTGGCGATGCTCTCCATGACATGGGTATGGACCCTTGAGTCCTGACGGATGTCCAAAGATGCAAAGTAAAGTCCAAATAATTTGACTTTGTGGAGGAGTTCCTGTACCTGATCGGCAAAAAGAGACTGGTGTTCTTCCACTAAGATGGTTTCAATGGCTTCGAGGCATTCCTGAATTTCCTGGGCGTTGATGGTACTCGTGTGCCCTGGAAGATTCAGGTGTTCAAATACCCTTGATTCCAGTGCAACAATCAATTCTTCGGCTCCTTTAAAGGTGATGCGCCTGCGCAATTTTCGGAGGTCTTTATAATAATTTTTTAAAATGGTTTGCCGCAAACGTTCAGCCACTTTCAGGGTAATTTCGGTGGTCACAAAAGGATTCCCGTCGCGATCCCCGCCTGGCCAAAACCCTAGGTGTACTACTTGGTTGTCCAGCGTTTCCCCTTCAAAAATATTATTCTGTATGTAATCAAAAATGGCATAGGCAGCATCGTAGAAAACGTGCTCCAAATACCAAATAAGACTTACCGCCTCATCATAGGGAGTGGGTTTTGTTTTTTTGAAGAAAGGAGTTTTTCCCAATTGGGCCAAGAGCAATTTGATGGTTTCCAACTGGTTTTTTTCTATGGCTTTGGCCAAATCGGTGATGATGCCCAAAACCGATCCTGGATAGAATTGTGTGGGATGGGCCGTTAACACTGTTCGTACTTTGAATCGTTTCAGATAATCCTTCAAGGCCTCTTTTTGGTTTTTATCTACCGCTTCTTCTTTTACATTGCGGAGGGTACCGCGCCCGTCCATGTTATTGATGATGGGGAAGGTTGCTTCTTCTATGGCATCGAAGAGTACCACTTGCCGTTCGATGTATTGGATGAAACGAAACAAGAGATTTATTTGATCTTCCAGCGAGGGACTATTTCGGTATTGCTTAAAAAAAGCAGCAACGATTTCAGAAGGATTTTTTTGATTGGCAAATCCTTTTTCGCACACTTCCTGAAACAATGGTAACAGCACCCCAGTCCTTGTGATGGCATCAAATGGCAAAGTCATGAAAATGCTGTTGTAGATTTGGTATTTGGACAGGACGTGTTGCTGAAACCGTTCTTCTTTGGTATGTCGCATGCATTTTTTTTAGAAATCTAAAGGTACGATTTTTACGGACGGAATCGCTTATTCCACTATTAAAACAGGAATGGGACCACTAAATAGGCCAGCAGCATAAGGACAATTACGGAGATAAAATTTAGTGCCAGCCCGGTACGGACCATTTGATGGACTTTTACGTGCCCACTAGCAAAAACAATGGCATTGGGCGGAGTAGCCATGGGGAGCATGAACGCACAGCTTGCCGCTAAAGTAACGGGAATGACCAAAGTAAGCAAAGGGGCATCCAAGCCCTGTGCAACCCCAACGACTACTGGCAACATGATGGTTACCAAGGCTACATTGCTCATCAATTCGGTCATGAAAAGAATGAGCGTTACCAATATTGTGGTTACCAGCCAAAAACTCCAATGGTCTTTGCTGGCCATAAAATTGCCAACCATCTCGATAAACCCTGCCCCCGAAAGGGCATCGGCCAGTGCCAATCCACCACCGAAAAGGATAAGGATGCCCCATGGCAACCGGGAGGTGGCTTCCCAAGAGAGGGTAAAACTTCCCTGCTTTAGATTTAGGGGTACCGTAAACATAGCCAAGGCCCCTATCATGCTGATAAGGGTATCACTCAATCCCAACCCAGGGAACCAATGGTTAAGAGAGCTTCGCATTATCCAGGCTAACGCGGTTAAAAGAAAGATAACCAAAACTGTTTTTTCGCCTTTTGAGATGGGCCCTAACTTTTTCAGCTGAGTTTCAATGACGGCTTCCGACGATTTTAGTGTCCCCAATCCGCTGGGATAAAAAACTTTTACAATGACAACGTATGCGATAAAAAGCATGATCAGCGAAAAGGGAACCCCCATCAGCATCCATTGCAAGAATCCAATATCGAGTTGAAACTGATCGTTGATGAAAGCCAGCATCACACTGTTTGGAGGCGTACCAATTAAGGTGGCCATCCCCCCAATATTGGCTGCGGCGGCAATGCCCAACATGATGGAGAGGGCAAAATTTTGATCCTTTTTGGTAAAACCATCTGCATCGTCAATTAAAAGGTGAATGACCGAAAGTGCAATGGGAAGCATCACCACCGTACTGGCTGTATTGGAAATCCACATGCTCATCAGGGCTGTTGCAAGCATGAATCCCAAAACAATACCATTGGCCTTGGTGCCCGTTATTTTAAGAATGGAAAGGGCTATTCGTTTGTGAAGTTGCACGTGCTCTAATGCCAATGCAATGACAAAACCGCCCATAAACAAAAAAACGATAGGATTGGCATAATTGGCAGTGACAGCCCCAATGTCCATGATGTCCATAAGTGGAAACAAAACAATGGGTAAGAGCGCCGTAACGGGAAGTGCCACGGCTTCCCCAATCCACCAGACAATCATCCAAGCTGCAACGGCCATTACAGGATCCATGGTATCGGAAACCCAAGTGCCAGGCCATAAAACCATGATCAGAAAAACCAAGGGGCCCAACATAAAGGTAATGCGCTGCGAAGGCCTAAATGTGTTCATGACACGAAGATACTAAATTCAGGATGCCATACGGCGTAAAAAAACCCGTCAGTTCGTGACGGGTTTTAAAAAATAGGGCTTAAAAATTTGCTCTAAGCGAAAGGATGAAATTCCTTCCAGCTCCTGAAATTCCAGAACTATAGGGGCGGTAGCGTCGGTCGGTAATGTTTTCCAATCCTCCGCTTACCGAAATCAGGTCCGTAAGTTGGTAATTGGCCTTGAAGTTCAAGGTGTACCAACCCGCCGCATAAGGATCTCCATTATTGTTAATGGCATAGATTTCCGTTTTGCCCTTTTCTTCTTCTGGCAAGTCTTCAAACTTAACTTCACCGCTATAGTCAACATACATTTGAATGCTCAGGTATTGCGTTTTGAAGCCCAAGCGGGACACCCCAAACCAAGGGGCGGCATGGCGTGACGGACTTGTGGTTCCATCGTCCAGTTCTTCTTCTCCTTTTTGGTAGTTGAAATCAGATGAAAAATAAAATCCGCGAGGCAATTTCACTTCCAGTCCTGCTTGAACACCCCAAACCCTTGCTTCTGCAGCATTTTGAATGGCTTGTACTTGGCTGAGTTCCCCATCATAAACAATGCTGTCCTGTCCATTCAATTTGAAATCGCGACGTACCAAGGCATTCTTTAACAATGTATAATACGCAGAGACATCCACTTTTACGGAGTTGCCGAATACTTTGGCAATACCCACATCCCCGTTGTAAGCGTATTCGGCTTCCAAATCGGGATTAGGCACTACCACGGAACCTGGTTCGGAATCAAAAACTTTTCCTACATCGTCCACGTTTGGAGCCCGAAAAGCCGTTGCTGCGTTCGCAGTTAAGACCCAGTCTTCTGCGGGGCGGAAAACCATCCCCAGATTTCCAGTGAGGGAACCATTGTCCAGATGGGCCGTTTCAAAAGGGAAGGGATAAAAGGTAGTGTCAAATTCAGCATCGAGGGTAAAATGGTTATAGCGAATTCCTGCTTGTAGCAAGAACTGTTCACTCACCTTGAATTGATAGGAAAGGTAAGCCGCATACGAAACCCAGGAGGCATAAGGATACCTTGCAGGCCCAACTTGGTCTACCCCTGTGTCGATATTGGTATCAATTCCATTAGAGCGTACATCATCATAGACCACTTCCAAACCATAAAACAGGGTGTTTTTGGCACCGATGGATTTGGTGAAATCGAGGTTTCCGGAATAGGCGTAGACCCGTTCCTTTCGGGTTTCCCTGGTTTCATCATTGAAATTCCTACTGATGCGGCTTTCCTCGAAGTTTTGAATGGCCAGCCGTACCGCCATTTCATCGTAGAGCCCCCCATCGGTATTTTGGAAAATGTTGAGGTTGTTCATCATCCAAATTTGCGGACCGTATTTCCACGCTCCGTATCGTGGGAGTCCATTTCGGGTTCGTAATTGGCGGTCGTAGCGACTGTAGTCTGAGGTTTCGGAATAGTGAAACCCATATTGAAAATCCCAGTGTTCGTTGGGTTTGAACCGCACTTTTTGCATCATGTTGATTTGGGTATAGCCCGATGGAGTTTGAATCCGGGGGTCTTCGTTGGTTACCACCACATCCATGCTGTCCTGACGTTTTACATAGAAAGGGCGCAAAAATTCATCGGGACCAAAACGCCCTTGCTTCAGGTCGCCGTAATCGTTGGAAGTAATGCTGGAGACAAAAGCCCATTTTTTCCACCCTACATTGACATCAAAATGCCCCGTTTTTTCATTATTTGCGGTAGCATATCGGGTTATGGCTTTACCCGACACGTAGGTTTTTTCGTCCACAGAAAATTCGGGTACCAAGGTTTGAAAACTCATAACACCACCAATGGCGTCGCTCCCGTAAATAACGGCATCGGGGCCAAAGAGTACTTCGGCTCGTTCGGTGGCAAAGGGATCTAGGGAGATTACGTTTTGAAGGTTACCTCCCCTAAAAATGGCCGTATTCATACGAACGCCATCCACGGAATACAACAATCGGTTGGTGGCAAACCCACGGATCATAGGGCTTCCTCCCCCTTGCTGGCTTTTTTGGATGAATACCTTTCCCGAAATCCCCAACAGGTCGGCAGCAGTCTGTGGATTTTGCAATTCGATAATCTGCGGGGAAATTGAAATGACCTTGGAGGGGATTTGTGCCGAGGATTGGCTCCAACGGGTCGCCGAAATAACCACTTGTTCCATGGAGATGTTGGAAACCGACATGCTTAGCTGAAAGTTTAGGGTTTCCAATTCAGCATAACTTTTTTTGAGTGTTGCATAGCCTAGGGTACGTATTTCGATGATTTCGGCATCTTTAAAGGCCGAGATGTCCGCTTGCCCATCGGCATTGGTTGTGGCAAAGGCTTTTGGGCTGGAGCTCATTAAGGTAACGAGGTCCAGCGGTTCACCGGAATCTTCATCGATGATGGTGATGGTTTGGGAATAGAGCGTGTGGACAACCAGCAACAATCCCCAAAATAGGATTTTTTTCATGATTTCATGTTTTTAAAAAAAGACAATAATGCATCAGGGAGGTGATGCGGTAAAGGTTATTCTAAAAAAATCAAATCAAAATGGGAGGCGGGGAAAGCGGTTTTTGGGGTATCGATGGGTACAGGGAATGGTGTCCAAATTGATTCTGGGATTCTTGTTCCTGAACGCCTTTCAAACCCCAAGAAATGTAGTTTTGGTAAAACAGGGGAAAGAACGGCGATAGTTTTACTTGTTTGCTGTTTTGAGTGTCGTTAGTGCTTGACTTGGCCAAGAGTTCTTCCATTTGGTCATGGAGATTCATTTCCTTAAAATCCTTCCAACACCAGAGGTAATGGGTTCCTGCTTTAATTTCATGCGTTGCAATATCGTAAAGCGAACCTTCGTATTCAAACTCCCAATCGTTTTCCCAACGCAATTTGGAAGCAAAAGCTTCCTCCGAAAATACCAACAGCGCTAGGTCCCCTTTATTTTTATTGAAAAGGGATTGCCGCACTTCCTTCCTTAGCTCCTGCTGCTGCAGTTTGAACCAAGCCCAAGTCCCTAAAGAAGGAAGCAGGATGGCACTGAGTATTAGTATGCTGAGCAATTTTTTCAATGTTGGGACAAATGTAGCCAAATTTATGGTGTTTTGAGCGTAATTTTCAAAAGCGGAATACTGCGCTTACGGAATGTTCACAATGAATTTGCATCCAATTAAAATAGTTTACACTACAAAGCATTTTTGATGATGTCCTCAACCACCTCAGGATTCAGTAAGGTGCTGGTATCTCCTAGGTCTGAAGTATCCTTGTGCGCAATTTTGCGGAGGATACGCCGCATGATCTTACCGCTTCGGGTCTTGGGCAAGCCTGGGGTAAATTGAATTTTCTCCAATTTGGCAATAGGACCTATTTTTTCGGTAATCAACTGATTGATTTCCTTGCGGAGGTTGTCGTGGTTGCGCACTTCTCCGGTCTCTTTCAGGATGACATAACCGTAAAGGGCATTTCCTTTTACATCATGAGGAAAGCCAACAATAGCACTTTCGGCTACGGCGGGATGTTCATTGACGGCATCTTCGATAGGGGCAGTACCGAGGTTGTGTCCCGAGACGATGATGACATCGTCCACTCTTCCGGTGATTCGATAATAGCCTGTATTGTCACGTAAAGCACCATCTCCGGTAAAGTATTTATTTTCAAAAGTTGAAAAATAGGTATCTCTGAAGCGTTGATGGTTACCCCAGATGCTCCGTGCCATGGAGGGCCATGGGAATTTAATACACAACTTACCGTTGGCAGGACTTCCGTTAATTTCCAGATTATCTTCATCCACTAGGCAGGGTTGAATGCCCGGAAGCGGGAGCGTCGCAAAGGTGGGAATCGTAGGGGTTGCAAAGGGGATGGGAGAGATCATAATGCCCCCTGTTTCCGTTTGCCACCAGGTATCCACAATGGGGGTTTTTCCTTTTCCAACATTGTCATTGTACCAATGCCAGGCTTCTTCATTGATGGGTTCCCCAACGGTTCCCAACACTTTCAAACTAGAAAGATCGTAGGCTTCCACATAATCCAATTTTTCCTTGGCCAAGGCACGAATGGCTGTTGGAGCCGTGTAAAACTGGGTAATCTTATGTTTTTCGATGATTTGCCAAAAGCGACCAAAGTCGGGGTAGGAAGGAACTCCTTCAAACAGCACGGTAGTAGCACCATTAGCTAAAGGACCGTACAAAATATAACTGTGCCCTGTGATCCAGCCAATATCTGCGGTACACCAAAAGATATCATTTTCCCGATATTGGAAGACATTTTTGAAGGTATAAGCTGTGTACACCATATAACCACCTGTGGTATGTACCATGCCTTTGGGCATGCCTGTGGAACCAGAAGTATACAGAATAAAAAGGGGGTCTTCGGCATCCATGACTTCAGGGACATAATCTTTATAGGCCACTTCCATAAGGGGTTCTAACCAGTAATCCCTGCCTGCCTTCATAGCGATGGTGGTTTGAGTTCGTTTGGCAACCAGTACGGAAGTAACACTAGGACACGATTCAAGAGCTTCATCCACGATTCCCTTTAAATCGATGGTTTTATTTCCTCGGAAACTACCGTCGCTTGTGATGACCATTTTGCATTCCGAGTCGTTGATTCGCGTAGCCAATGCCGATGCAGAAAAACCTGCAAAAACGACACTATGGATTGCTCCAATGCGTGCACAGGCCAGAACGGCATAGGCCAATTCAGGAATCATCGGGAGGTAAATGCACACCCGGTCTCCCTTTTGGATGCCCTTTTCCTTGAGGACATTGGCAAACTGACAAACTTTTCTCCTTAATTCCTTATAGGAAATGTGTTGGGCTTTTTCGTTAGGATCATTGGGCTCAAAAAGGATGGCGGTTTTATCGCCTCGGGTAGCCAAGTGCCGATCAATGCAATTTTCGGTGATATTGAGTTCAGCACCTTCAAACCATTTGATTTCCGGTTTGGTAAAATCCCAATGTAACACCCGATTCCATCGTTTGCGCCAAACAAAATGTTCTTCGGCAACTTCTTCCCAAAAGGTTTCGGGATCGCGTACACTTTTACGATATACTTGGTAGTATTCTTCAAGGTTTTTGATATGGTAGTTACTCATAACAGGCTCAATTTGATGTTGGACGGCTGCTTTACAAAATAAATGTTCAAGGTATTAAACGAATGCTTAGTAATAAATGATGAAAGTCAGCTCTTGACCTGAAATTTACAAAGTTTTTACAAAGGCTTTGTTCAATTTCCAACTAATTGTACTTATTTCCAAACAACTACAAGTGTAAGTAAATAGGTAGCTACCGATTATTCCTTTTGGGTGATGTTAAGTTTGTCCTATCGAACTTGGAAGAGTTTGAATATTGACTGTTTAACCATTAAAAATTTTATCATGAGTACGTTAAGAAACAAAGTACAGTTGATCGGAAACCTTGGGAATGATCCCGAAGTCATCACCTTGGAATCGGGAAAGAAGTTGGCAAAATTCTCGATTGCCACAAACGATTCCTACAAAAACAACAAAGGCGAGCGCATCACCGAGACGCAGTGGCACAACGTTGTGGCTTGGGGGAAAACCGCCGAAATTGTTGAAAATTATGTAGGAAAGGGTAAAGAAGTGGCCGTGGAAGGCAAATTGACCACGCGCTCCTGGGAAGACAAAGAAGGCCACAAACGCTATACCACGGAAGTGGTTTGCAACGAATTGTTGTTACTTGGAAAGGCCTAAAGAACTTTCCCTAGGATTGTGTCGGGGCGGCCCAAAGGGCC
>DJVA01000092.1 GCA_002440705.1 Flavobacteriaceae bacterium UBA6268 | reverse complement strand
GGTTGGTTCCAAAACTTCAAAACCCCCATCGTAATGATGGTAGCTATTCCGCTTTCTTTAGTGGGGATTGTATTGGGACATTGGCTGCTCGGAGCTTTTTTTACTGCTACTTCCTTTATCGGAATGATCGCCTTGGCCGGGGTAATGGTACGGAATTCGGTATTGTTGATTGATTTTATCGAAATTAGACTGAACGACGGAATCCCTTTGAAGCAAGCAATCATCGAAGCGGGTGCCGTGCGAACCACCCCCATTTTATTGACTACCGGAGCTGTGGTCATAGGAGCCTCTATCATTCTATTTGATCCTATTTTTCAAGGTTTGGCCATTTCGTTGGTTGCTGGGGCTATTGTTTCCACATTGCTAACCCTCATTGTTGTGCCCCTTATCTATTATATCACAGAACGTAAAAAATGGGAAACCCCATCTAAAAACTAAGTCATGAAGCTTTTGATTATTACAGCAATTACCGCTTTTGAAGAAGACATCAAACAACTGTTGAAAAGCGCCCATGTCGCCACCTTTTCATACAAACATGTAACCGGGTTTAGGGATGCCACCATGGACTCGGTTGGGGATAATTGGTTTGGAAGTGAGATGAACGAAAATGAATCCGTGTTGTTCTACGCCTTCCTAAAAAAAGATAAGGTCGATCATTTCTTTCAGTTGGTGGACGCGGCCAATTCGAAGCTTAATACGCTTTCAAAAATACACGTAGCGAGTATCGCTATCGATAAAACCAATACGTTATGAGAACACGAATTATACATGGCATTGCGGGAAGTCTGATACTCATCAGTTTGCTTTTGGCTATTTATAGCAACATTCATTGGTTATGGCTTACTGCTTTTGTAGGTGCCAATCTGTTTCAGTCTTCACTTACAAAATGGTGCCTTATGGCCGATATACTAAAGAAATTTGGGGTCAAGGAGTCTTGCGAAGATGCAGCTACTAACCTCTAGTTACATTTTGTAGATCCAATCTGCAGGGTTCATTTTTTGGGTATTTTGGTACACAAAAAACTTAAGGACTGCCCTTCCTGTGGTAGGATGGGTAAATACGGTTCCTATGGGTTGTTTGGTTTTAACCTTGTCGCCTTTTTTTACCAGCACAGTAGCCAAGTTGTTGTAAATGGTTATGTAGTTCCCATGGCGGATATACACGGCCTTATTGGCTCCTTTTAACTGCTGCACCTGCATGACTTCCCCTTCAAAAACGGCCCTTGCCTGCGCATTGGGTTCGGTGATGATTTCAACACCGTTGTGGTTTTCGGTTACATTGGGGAATTGGGGATGTTGCCTTTTGCCGAATGGGGTAATGACCTTCCCTTTTTCCACGGGCCATATAAGTTTGCCCTTGTTGTTCTTGAAATCCTTGGCTAGTTCAACCGCCTCTGGTGTTAAAGCAAATACATTGGAAGTTGTTGCCGTTGTTTTATTCCCAGCAGCCTTGTTCGATTCTGCAATGGCTGCTTTAATTAGGGCCTCAATTTCCTTCTCCAGACGATTAGCTTCTTTTTGTTTATCCCGGATTTGTGCCGCAAACTTCCCTTCTTCTTTTTTAAGGGAGGCCACTAATGCTTGCTGTGCCACTTTTTCTTCGTCCAGTTTTCGTTTTTCGGCCTTGTTCTCTGCAATCAGTTTTTCCTTATCCTTTTTCTGCTGAATGAGGGCTTCGTTGAGTCTTTGTAACTCGGTGGTTTTGGTTTTTATCTCCTCTCCTTGCCTTTTACGGAACTTTGTGTATTGTTTCATGTACTGCAACCGTTTGTAGGCCTGGAGGAAATTTTCCGAAGAAAGCAAAAACATGACCCTACTCTGTTGCGACCTGCTTTTATAGGATTTTTGAATCATGGCTGCATAATCGTCTTTCAATTGGGAAAGTTCTGTTTTAAGCTGGTCTATATTGTTAAGGTTGGCGTTAATTTCACGTGTCAACAAGTTGGCTTGCTGGTTGGTTACCCGGATGAGGTTTTCGCGGGTGGCAATGCGTTGATCCAAGTCTTCCACTTCAGCCAAAACCGATTTCTTTTCCCCTTTCGTCTTGAAGAGCAGCGCATTGATTTTTTCAATCTCTTCCAAAAGTGCCTGACGCTTTTCTTCCAATTCCCGCTGCTTTTTGGATTGTCCAAAAGTTCCCATAGAAAGCCCTAGAAAGGCTATAAAAAATAATAAGAACCGAAATTGTTTCATTTGGAAAGGTCTATGGGTTCGAAGCCGTCCGGAATCTCAAAAGGGAAACTCACATTGGCATTGATGTCTATTTTTTTATACGTAACGGAAATTTTGGTCTTTTCGTTTTTTTGTGTGGCATCAATAAAAATTTCGGAAGGGTAAAACCCTCCTTCCAAGGTTTGGTAATTTCCATAGCGAATGGACAGAAGACGGGCTTCCTTTGGTTGTGAAAGCGACCCCGATACTACTTTGAAATTTCCAGGGTCCAAAAACAAAGAATGGATGAAATCCTGTGGCTGCCTTTTGGGTTGTATTTTATAGCGTTTTTGGAACATAGACATCTTGTAATTGGCATCATTAACATCAAAAATGCTCTGTCCTAGTAGGATTGCTTGTGTTTTCTGAAAGTCCAACTGGGTGCCGAGCCATTCGCTAAGCAACGAAAAATCCCCATCAAAATACGTATTGGAAATGGTCTCATAGTACTGCACTTTTTGAGGGGTAATCATCGCTTTGGCAAGGGTAATTCCCAAAATGGAGGCCTTCATCCAGATGATTTGGTCCTTTTCCATCCGCAGGCTTACGGTAATGGATTGTTCTTTGGAACCATCGTCATACATCACCTGTATTCTGGAAGCCATTGTTTTAAAATTGGGAGACGCCTTTTCGTGGTTCGCCAATACCCTAGAAATATTGGTGGTGGTCGCGACTTCTCCTTCGGTTACACTTTTGGTGCCTTTACAGGAAATCGAAAGTACTCCAATCGTCAAACAGCTCATGTAGAAAAAACGTTTCATCCCTTATTAATTGGAAATTTCAATTTGTGAAGCTTTGTTTTGATACTCTAATGCTTTTTTGGAATCCCCTTTCAAAGTATAGGCTTTGGCTAGCTGATCATAGAAATCCCGTTCCATTTTGGGGTTGTCCAGTAAAAAATCCAACCCCGATTCCAAGCTTTCGATGGCTTCATTAAACTCATTCAAATTGGTATGTGCCACTCCATTCAAAAGATACAAAAGGGATTGGGCGGGAAATACCTCCAATCGTTCCTCACTTAAAGCTACCGCCTTTTCATACTCATGGCGGTCTATTTGAAGGAGCAATGTGTTTTTTAAAAGGTTGAAGTTATCGGTATCGATGGCAGTTCCTTTTTCAAAGAATGACAAAGCCAATTCCTTGTCTTCGTGAAACCGGTAGAAATCTCCCAGCAAGTAGTAAAAACTACCTTTATCCTGTGCAATGACCACTTGTGTTAGCTCGCCAAGTGCACTTTGGTAATTGGCAGGTATCTGAATGGCACGTAAAAAGTCTTCCAGAACCTTAATTTTTATTTCGTTGGTGATTTCGGAAGCTTCCAAAATAGTTCGCACCGAGTTTGCCGATTCGTCCACTAACCCTTGCTCCAAATAATACTTGTACAAAGCCAAATGAGCCTTGGTAGATTTTGGATGTTGCTTTAACAATTCTTGGGCCGTTTCAAAGGCCTTCTGGCTGTTACCCTCTTCACTGTACAAAAAAATTAAATTGACATAGTCCTGTTCGTTTTTTGGGTTTTTATCAATCTTGGATTCCAAATTCTTTATAGCACCTTCAGTATTGCCTGTAGCAGTATATATTTGTTTTCTCAGGGAGTTTCGGTACACACTTTCTCCCCATGTTTCGTCCAATTCGTCCAACAATTCCAATGCCTTGTCGTATTGCTTGGTACGTTGGTATAGGTTGGCGAGGTCCTCTTTGTAGTCTTCATCCCTTTTTGAAAGTTTTTCAACTAAAGGAATTGCGGCCTCATAATCTTTTTTTTCGTAATAAACATCGTACAATATTTCCATGACATCCAAGCGTTCTCCTTGGGTTTGCAGCACTTCCTTCAGGTTTTGCTCTGCAAGGTCGTATTGTTTTAATTTTACGTAGTTTTTGGCCATCTCAAAGTGAACGACCGCTAATTGTTCTGGTTGTTCTTTTGCCGCTTTTTCGGCGCTTTGCAGTGCGGCCAACGCCAATTCATAATTTTCGATGCTCTTTTGTTTAAGGCCTTCAAAAAAATATTCCTGAAAGGCATCACTAACATCCCCCATCCCATCGTTAGCTTCCTCTACTTCTTGTGCAAAAAAGGAGGAAGGCGACATGAATGTCCATAGAAATAATAGTATGTAGCGAAAGCGTTTCATTTTAATTCGCAAAAATCGCCGATGCTAACTTCCGTGAAATTTCCATCAAAGGTCACATAGTTTCCGATCATTGCCTTTTCCAATGTTGCATTTTTGATAATGGATTGAGATTGTATGATACTATTTCTAACGGTACTGTTCTCAATTATTGTGCCTTTACCAAGTGATACGTGGGGGCCAATTGTACTGTTTTTCAAAACCACTGCGTCATCGATAAAGCAGGGAGGGATTATGGTGGTGTTTTCTGAAGTATGTGTTTTCGAAACCAACACCTCCCCATCTTGGTGCAAAAACTGAAGCATCTTGGTATTGGTTTCTACGGTCACCTCTTTATTGCCACAGTCCATCCATTCGTCTACAGTTCCTGTTTTGAAAATTTTGCCTGAGGCCATCATTCGCTTAATGCCGTCATTTATTTGATATTCGCCCCCTTGAATGATCTCATGGTCCAATACAAATTGCAATTCGTTTTTAAGCACTCCAATGTCTTTGAAATAGTATATGCCTATCACAGCTTGGTTACTCACAAATGATTTAGGTTTTTCCACCAACTCAACAATTTCTTCGCGCTCATTTAAGTTTACAACCCCATAGGCCTCTGGGTTCTGCACTTGTTTGGTCCAAATAACACTGTCTGCCTGCTTGTCCAATGAAAATTTAGCCCGAATCAAAGTATCGGCATATGCAATGACCGCCGGTCCTGAAAGTGACGGGGCCGCACACATAATGGCATGGCCTGTCCCTTTTGGCTCCAATTGTCTATAAATGGTGGGGCGTGCATTAAGGCCATGGGCCAATTCTTCAAGACTTACTACAACCGCTTCCCCGAAGAATGCGGGATCCCCAATAATAAAAGCAATTTCTTCGATGGGTTCTCCAAGCACCTGCACTATGTCGCTTACTAAACGATGCACAATGGGCTTTCCTGCCACAGGGACCAAGGGTTTGGGAATTGTTAGTGTATGTGGGCGAAGTCGAGAGCCTCGGCCCGCCATGGGAACAATAATCTTCATTCTAAATTATTTTACGCCCGTGCTGCCAAAACCGCCACTTCCCCTAAAGGTTTCGGAAAGTTCTTCAACATTTGTCCATTCGGCACGCTCGTGTTTTGCAATAACCAGTTGTGCAATCCTTTCACCGTTTTCAATAACAAAAGGCTCACTGGATAAGTTAATGAGTATTACTCCTATTTCCCCACGGTAATCCGCATCGATTGTTCCTGGCGCATTTAGCACCGTAATCCCTTTTTTTAAAGCCAAGCCACTCCTGGGACGTACTTGTGCCTCATAACCAATGGGGATCTCTATGAATAAGCCTGTTTTTACGAGTGCCCTTTGTAATGGCTGTAATGTAATGGGTATCTCTAGGTGGGCGCGAAGATCCATTCCAGCAGAAGCATTCGTCTCATAATGGGGTAAAGGATGATGCGAGTTGTTAATAATTTTGATCTGCATGTGAGTCACGTCTTAATTGGGATCAATCGATGCCATTAGGGTTATTACTTGGATACGCAAGTATGGGCTTTTCTTCGAGGTTTTCAATTTTGAAATACTTTAGTTCCCCTCGATGCAGGTAGCCAATAACTGCATCATTCGGATTTAAGGTGAAGGGTATTTTCTCAGGAAGGGTATTTGCCGCTTCCTTAATTGAATTGCCATCCATGATGACATCTTTATTGATTTCATCCAAAAAGTGGGCTGAATAGTGGTCGACGTTCTGAGGATCTTGTATTGCTTCCGAAACCCTGTCCCTAAAATAAATTTCCTTGACTTTAACTTCTTCTTGGATATCGGTTAAGGTAATCGAAAAGTTGATTCCCGAACCACCGCCTTTCACTCCTGCCACCCATTTTTGGAAAAAGGCATTTTCAATTTTAAAGGGTGGGCTCTTTTCCAAAAGCGCATCTTTTCCTCCAGCACAATTAGAGAGTCCAAAAAGAGATAGGACCATACCAATAATAAAGGCAGTGATTTTCATAAGGCAACACAATCAAAAGTCTTGCCATAAAGGTAAAAAAAACCTCCTTGGTTTAGGAGGTTTTGGGATAAGTTTATGTTAGGGTTTCTGCGATAATTAACCCGCCAATGCCTCAGCCCCACCTACAATTTCGAGGATTTCTCCGGTAATTGCAGCCTGACGCGCTTTGTTGTATTCCAAGGTTAGGTTGTTTTTGAGGTCTTTGGCATTGTCGGTTGCTTTGTGCATGGCGGTCATTCGGGCGCCATGTTCACTTGCGACACTATCCCTTAAAGCCTTTAAAAGCTGAGTCTTAAGGCTTTTTGGAATCAATTCTTCTACAATTTTTTGTTTGGAGGGTTCAAAAATGTAATCAACCGTTGCAGTGGTACTCGCTTCCTTTTCGGCAGGAACAATGGGTAAAAATTGTTCGTGCATCACTACTTGAGTGGCAGCATTCTTAAATTTATTGTATACCAAAACAATCTTATCAACCGTACCTTCAGCAAACAGATCCATCAAGTACTGTGCAATTTCGGAGGCATGTTCATACGTTAGCTCGTCGAAAATGACATTATTGTTCTTAATAACGTTGTGCGTTTTTTTCAAAAGGTCATTTCCTTTTTTTCCTAGGGTAACAAACCGAACATTTTTTCCGGAATATGTTTCTGCAATGCTTCGCTTACACTCCTTGAATACATTGCTGTTGAAAGCTCCAGCCAAACCTCTGTTGGAAGTAATCGCTACCACAAGCACATTTTGCTCCTCCCGTTGTGCCGAGAATTTACTGCCACTATCCCCATCAAGGGTAGCGCTTAGGTTTTGAAGCAGTGCCGTAAGGGTTTCGGCGTAAGGACGCATAGCTGTGATGGCATCCTGGGCTTTCTTCAACTTGGCAGCCGATACCATTTTCATGGCACTGGTAAT
>DJVA01000027.1 GCA_002440705.1 Flavobacteriaceae bacterium UBA6268 | reverse complement strand
TGACAATTTTTATGGTATAACTAAGATTCGGGCGAAGCCGAATGAAAGACTGTCATGCTGAGCTTGTCGAAGCATCTTTCTAATCAACTTCACGAAATACCTAGATGCTTCGACAGGCTCAGCATGACATTGTTTTTCAATTGTTCATTGAATCACTTCTTTCCAAGTCCATTGGCTGCGGGTCTTGGTAAAATCCTTAGGTTCTAGGAAGGTGCGCGTTAGTTCGTAGCCGTTCACGTATAGTACCAACGACAATGAAAAATTGATCGTACTGGGAATGGCCGGCAAGAACACCTGGAACTGGATAATTTCACTGAGCGTCCTTTTTTCGAAGATTTCCAACAGGGCGTACTTGGAATGCAGCGCATTGGGCCCTGTAAAGGCCAACGGGATGCGCTCCTTGCCCCAACCAAAGTCGAACAGTCCGTCTTTGGGGAAAATATCGGGATCGCTTGGAGCCACCCGGATGTTGAGGTCGTATTGTACGTACAGCGTATGCACCCTGCCAAAATGCAGCAACTGCTTGATGTTGGTAACCCCGTACTGCTTGAACCGCAGTTTCTGTGTGGCTTTCCTGATGGACAATGGCCCTTGGGTCACTTCCGTTAAAGCCTCCCGCAAACTGAACTCCACGGTACGTGTGAGATTTTCGCCCATGGTTTTTGCATATTGGTTGGCTCCTGCCACATTGGGATGCAACAGGTACGCCTGGGTACAGGTGGCATAATGTTGCGCGTCGATATCGGTAGGTTCGTTGGCCAATCGGTCGGCATCCACCTCAAAAGCCAATTTGCAATACACCCCGCGCCCCTCAAAAACCTCTGGATCGCAATCGTCCCCAGGACCAAACACAAGAGGTTCTCCCCTCCCAAAAATGGCGTTTTCTTGTTTAAAACCCGAGTGGCAAAACAATACGTTTGCCCGGTGTTCGCTGTTAAATTCGGCTACCTTTTGGCAGGCATGTACGTGAAAGGCTTGGTACAGTTCCAGGGCTTGCTTTTTGGTGGTTTCAACCTTTTCAACCGCTGCTCCAATGATGAAAGGAGAAAAGATGGTACCCAACAATACTGAGGAGCCAAAGATGAGTTGGTAGTATTCCAAAGGTATTTGTGATTGGGGTCCTAAAGCGGGATAATACCCAATGTACATGATCTGGGCGTTTGGAAAGGTGGCATGGGCATGTTCCAACAATCGTTGCAATCGGGTTTTGACGACTTCCCTAATTTTTTGGTGCACGACGATATTGAAATCCCTCCCTTCCTCCTCTACTGGGGTATTCATGCCTACGTCGTTCATGCCTCCGTTCATGATAAGGAGTTCCACCGTTTCCGGATGTGGAAGGTCCCCTACTTGCTTGTAGATGCTGGGATAATCGGTTGGAACTTCTGGGGAAAATTTGGCATAGCCGTTACGGTGCTTTTCACTCAAAAGCGTGGGCAGCCCTTCGGAATTCAAGGCTTCCTGGCTTCGATCGCCAATGATGGCCCCCGAATGCGGAATGAAATCCTTGGGATCCAGTTCGTAGCCGTACCCGCGGGCCTTAAGCCACTCCACCAATTTGAAGGCGTACTTCTGTTCCTGCCGCAGTCCTTGCCCCCACATGGCCGAATCGCCTATTACTGCTACTCTACGCATGGTTTTTGGGGTTTGTAAGCAAGGATTCCAGTTGTTGCAGCCGTGCTTCCAACCGTTCTAATTGTTGTTGCTGTTCCTTGATGCCTTCTACCAACAAGGGCACTAGGGCCCCATAGGCTACAGAACGGCGCCCTTCCTGGTCTTTGGAGACCAATTCGGGCAATACCTTTTCCACTTCCTGGGCAATGAACCCCCATTGTTTGGTTTTGGGAGGTTTGGGGCCCGTCAACGGAACGTCTTTCCAATGAAATTGGACGCCCTGCAGAGCCAGCAGTGTTTGTACACTATTCCCGATGGGCTGTACTTGTGTTTTACAACGCCCGTCCGAAAGGCTCATATAGGGACCCCTACCCGCAATGGTCCCTTCCACATGCAGGCTGAAACCGGGATTGCTGGTCCCGATGCCTACACGCTCTTGCGCACCATCCAGTTTGATGGCCACCTTATTGGGTTTGCCATAGACAAGGACTTTCCCATTACTGAGGTTTTCTGTAACGCCCTTGCAGACCTTGAGTTCCCCTATTTCGGCATTGTTGCTGAGCAATTGAGCACATTTTACCGCCTTGTTGGTAATGATTCCATGGGTCTGTGAAATTTTGGTACTGCCCAGCAACAGGTTTCCTGATAAGGTAGTGCCGTTGCCCAAGCTGAGGTTGACGCTGTGTTGTTGGGCATTGACCATCAACCGGGCATAGGCACTGGTACTCGAGTTGTTTTGTTGTACGGAAATCGTATGCGATTGCAATTCGATTTCACGATCGTGTAAAATGATGTCTGTTGGCATGGTTCTTTTATAAAAATGGTTAGTAATGTGTGATAGCCTTATCCATTTGGATGCTATGCAGGTAGGCTTGTACCACGGTTTTATCGTTATGGGGTTTTAGGGTATAGTTTATTTCCTGATGGGTTTCATGTCCCTTGCCCGTAATGAGCAATACATCGCCTGGCTGCAAGGCTTTAATGGCCTTATGTATTGCTTGGCTACGACCTGCCACAACCAAGCCTTTCGGACAATGGAGACTTAGTTGCTTACGGATGTCTTGTGGCGGTTCCTCCCGGGGGTTGTCATCGGTAATGTATACTACATCGGCCAGCAACTGTGCCGTTTCAGCCATTTCCTTGCGTTGGTAGCTTTTGTGGTTGCCACTGCCTCCAAAAACCAAATGTACTGTGCCGGGATACTGTTCCCGTGCCCAAGTTAATGTGGTACACAAGGCGGCCGGGTTGTTGGCATAATCGACCACCACCGCACCCCCTTGACACTGTGCGACCACTTCTGCCCTACCTTTGGGAAGGGTTAGTGTCTCTGATTTTTTTAGAAGGAATTCCATGGGGAGGCCCAGTTCCAAACAAAGCAACAAAGCGCCCATCCAATTATTGATATATGGCTTACCCACAAAGGGTACGGTAGCGTGGCACTTAAGCTGATGGTACTGCAATAGAACCTCGGTTCCCTTTTTGCTTTTGGTTGATTTCAATAAGCGCAGCGTGGCGGAAGTGTCAGTGCCAAACGACACCAAACGGCAACCCCTTTCTGCGCAAATCCCTTTTATAATATGTGCAGCGGAGTCATTTTCCCAGCAAACGGCCGTACCGTTGGGTTTCAATAATTTTTGAAACAGGTGGTATTTTGCCGCTCGATAAGCCTCTATATTTTTATGGACATCCAGGTGGTCGGCATCGAGGTTGGTCAATAGGGCAACGTCAATGGGAATGCCATCGTACTTGCCATTGGCAAGCGCTACGCTATAGGCCTCGAACAAGAAGGCGTCCACATCGTGAAAATAATGGAGTTCCTCCAAGAATGCTTCCATGGGGCGGTCACCCATTAATACCGGTTCGTCTTCTAGTACATCTTCAATTTTTAAACCTAGGGTCCCCAATGAAGCTACGCTGTTTCCAGATGCATTAAGCAGTTGGTGTGCCAATACGAGTGTGCTGGTCTTTCCGTTGGTTCCGGTAATGGCAATGTGTTTCATTAGTACCTAGAGCGGATATTCCTTTTTTATTAATTGCCCTTCGTTATTTGGTTCCCAAGAATTTCGGATTAATTGGGACCCGCTTCTGGTCCAAGAGACGACCTTTTCCACACCATTTCGGAGTTCGATGCCCCAAATAAGGTTTTCGAAGCGTCCTGCAGATCCAGAATTTAAATAATAGGGAGTCGTTCCATTTTTAGTTGTAAGTCGTTTAGGATGCGATCGAGGCTCATGCGTATGCCCAATGATGAGCTTGGGTTTGTGCGCCCAATCTCGAATATCGGTATGACCATAATATTTTTCCAGCTCTGCTACCAACACCGTTTCAGACAAGTGGCGAACCTTGAAATATTCGTCACCGGTCATGACTTCTTGCTGGAAGGCTTGAATCCTACTGGAGTTATCAAAATATTCCCATGCAATCTCATGGCCCTGCATCAAAATCTCGATAACAATTTCAGCGGCAATATCGATTCCAATTCCAAAGCCACTGAATAGACTATCTGGATTGGACATGGGTTTGGCTGTGGCCAGGATGTTACGAAATGCTACCTGTTTGTTGGGATTTCTCCAGGGCTCTGTTTTAGAGGCATTCCAGATACGATCCGCCCCTTGAATGGTCCAGCCAAGGGTTTCGGAAAATACTTCGCCCAAGGCAAAAGCATGCTGTGGCAAGGTAGAACTATCAAATTGATGTCCATGGGTAACAAAATACTTCAAGTATTCCTGCCTTCCCCCAATGGGCTTGTGATGTATTTTTAGCACGTCACAAAGATTGTCTCTAAAATTTTTTGGTAATGTGAGGATGAGATCTTGTGCCAAATAGGGATCGTGGTTTCCCGTAACCTTTGTATAATAGTCTGATCCCTTTTTTGCAAATTTATCATCGATTAGCTCGTAAAGTTCTATATTGTCTTCAATAATTCTAGGAAGGATTTCCTTTCTGTTTTTGATGCGCTGCACCCTTAGATGTTCCCAATTTATGGAACCAACATTCTCTCCCGCCAAGTGCTCAAATAACGTATCGGGTTGTTTATTGATAAGATTATTGTATCCATTGGCAATCTTTATGGTGGGTTCAAAGATGGTGTATTCCTCTACATCACCGTTTTCAATCAACCCAAAACCCTCATCGGCATAATAATCCAACAACTCCATGTAGAGTTCCTTGTTCTTTTCAAAATAATTGTGACGGTGGCCCTTTTCAGTCATGTGGTGGTCTGAAAAGATCACAAAATTAATAGGCCCTTTGTTGAGATTGGGTTGTGGTCTAGTATGCGGAAAGTTTAATCTCCTTATGGGATCGATGTTTGGCGGGTTGATGTTTGATATGTTCCCCCCTAGGGGCATGGATTCCTTGGATCGATACGTTATGGTCTTTACACGAGTAAAAACATTATGATCGATGGTGTGTTCTTGAATGGTATCCCTCCCCGTGTATTCACGAAATTGCGATGTGCCCATAATGGACGCAATCAAGGCCTTGTAATTTTCGTCAAGCCCCTCTTCTATAGCGGTCTTTTTCTCTTTTCGGTAGCGGTCCCCAATTTGGTACAACTCCCATAGTACATCAAAAATGGGAATGTCAATGGTTTTCTTTCGAAGATTATATTGATAACCAATGTACTGAATGAAATCTTTTTTTGATACAAATCTAAGCATGGTATTTAATTAGCTTTTATAGATAAATACCCTGCGTCTTATAGCTGGGCAAAATTTATGTTGATTGGATGGCCGGAATGATACAAGCCACGGTGGGGACTTTCTAAAGATAGTGAATATTGATGAACTATAAAAGCAGCAAGGACCTCTTGAGAACGATTGATTTCAAGTGGTAAGAAAGTGCCCTTGGGAGCGCTTTCTTATTTTCTATTGTGAATTGTTATTGTTTATTGGAGATTCCTTGTCCGGCTGAAGTGCTTCGACCCCTCCGTCAAGCTCGGGACAGGCTAAGCTCAGCATGACATTGTAAAAAAGTGCCGCGTGGGCACTTTTTTATTGTTTATTTGTATTGGCATTGTTTATTGGGTTGCTTGTCGAGCTGAGATTCTTCGCTGCACTCAGAATTGGACCGAGCGTCAAGAAAATGTCCTGTGGACATTTTTAGCGAAGGTACCAGACTGCCGCGTTGGCCTTTCCTTTAGGGATTCGTCGCTATGCCCAGAATGACAGAGTGCTACTCGTCCAGGTACTCTGCAAAGAAATCCATCATCTCCTCCTTGAGGTCGTAATGCAATTTGATGTAGGTGCGCATGTCGCCCTTCAATTCGGTTTGGCGGCTTCTAAGCTCCCCATCTACCGGGGCATCGTTGTAATGTGCGGCGTTCAATTCCCTTAATTTTTCCTTGCAACGGTGCTTCAACTTGGCGATGGCCGCCTTCTCAATCATGATCCGGTTCTGGAACATTTCCAAATTCTTGCGGGCATCCTTCCCAAACTCGTGGGCAGCTATCTCTTCCAACTTCTCCTGGAAGGTATCCATCTCGTCAAAATGGAACCGCAACTCACGCCTCCAGGTTTCTAAATTGAACTTTAAATCGCTTAATAATCGCACTTTTGTCTGCATGGTTTTATGGTTTATTTTTTATTGTTATTGTTTATTGCTATTATTTATTTTTTTCTGCCCTTCGATCCCTCGTCAAGCTTGGGACAGGCTAGGCTCAGGGTGACCTTGCTGGGTTGGGAACTTAGAACCCTTTACCCATAACCTAGGACCTATTTATCCATTGCCACTTCCTGCAGCTTGTCTGCCAGCTCCTTTTGGATGTGCTGTGGCACCACCTCGTAACTGGAAAACTTGCTGGTAAAATTGCCCCGTCCCTGTGTCAACGAGCGCAACTTGGTGGAAAAATCGCTCAGTTCGGCCTTGGGGATCATCACCTTCAGCATCTGATAGGCATCCTCGTTGGAAATCCCTTGGATGATGGCCCTACGGCTCTGCAATTCGGTCATCACGTTCCCGACCATCTGCTCCGGTACTTTCACGCTCACCTCAAACACCGGCTCCAACAGCTTGGGATTGGCCTGTTTGAAGGCATCCTTAAAGGCCGTGGCCCCTGCAATCTTGAAGGAAATGTCGTTGGAGTCGACACTGTGCATCTTGCCGTCGTACACCATCACACGGATGTCGCGGGCATAGGATTGGGTCAGGGGCCCATTTTCCATCACTTCCAGTACCCCTTTCATGATGGAGGGCAAATAGCGGGCATCAATCACCCCGCCCACGATGCAATTGTAAAACACCAACTTGCCGCCCCAATCGAGGGTAATCTCCTCTTTTCCACGGATGCTAAAGCCCTGAGGCTCGTCCATACCTTCGTAATAGGGTTCTATTTTTAAATGCACCTCTCCAAACTGGCCAGCACCCCCCGACTGCTTTTTGTGTCGGTAGTTGGCCGTGGCAGGCTTTTGAATGGTTTCGCGGTACGAGATCTTGGGCGATTCGAACCGGGCACTCACCTGGTACACCTTGTCCAGCATCCAGGTCACTACCGCCAAGTGCAGTTCGCCTTGGCACCCAATGATGGTTTGATGGGTTTCGCTGTCGTAGCGCAAGGTTAAGGTGGGATCTTGGCTGTGCAGTTTCTTCAATACCTCGTTGAGTTTTTCCTCTTCGCTGGTCGTTTCGGCAAAGACGGCCTTCTCCAAACGGGCCTGAGGAAATTGGATGGGCCGGATGGTGGTACCGCCCTGGCCCTCAAAAAGGGTATCGTTGGTTTCGGTATCGCGCAGTTTGGTGGTGGCCCCAATGTCCCCTACCGTGAGCTTATCAACCTGTTGCTTGGTCTTCCCGTCCATGATGAACAGCTGGTTCAGCGTCTCCATCTCACCGGTACGGCTGTTGTAGAGTTTGTCGTTGGCCTTTACCTCGCCCGATTTCACCTTAAAGAAGGTCATCTGCCCCAAATTGGGTTGGTACAAGGTCTTAAAAACAAAAAGTGTGGTGGGCGCGTCTACTTTGGGTTCGACGAGATTCCCTTCCACACTCTGCTCCGGCTTCAGGTCGGAGGCTGCGGGTGCTACATTGTCAATGAAGCCCATGAGCCTTCCAGAACCCATGTCCTTGAGGGCACTGAGGCAGAACACGGGAAAGAGGTCGTGGTTCAACATGCCCAGTTTGATACCCTGGCGGAGTTCGTCTTCGTTCAGGGTGCCCTTGTCGAAGTACAATTCCATCAATTCCTCGTCGTTTTCGGCGGCTTTTTCCACCAATTCGTTGTGCAGTGCATTGGCACGGTCCAGTTCGTTATCCGGGATGGCCAGCTTTTCAGGCTTCCCTCCTTCCGGGCCAAACTTATAGCACTTCATCTTCAGGACGTCCACAATGCATTGGGCACCGTCCAGGATGATGGGATACTGGATCTGTACCGCATTGTTCCCCACCAAGCGTTTCAAACTGGCCAAGCTCTGGTCGAAATTGGCTTTTTCGTGATCGATCTTGTTGATGACGAACACGGTAGGCTTGTGGTACTTGTTGACGTAGTCCCAAATAATTTCGGTGCCTATATCGGCACCGTGTTCTGCATTGATGACCTGTACGATGGTGTCGGCCACCCGGATGGACGCAATGATCTCGCCAATAAAATCATCGAGCCCCGGGGTGTCGATGATGTTGATCTTGTAGTTCCGCCACTCCGTATGCAAGGGGGTGGCGAAGACCGAGGCGCCACGCTCGTGTTCGATGTCGTGGTAGTCTGAAACGGTGTTCTGTTGCTCTACGGTGCCCCTACGGTTAATGAGGCCCGCTTCAAAAAGCATGGTCTCCGCTAGGGTGGTTTTACCAGCATGGTGCGCCCCGACGAAGACCACATTTTTAATGTGCTTGTTATCGAATACTTTCATATAGAAGTTATTTTGAGGATTGGTTTTGCCATGTACAAAGGCTTACTGCGAAATAAGGAAAACAATTTACGAAAAAAAGCATTGCCAACCTACCATTTTTGGGACGAAGTTGTGAAAAATCCACACCCCAATCTGGCTAATATGTGTACTTTTACCAAATGCCAAAACCAACCACCTCCCAAATCGAATTCATTGCCATGATGGCCTCCTTAATGTCGGTGGTGGCCTTGGCCATCGATGCCCTCCTCCCTGCCCTGGACGTGATTGGAATTACCATGGGTACTCAAAATCCGGCCGACAACCAATTGATCATCACCATGATTTTTTTGGGGCTGGGTATTGGCCCCTTGGTGTTTGGTCCCATTTCAGACGCCCTAGGGCGCAAACCCATCGTGTATATGGGCTTTGGCCTGTTCCTTTTGGCCAGCTTGGTATGCGTGCTCGCACAGAGCCTGGAAGTGATGATTGTGGGACGCATCTTGCAGGGCATCGGACTATCGGCTCCGCGCACCATTTCCATAGCCATCATTCGCGACACCTACCATGGCGATTACATGGCGCGCATCCTGTCGTTTGTGACGGTGGTGTTTTTATTGGTGCCCATTGTAGCGCCCGCCGCAGGGAAACTGGTCTTGGACCATTACGAATGGCAGGGTATCTTTTACGTGCAGCTCTTCTTCAGCGGACTCGTATGCCTGTGGTTTTGGAGGCGACAGCGGGAAACGCTGGTGCCTGAAAAGCGCATTCCCTTCACCCGCAAACTCTTCGTGAACGGGTTTAAGGAGGTGGTGAAAGAAAAATCCACCATGGGCTATACCTTTACCTCCGGCTTGGTATTTGGGGCCTTTATGGTGTACTTGAGTGGGTCGCAACAGATCTTTCAGGAACAATACCACTTAAAGGAAGAATTTCCCCTCATCTTTGCGGGACTTTCCATCGCTATTGGCTTGGCGGTATTTACCAACGGCTCCTTGGTGTTGCGCTATGGGATGCAACGCATGGTCACTACCGCCATGTATGGCTTCTTGGGGACCTCGGCCCTCTACCTCCTACTCTTTTTCGGACAACCCAATCCACCCATCGCTGTATTGATGGTGTTCTTTGCCGTGCAGTTTTTTTGCATTGGCTTTCTGTTTGGGAACCTCCGGGCCTTGGCCATGGAACCCATGGGGCATATTGCAGGGATGGCAGCGGCGATTACGGGCTTGATTGCGACCCTGATGGCCATCCCCATCAGTACGTTTATTGGGAGGTACATCCTACACAGTGTCTACCCAGTGTTTTTAGGGTTTATGGTCTGTGGAGTACTCTCTGTAGGATTGTTGCGCTACAGCAAAAATGCTGCGCGACGAAAGGGACAGGGGGTTCGTCTTGACGACTAACGTATAAACCTCACCCCCTGCAGGGAGATTGACCCTTTCGCGTAGTTTAGGTTTCCGAATCAGGGGTTTGACTGGAAGAACGCATCACCAGTTCGCCCTGTTCGTTCAACACAAACGCATCTTTATCCACCAAACGGTTGAAGTTTAGGGAACGTCGATAATTGCTTTGAAAATCGGCGTGTTTCTTACGGGAGGAAGTTTGTGTCATAAGCTGGAATTTTATTTCACAAATACGTTTGAATCAACTAAATTTAAATTCTTTTTTTAAAAGAACGACCCAACCAACACAAATTTAACATCCTTTACGATGCGTAAGTACCTTTCAATCACCCTTTTGATCCTTTGGTCGATGCTTGGCTGTAAAAATGCGGAAACCAAACCTGAAGTTGAAACCCCCACCGAAATGCCCGACACCCCCTCCGTAACCGTAGCCTTTGAAGCCAAAGCCGAATTGGGGGAAGGCGCCTTTTGGAACTACAAGACCCAACAGTTGTACTGGATCGACATCTTGGGAAAACAATTGCACCTCCTCGACCCTCTTTCCAAAAACATCCAAACTTTTAACCTGCCCAGTCGTATCGGTACCGTAGTACCACAAACCGATAGTACCGCAGTGGTGGCGCTGGAGGATGGCATCTACCTTCAGAACACCAAAAACGGCTCCCTGAACCAACTCACCCCGTTAGAGGCAGACCAGCCTGGCAATCGGTTCAATGACGGTAAGTGCGATCCTGCGGGCAACCTCTGGGTAGGCTCTATGGACCTCGCCGAAAAGAATCCCGTAGCAAAGCTGTATAAAGTCACCCCGCAAGGAGTGGCCACCGCAATGTTGGACAGCATTACCATTTCCAATGGGATTGTGTGGACCAAGGACGGTCGCACCATGTATTATACCGATACGCCCACGGGGAAGATTCGCGCCTATGATTTTGACCCCTGGAATGCAACCCTCTCCAACGAACGGGTGGCAGTGGAGGTTCCTGTGGAATTGGGGTTTCCCGATGGCATGACCATCGATGCCGACGACATGCTATGGGTAGCCCTTTGGAATGGCAATGCCGTAGTACGGTTCGATCCCAAAACCGGGGAAATCCTGCAAAAGATCGAAGTCCCGGCACACAACGTAAGCAGCTGTGCGTTTGGAGGCCCCAATTTGGACATCCTCTACATTACTTCGGCACGAGTGGACATGTCGGAAGCCGAACTGGAAGCGTTTCCGCTGGCAGGTTCCGTATTTGAAGTTAAGCCAGGGGTCCATGGTGTAAAATCCACTTTTTTTGGAACCCCAAAATAGGCATCGAACTATCGTGGTGATGGGCGTGAGCGGTTCGGGAAAGACCACCATCGGGAAACGCCTAGCGGCACTGTTGGAGCTGCCCTTTGAAGATGCGGATGCCTACCACCCTCCTGCGAACATCGCCAAAATGAAAAACGGCACTCCCCTTATGGATGAAGACCGTTGGCCCTGGTTGGAAACCTTAAACCAAAGGATGCAACAGTGGGAACAAGGAGGTGTACTGGCCTGTTCGGCCCTAAAGGAATCCTATCGGCAACTCCTTTCCAAAAACCTATCCATCCATTGGGTGTATTTGGAAGGGAGCATGGAGACCCTCCTTCAGCGCATGGAGGCGCGGGATCATTTCATGAAACCGGAAATGTTGCAGTCCCAACTGGACACCCTTGAACCTCCCTCCTATGCCCTAAATGTTTCCATTTCAAACCGTCCAGAGCAAATGGTTTCTGAAATTATTGCGAAATTAGGGACCATGCAATCGGACCTTGGAATTGTTGGAATGGGTGTCATGGGACGCAGCTTGGCCAAAAACGCCCTGAACAAGGGCTTTAAGGTTTCGGTGTACAACCGTTCCGATCCCAAAGAAGCACACATCCTCCCAAATTTTTTGAAAGAAGTTCCGCCCGAAAGGGTTTTGGGTTTTGACGAATGGGAAGGGTTTGTAAATTCCTTAAGTCAGCCCCGTAGGATCCTTTTGATGATTCCTGCAGGCACAGCCATAGATGCCGTTTTGGAAACCCTCACCCCCCTACTCGCCCCCGGCGATGTGGTGATGGATGGGGGAAATTCCCATTACCGCGAAACCCAACGGAGAATGCAAAACCTTGCATCCCATAGCATCGACTATTTAGGGGTGGGTGTCTCCGGAGGTGAAGAAGGTGCCTTAAAAGGACCTTCCATGATGGCAGGAGGTTCGGAAACAGCCTATAAAAAGGTGAGTCACCTCTTGGAGGCAATGGCCGCGAAGGAACCAAATGCAAAACCCTGTGCGGCGTTATTGGGGCCTGATGGAGCTGGGCATTTCATTAAGACCGTGCATAACGGTATCGAATATGGAGAAATGCAATTGTTGGCAGAACTCTATGCCTTGTTGCGCGGTTTGATTTCGTACGAGGATATCAGAACACTTTTCCAACAATGGCAGGAAGGTGAAGCCCAGAGTTTCCTATTGGGGCTCACAGCAGAAATATTCAGTAAAAAGGAGGGGGGTTCCTATGTGTTGGACAAGGTGCTGGATGTGGCCTCTAGTAAAGGTACTGGCGTATGGTCCAGTATTGCGGCCCTTGAAAGTGGTGTGCCTGCTTCCATGATGGTGGAAGCTGTCCTTGCGAGGCATTTGTCGGGAGCACAAGGAACTCGTGAGGTTTGGGCAAAGCTCCGTCCAGTCCCTAAAACGGTAAAACAAATTGCTCCGGAGACCTTGTTAAAGGCCTATCAATGGGCCCGCTTGGTAAATCATTTACAAGGATTGGAACTCATTCAAATTCAATCCCAAAAAGAAAACTGGAACGTTCAGTTGTCGGAAGTCCTAAGAGTCTGGTCGGTGGGCTGCATCATTCAATCGAAATTGGTACAACAGCTCCAGCAGCAACTTTCGCAACATGCATCACTTTGGGAACTTGAGTGGGTCTTGGCGCAACTCCCAGAAGGACTGGAGGCGCTTCAGGAAGCACTGCAATGGGGGCTAACGCAGCAAACGGCCCTACCTTGTTTCAGCGCTGCTTGGAATCACAGTGGGGGGCTCACAACCATAAACTCCCCTGCCAACCTCATACAGGCGTTGCGGGATGCCTTCGGGGCGCATACGTACCAGCGTACAGACCGTCCTTTGGACCAACAGTTCACCACTAATTGGAAAGACCATGGAGCTTAGTTTATTGGGAGCCATAGCCGCCGGGGTGGCCGTCATCCTGTTCCTCATCCTTTATTTTAGGATCCAAGCCTTCATGGCCTTATTGATTGGGAGCATTGTGGTTGGGCTCTTGGCAGGGATGCCTCCCTTGGACATCATGGATGCCATCAAAAACGGGATGGGTGGTACGCTGGGCTTCGTGGCCGTGGTGGTGGGTCTAGGTGCCCTATTTGGAGCCATTTTGGAACATTCCGGAGGTGCTGAAGCGGTTGCTGGTTTGCTGTTGAAAGCAACCCATGGTAAGGGAGTTTCCTGGGCGTTGATGCTTACGGGATTTATCATTGCCATCCCCGTATTCTTCGATGTGGCTTTCATTATTTTGGTTCCCTTGGTGTATTCCCTTCAGCGAAAATCAAAAAAGTCCATCTTACTTTACGGAATCCCCCTATTGGCAGGACTAGCGATTACCCATGCCTTCATTCCGCCGACCCCCGGCCCCGTGGCGGTGGCCGATATCCTAAAAGCGGATTTGGGGTGGGTCATTGTGGTAGGGTTTATCGTGGGCATTCCCACGGCCATTGTTAGCGGGCCTCTTTTTGGGAAATACATTGCTAAGCAGATTTATGTGGAAGCCCCAGAGCGTATCGACGAAGAAGAAACTCCGGATAAAGGAATGTTGCCCCATGTGCTTACCATCCTGGCCATCATTGCCCTGCCCATTTTCCTTATTGTATGCAATACCCTGCTAAATTCCCTTGTGGCAAAAAATTGGACTACTGTAGGCTTTAGGGATTGGATGGGCATGATAGGACATCCGTTTACGGCCTTGATTTTGGCCAACCTAATTGCTTGGTATGTCTTGGGTATTCGGCGAAAAACGTCCAAGGAAGCCCTTTTGAAAATCAGTACCAAATCGTTAGCGCCCGCAGGAGTCATCATATTGCTGACTGGTGCTGGCGGGGTGTTCAAACAAGTTTTGATTGAAACAGGTGCCGGCAATCAATTGGCAGACGCTTTTGCAGCCATGGGATTGAGCACTTTGGTATTTGCATTTGTGGTAGCTGCATTGGTACGAATTCTTCAAGGAAGTGCCACCGTAGCCATGATTACGGCAGCAGGGGTTACGGCACCCTTGTTGGTATCTGGAGTGAGCTCCCTAGATAAAGCGTTGTTGGTCATCGCCATTGCTGCGGGCGCCTCCATCCTGTCCCATGTGAACGATAGCGGTTTTTGGTTGGTCAGCAAATACTTGGGACTCACCGAAAAACAAACCTTCCGAAGTTGGACGGTCATGACGACTATTTTGGCCCTGACCGGTTTTGCATCGGTTTGGCTTTTAAGCCTCCTTCTCTGAGGCCCTCAGGTTCAATCAATCCAATCCGCGGTTGATTTTCTTCTGATAGCGACTTTGCACAATATCGATGAGGATCAGCACCACAATGACAAAGTAAAACGTGCTTTTGCTCATTGCGGTAATGGCGTTGTTGAATATATGCATGTGAGCCAAGTGGGCACCTTCAGACAATAGCATGACACCGACAATAAGCAGAATGAACAGCCCCAAGACTTCGTACATGCGGTTTTTCTTCAGGAACTCTGTAACGTGGCCAGAGAGCCAAATCATCAACAAGCCGCCAATAACGATGGCCGTGGCCATCACAATAAAATTATCGGTAAGGGCAATGGCGCCTAGGATGGAATCGAAGGAAAAGACCAGGTTCATGAGTACTATGGAAATAATGATGGTGGTGACGGAAGATTTTTTGTGTTCTGTTTTTTCATCCGCATTAAGGTTCATCATGTGCCAGATTTCCTTCATGGCCGTATACATAATGAAGATACCGCCGATGAGGATGATGATGCTGTGCAAGTTGAAGGAACCATCAAATACCGAATTGGACTCAATGACCCACCAGGGCTCCTTAAAAAGGTTGATGAGTTGCACCAATACAAACAGGAGGGCAATCCTAAGAATGATGGCCAGGCCAATGCCCCAGGTACGGACCTTCTTTTGTTCGGCTTCGGGTGCTCGTTTCGATTCGATGGAAATGTACAAAAGGTTGTCAAGGCCCAATACTGCCTGTAGGAGGATGAGCAGTAACAAAGAGACAAGGTTTTCGAGGGTAAATAAATCGGCCATGGTTCAATTTTGTTAACGGGTTTAAAGATACAAAGCCCTGCCTGTTCACAAAAACACCCCTTCAAATTTTGCATAAAAAAAGCCGGAACAATAGTTCCGGCCTTCAAAAGTATGGTGGGAAGCTTAGTTTTCACCAGCTTCTTTCTTGGCATCTTGTTTCATCTTCTCGTTGGGTACGATTACAATGTTTACCCTACGGTTTTGGGCACGTCCCTCGGGGGTATCGTTGGTAGCAATAGGACTTGTTTCCCCAAACCAATTGGTGGTAAACCTACCGGCACTGAGCCCTTTGGTGCCCGTAAAGTAATTGGTTACCGACATGGCCCTGTTTTTGGAAAGGGTCATGTTGTATTCATCGGAACCAACACTGTCGGTATGCCCTACAACCAATACATCGGTATCGGGATACTCGACCAAGATGGCAGCCAATTTATCTAAGGTCACCTTGGAGGCCTCATTGATGTTGTACTTGTTGGTATCAAAATAGACCCCGTTATTTTCACCGTCGAAGGTAATCACGATACCATCGTCAACACGCTCTACTTCGGCTCCTGGGATTTCCTCTTCAATTTTTCGGGCTTGCTTGTCCATCTTGTTTCCAATAATGGCACCAGCAGCACCGCCGACTACCCCGCCAATGACCGCTCCTATCTCGCCATTGCCTCCTTTTCCGGCATTGTTTCCAATAATGGCACCAAGGATGGCTCCACCAGCAGCCCCAATGACCGCGCCTTTTTGGGTGTTGTTTGCGTTTTTGGTAGCCTCACAATTGGTAAATGCTATGGTGAGGACACAGGCTAGGGCAACGATGCCCAATCTTTGAATGATCGTTTTCATACTTATTCGTTTATTTTAGAGAAATTCATGGTTATGGTAAATGGTTTTCCATCCAAGGAAACGGTTTGCTCCCATCGCATGGAATTGTCGGTAAGTTGAGCCAATCGCAGACGGAAGCCCACATTGTTTTCCGATTTTCTTTTTTCGTCAGTCGGTTTCAACAAAAAGTCGTAAAGACCCGATTCGGGGTTCATTTCCTGAATGTCGAAAATAAAATTTCGGTCCCCACTGGGGCAATTGGGATTGTCTACAGTATATATTCCCGTGTGATTGTTGGGAATGAAACGCCAAGTTGTGCCTTCAAAACATTCCTTGGACGTGTCGTTCAGCAATTTTACGTTAAAGGTCCCCTTTTCGCTGTAGGTAATATTGTCCAGCGACCAATAGCCTTTCAGTACTTTTCTTGATTCCTGAACGGTTTTCGGGGTACCACAAGAGAGCACCAATACCGAAAGGATGGTTAATGCAACGAGTTTTTTCATAATGAAGTGTTTTTTGAGGTTAGAAGTTTTCTTAGGAATTAATCATAACTAAAGATACAACAAAATACATTTGCTTGATGCTGGGCCATGACTAAATGATGCTTGAATTGATAATGGCTAGCCTAGTTGATGGAAGCTAAATTAGGAATCCGAAGCATTATGGGTCAAGTATTTAAAACAAGTTTAACGGAAAGTGTTAACAAATCAATAAGACAGCAATTGGTCCAATTGTTCCTTGAAACGGGTCTTCGCGAGGTACTGTGCTTCCAGGGCCGAAGCAAACGGGACGGGTGTTTCCAAACTGGCTACCCGCTTCACTGGGGCATCCAAATACTCGAAGCAATTTTCAACGATCAGGGCCGAGATATCGGAGGCAATACCCCCAAAGAGGGAGTCCTCTTGAAGGATGATGGCCTTTCCGGTTTTTTTAACCGATTGGTAGATGGTTTCCGTGTCCAATGGCGCCAGAGATCTTAAATCGATCAAATCGGCCGAGGTATTGGTTTCCTGAAGTGCTTCCAACGCCCAATGCACCCCAGCTCCGTAGGTAATGACCGTTACTTCTTTCCCCTCCAGAAGCACATGGGCCTTTCCTAACGGCAGGGTGTAATACTCGGTGGGGACTTCCCCACGAACACTCCTGTAAAGGGCTTTATGCTCAAAAAACAGTACCGGGTTGGGGTCGGCAATGGCTGTGGCCAGCAATCCTTTGGCGTCCTCGGGAAAAGCCGGATAGACCACTTTTAATCCAGGCGTGTGTGTAAACCAGGCCTCGTTAGTCTGGCTATGGAATGGGCCCGCTCCTACTCCTGCGCCACAGGGCATCCGTATGACCACATCGGCGTTTTGGTTCCAACGGTATTGGGATTTGGCTAAATAATTAACAATTGGATTAAAACCTGAAGTCACAAAATCGGCGAATTGCATTTCGACCACACTTTTAAATCCGTTGATGGACAATCCCATGGCTGCTGAAACAATGGCAGATTCGCAGATGGGGGTATTCCGAACACGGTCTTTGCCAAATTGCTCCACGAAACCTTCGGTAATTTTAAAGACCCCTCCGTATTCGGCAATGTCCTGCCCCATCAGGACCAAGTTGGGGTAACGTTCCATGGATTGTTTTAAACCTTCGGAAATGGCATCGACCAACCGCAGTTCCTGAGTTATTGAATTTTTTTCAACCTGTTGAACCACTGTATTTTGAAATACATCATCTAATTCAACAGTTTCATTAGCTTCTATTTTGGGTTCTTCGAAAGCCCTATCCAAATTTTCATTGATTTCCTTGAGGATGGACTCCTTGAGTTCCACTTCCATAACTTCATTCAAAACGCCCAATTCACGGAGGTACGCCGCATACGTTTCCAAGGGGTCTTTCACAGCCCATGCATCCATCAATTCCTGAGGAACATATTTGGTGCCGCTGGCTTCCTCGTGTCCGCGCATCCGAAAGGTTTTGAACTCTACCATCACAGGGCGTGGGTTTTCCCGCATACTTTCGGTTATGGCCTTCAATTTCGAATACACTTCCAAAATATTGTTTCCTTCCAAAATGTGCGATTCCATGCCATAGCCCTTGGCGCGATCGGCCAAATCCTGGCATCGGTATTGTTCTGAAGTGGGCGTAGAAAGGCCATAGCCATTGTTCTCTATGCAGAACAGTACCGGAAGGTCCCAAACAGAGGCGACATTCAACGCTTCGTGGATGTCCCCCTCGCTGGTGCCCCCTTCCCCGGTAAATACCGCACAAAGTTTTCCATTCTTTTTCAAAAGGTTTCCCAGTGCAATTCCGTCGGCCACCCCAAATTGGGGGCCCAAGTGGGAAATCATCCCCACAATATGGTACGCTTGGGTCCCGAAGTGAAAACTGCGGTCCCGCCCTTTGGTAAATCCGTTGGCCTTTCCTTGCCATTGTGAGAATAGCCGATACAAAGGAATGTTCCTACACGTAAAAATGCCCAAATTGCGGTGCATGGGCAAAATATATTCGTCCTCTTCTAATACGGAGGCCACCCCTACCGAAATGGCTTCTTGTCCAATGCCACTGAACCACTTGGAAATTTTGCCCTGCCTTAAAAGGATGAGCATTTTTTCCTCGATGAGACGCGGTTTCAACATGCGTTCGTAAAGGGTCAACAACAAGGAATCTTCCATGCCGTCGCGATTAAAGGCATAGGGAGTGTGCGGAAGGGTATTGGAATTCATACACGGTATTTACGGTATCAAAAGTAGAAAATTTATTAGCAGCCTTTAAGTGTTTTTCATCTTTTTTTCCTTCGGAATTGCTAGTGATTATTGGTATATTTGTACGTTGAAAATTGAATTCCCATGAACAACATTCCCAGTGTCGATTTAGCCGATTTCCTTTCGGACGACCCAAAACGCAAGGCAAAATTTGTACAGGAAATAGGAAGTGCCTATGAAGACATCGGCTTCGTTTCCTTGAAGCACCATTTTTTGAGCGACCAATTGGTAGCGCAATTGTACAAGGAAGTCAAGGCTTTTTTCGATTTGCCTGTTTCCGTAAAAAAACAATACGAAATTGAGGGGCTCGGTGGCCAACGTGGCTATGTTTCCTTTGGCAAGGAACATGCAAAAGGAAAAAAGGAAGGCGATTTGAAGGAATTTTGGCATTTTGGACAAGAACCCGACCTGGATGCTAACTTGCCCGAATCCTACCCGGCCAATGTCGCTGTGCGCGAACTCCCCCATTTTAATGAAACCGGGATGCAGGCCTACCGTATGTTGGAAAAAACGGCCATTTATGTACTACGAGCCTTAGCGCTGTATATTGGATTGGAAGAAACCTATTTTGACCATTGGGTATCCAACGGCAATAGTATCTTACGTCCCATCCACTACCCGCCCATTACCGAGGAGCCCAAAGGAGCTGTTCGGGCAGGGGCCCACGGGGATATCAACCTTATTACCCTTTTGATGGGTGCCTCCACAGGGGGGTTGCAGGTATTACGCAAGGATGGGGAATGGATAGATGCCCTACCCAATGAGGACGAATTGGTCATCAACGTTGGTGATATGCTGGAACGCCATACCAACAACAAGTTGCGGTCTACCATCCACCGCGTGGTGAATCCGCCAAGGGAACAATGGCATATGCCCAGGTATTCCATCCCTTTTTTCATGCATCCCCGAAGCGATATGAAACTTAATTGCCTGGAGGAATGTATCGATGCGGAACACCCAAAGGCCTATGAAGATATCACTGCCGGCGAATTCCTGAATCAGCGGTTGGTAGAAATTGGATTGATAAAAAAATAACCTTGGACTTACAGGAGCAATTAAAAAAGCTGTTTCCCGATCACGTTCCAAGCGAGGAACCTACAGCGAATATTGAAAAACCTACTGTTTGGTTGCAGGAAGCACCCTTGCTGTGCAAATACGAAAAAAGAAAAGGTAAACCCATAACCATTATTGAAGGCTATCAGGGGGCCGATAGTGATTTCAAACAATTGGCCAAGGAACTGAAACAGTTGTTGAGTGTAGGCGGTAGCTTCAAAAATGAACAAATCATCATACAAGGCGATTACAGGGATCAAATCATGAAATTCCTTCAGGAGAAGGGTTTTAAAACCAAACGAGTAGGCGGATGAGCATTGCAGCATCGGAATTGATTTTGAATCCCAATGGCAGTATTTACCATTTGCATTTAAAACCTGGGGAAGTGGCCAGCACCGTCATTACCGTGGGCGATCCGGATCGAGTGGAACTGGTTTCGTGCCTTTTTGACTCCATCGAAGTGCGCGCCCAACACCGGGAGTTCAAAACCCATACAGGAACGTTTTGCGGCAAGCGATTTACTGTTATTTCTACCGGGATAGGGCCCGATAACATTGACATTGTGCTGAACGAATTGGACGCTTTGGTCAATATCGATTTTGCCACTCGTACCATCAACAAAAACAGAACTTCCCTTCAGATTGTTCGTGTTGGCACTTCCGGGGCCCTGCAACCCGAAATCCCAGTCGATAGTGTTGTAGCGAGTACCATGGGAATTGGCTTTGACAACTTGTTGCATTTTTATGGAAACACTGAATCTATTTTTGAACGCGACTTTTCCGAAGCGTTTATTGCCCACACCCAATGGAACCCCAACAATGCCAAACCCTATGCCATTACAGCCGATGCGGGGTTGCTCTCAAAATTTGCTTCGGAAGCGTTCCTAAAGGGCATTACCACCACCAATGTGGGTTTTTACGGACCCCAAGGAAGGGTATTGCGCATGCCGTTGTACGACGCGCATTTAAATGAAAAGATTGCTTCATTTCGATACCAAGGAAAAAAGATTACCAATTTGGAAATGGAGACCGCAGCCATATATGGCATGTCCAAACTCTTGGGGCACCAAGCGCTATCTCTAAATGCCATATTGGCCAATCGTGCCAATGGCACCTTCAGCAGCAATCCCGAAAAAGCAGTACAAAAACTGATCGAACTTACGTTAGGTATTTTAGGGTCATGAAAACAATTCAAATAGGTGGTGTCCCCGAACATTTCAATCTTCCCTGGTACCTTACTTTGCGCAATAAAGAGTACCAAGAACAGGGTATTAACCTCCGATGGAAGGATTACCACGGTGGGACTGGACAAATGAACAAAGCCCTTAGGGAACGGGAAATCGATATGGCCGTAATCCTTACAGAGGGCATCGTTCGTGACATTGTGAATGGAAATCCCTCCAAAATAGTGCAGGGGTACGTAAAATCCCCGCTCGTATGGGGCATCCATGTGGCAAAAAATGCTCCCTTCGAAACACTCGAAGCATTGAAAGGGACAAAAGCAGCCATCAGTCGGTTTGGGAGTGGTTCGCACCTCATGGCCTACATCAATGCGCAGCAACTGGGCTGGGACCTTGAAAAAGACCTTCAATTTGAAGTAATCCAAAACCTCCAAGGGGCAATTGAAGGCTTGCCAGCAGGTAGGGGCGACTACTTTATGTGGGAAAAATTTACCACCAAGCCTTTTGTGGATCAAGGGGTTTTCCGCTTGGTGGGAGAATGTCCTACCCCCTGGCCCTGTTTTGTGATTGCCGTAAGGGAAGAAGTATTGAAATTGGATACCGCATCCGTTAAAACCATTTTGGAAATCATCAATACCACCACTATTGAATTCAAAAACATTCCGTCTATCGACCAAATGTTGGCAAATCGGTACGGACAACAGTTGGAAGATGTTCGGAAGTGGTTGTCCATAACCCAATGGAGCCAGGAACAGCTTTCGAATGTAGAGGTAGCTCGAATTCAAAACACATTGAAAGCACTGGATTTGATTGAAGCCCCGAAGGATCCTTCAGAAATTTTACATTTTTTTTAATAAAAACGCAACCCTAGTGTTTCGCAAGCATCTTAAGAATGTAATTGATTAAGTTTATGGTAACGTTTTTAATAGTCTTGGGGGCACTACTGGTTACAAATTACCTGCTATTGCAATTCAGTTGCAACGATACTACTGAAGCTGAATTTCCTGAAGAAGAATAACCCTTCCGAATACTACCATACAATTTCCTTCGCTCCTTGCTCATGCAAATAAGCATTGATTTTACTGAAATGTTTGTTGCCAAACCACAAGCCACGATTGGCGCTTAAAGGTGAAGGATGGCCACTGCTAAGCACTAAATGTTTGCTTCGGTCAATTTTATCGCCCTTACGTTTTGCATAGCCCCCCCAAAGTAAAAAAATCAGGCCTTCCCGTTCGCTGGAAAGTTTGGCGATTGCGGCATCGGTAAATAACTCCCAACCCTTGTTCTGGTGGCTCCCGGCCTGATGGGCCCTTACCGTAAGTGTCGCATTGAGCAAAAGGATTCCCTGATCGGCCCAACGTTCTAAATTTCCACTTTTGGGAATTGGAATCCCTAAATCGTTGCACAGTTCCTGAAAAATATTGAGCAAGGAAGGCGGTTGAGGCACGCCTTCAGGAACCGAAAAACACAAGCCATGCGCCTGCCCAGGGCCATGATATGGGTCTTGCCCAATGATGACTACCTTCACTTCATTAAATGGGGTATGATCGAATGCCGAAAATATTTTTTTCCCAGGAGGGTAACAGCTATGTTTTTGGTATTCAGACTTTACAAAATCCACCAAGTTTTGGAAATAGGGTTTGGAAAACTCTTCCTGCAATTGTTCGTGCCACGAAGGCTCCATCGTTACCGTCATTCTTTGTATTTTTGTGCTTCAAAATACTAAAATAAAACAAATCCCTCTTTTGGGAAAGATCCATCAAAATACCTTAAAAGACCTTGAATTTCCAAGAGTATTGGAATGCGTTTCCGGACATTGCATTACTGATCTGGGCAGAGAAGCAGTATCCAAAATTACCCCGATTTTTACGGAAGCATTATTGCTGCCCGAGCTTTATCGGACCAAAGAATTCACTGCTTCCTTTCATAACGAAAACCGAATCCCCAATCATGGTTTTGAAGCTATTTCCAAAGAATTACACCTTCTGGAAATTGAACGAAGTGTGTTGGAAATTGGAGGCTTCCGACGTATCCTAACGGTTACGGAAACTACCAAGGAAGTATTGCTTTTCTTCAAAAAAAACGCCCTGTTTTACCAATACCTACAGGCCTATGCTTTGCAGGTACAATACACCGCGCAAATTTCGGAAGCCATTCATAAAATTATAGACAAGTATGGCCAAATTAGGGACGACGCCTCCCCTGCCTTGCAACAATTACGAAAAGCGTTGTTGCACATCAAAGGGCAAATCAATGCCTCCTTCGGCAGGGCGTTGAGCCAATATGCACAGGCCGACTACCTGGATGAAATTCGGGAATCCATCATGGAAAACAGAAGGGTATTGGCGGTGAAGGCCATGCACCGAAAAAAGGTAAAAGGTGCTGTGCTGGGGCAATCCAAAACAGGCAGTATTGTGTACATCGAGCCACAAGAAACACTGTCTTATGTCAACGAACTAAGCCACTTGCTTTATGAGGAAGATGAAGAGATCAAACGAATCCTCAAAGGCCTCACCGAGCAAGTGCGTCCCTTTTCTCCCCTTTTGAGGCAGTATCAGGAATACTTGGTGCAAGTGGATGTGTGGCATGCCAAAGCCAAATTCGCCATTGAAGTGGATGGTACGCTTCCCATTGTGTCCAAGGAGCGAAGGCTGTTCTTGAAACATGCGTTTCACCCCTTGTTATTGCTTTCCAACAAAAAGCAGCGAAAAAAAACAGTTCCGCAAACCATCGAGTTGCACCCACAAAACCGTATTGTAGTAATTTCTGGGCCCAATGCCGGAGGAAAGAGTATTACGTTGAAGACCGTTGGACTGCTGCAACTGATGTTTCAAAGCGGGCTTTTGGTTCCGGCAGATCCATTTAGTGAATTTTGCCTCTTTGACCGCATATTGAGCGATATTGGCGACAACCAATCCATTGAAAATCATTTAAGCACTTACAGCTACCGGTTGAAGCAAATGCAGCAATTTTTGAAGAAGTGCAACGACCGAACACTTTTTCTGATCGATGAGTTCGGAACTGGAAGCGATCCCGAATTGGGGGGTGCCTTGGCCGAAACTTTTTTGGAGGTTTTTTACGAAAGGGAAGCCTTTGGCATTATTACCACCCACTACACCAATTTAAAGCTGTTGGCCAACGAACTGCCCTTTGCACAAAATGCCAACATGCAATTTGACAGTAAAAGTTTGGAACCCCTTTACCAATTGCATTTGGGCGAAGCAGGAAGTTCCTTTACCTTCGAAGTGGCACAAAAGAACGGCATCCCCTACAGCCTTATCAACAAAGCCAAGAAAAAGATTGAGCGGGGAAAAGTTCGGTTCGATAAAACCATTGCGAACCTGCAAAAAGAGCGTTCGGAATTACGAAAAACAGCACAATCCTTAAAAAACGAAGAGCAAAAAACACGCGAAGAGACCAAGCAATTGGAGGAAACCAATGTCCGGATCCAACAGAAGTTGGAAAGTTATCAGGAACTGTACGACACCCATCAAAAGTGGATTGCTTTGGGAAAGAAAATTGATAGTTTGGCCGCGGTGTTTTTAAACAATAAAAAGAAAAAAGACTTAATGGATGAGCTCTTTAAGATGGTGCTTCAAGAAAACGCGAAACGCAAAAAGATGACCGCCACCCAACAAAAAGCCAAAAAGGTGAACACCCAACAAATCGAAAAAGAAGTAGCACGTAAGGTTGCTGGCATCCGCAAACGGAAACAAAAAGAAAAGGAAGAAGCGGCCAAGTTGCCCCCCAAACCAAAAGTAGTGCTGAAGATTGGCGATCGGGTTCGTATGATTGATGGGCATGCCATCGGCACCATCGATTCCATCGAAAAACAAAAAGCCATTGTAAATTATGGGATGTTTACCGCAGATGTAAGTCTATCGCAATTGGAAAAAGTATGAGCCAAGGAGCCAATAAAAAGAAAATTGTATTGTTTGACGGGGTATGCAACCTATGCAACAGCTCGGTGACCTTCATCATCAAACGCGACCCGAAAAACCGCTTTAAGTTTGCAGCGCTGCAAAGTGATTCGGGACAAAAACTAGTAACCATGCATGGGATCGACACCTCCAAAACCGACTCCATTATTTTGATAGACCATGACAAGGCTTATGCAAAATCGGGAGCGGCTTTGCGCATTGCCAAGTTCCTTTCCGGAGGGTATCCCCTGCTCTTCGGGCTTATCATTATTCCGCCATTTCTCAGAAACTGGGTATACGACTATATTGCCCGTAACCGCTATAAATGGTACGGAAAAAGGGAAAGCTGCATGATCCCAACACAGGAATTGAAGGAGAAATTTTTATAATTACTTTAAATTCTCCAAAATAAAGTCAATGGTCCGGCTTTCATTGTTACAGACTTCGAAAGCAAAGTTATGGTACGGATTTTCTGCGATCCACCCTTTTTCTTTCCATGTAGTGATAAGGTCTGCATTGCCAATATTCACTTTTCCGGAAAGCAATACATTCAGGTCTTTTTTCTTTTTGTAGTAGGTGTACACTTTCTTCAACCCTGTAAGATAGGTATAATCTTTGGTAAATCCACCTCCGCGATGCGCCCTCAGGCAAATGTTGTAAGACTCCTCCCTGTTTAACTTGTACTGGTTGTGAAGCAGGTCGAAGGTATCGCAAAAATTAAATCCCTTGCGCAAACTGTCGGCGGCAATCACCCTGTACGAAAGTTCCTTGAGACGATATAGTGTCAAACATCCGCTCATGTACTCGCTGAAAACGGCCAACCCCTCCTGGGTTTCCACATTTTTGGGAAAACCGTTATGAAAAACCTTTAAGGGCTGAACGATCCCGTTAAAAGTAGTAACCATGTGCACCCCAATTTCGTGGTTGGCTAGCACCTTCAACTGGTTGGCACTGAACCGGTGGTTTTTTTTCAAGAACAGGGTTTGGGTATTGTTTTGCACCATGGCCGCTGCCGAAATTTTATTCGACATTTTCACTTGGTACGTAAACTCAAAACGCTTCGAGAATTCCTGAAAGTACTGCAGCGCTTCATCGGCATTGAATACAGGAAATAGTTCCTGATTGAAGGGCTCATCCTTAAAATGCAGAATGAAACGGGCGTTTTCAACATCTTTATCGGTAGGTGTCCCAAACGATTTCAACACATTAAAATAGAATTTCTCCCCCTTTCCAATGGTCTCAATACACTGAATGAGCCCCGAATAATCGTAGATGACCTCGCGGTAAAACTTGCGGGTGTCTTCATCCCTGATACTATCAATATCCTGCGAAAACAAAGCTTGTTGGAGCTTATGCGCATTGAAATCGATTTTCCGATACTTGAAGTTGGGGTTTACATTGTACTTGGAAGCAAAGAAATTGCGCTTTTCCTGTTCAATATTGATGGGGTTGATGTAGTCCAGCATCTCGATCCTTTGGACCAATCGATGCAGTTCTCTATCAATTTTATAAAGGTTGGGATAGGCCTCAATAAGTGCTTCGGTTGAAATCATGTTACGGTCTATGTGCGAGGTAAAAGGCTTCTGCGTGTTGGGGTAGCTTTTCACGAAGTTGGGTCTCGATTGCCGCCACTACTTCAGGGAAAATAACCTGAGTAAGCTCGTCACAGTATATTTTTTTGAATTCAGTTGCCAAAACTAAGGTATTTGAAAAGTTTTTGGTAATAAATTTCAAGAAATATCCATTACCAAAAAACGTATCGTTAAGTTTTGAAGTAGCACGCATACCATACGGTAATTCCAATTTCGAAAGGGATTCCCTCCAATTTTCAATCAGGGTCCCAAAACGCTCATTGTCGATATTCTGGGTTCCTAGATTAATAACCGGGACTTCCCGATCCCAACGCCGCCAGTTGTAACTGTGCATGTCATAGACTACAACGACGCCAAATTTTTCTTCCAATTTACTGATGAGCGCATCTACAACATTGTAAAAATTGTCGTGTTTCTGAATACTCCTATCATGCTGCTCCCAAGAAAGGGGTGCTTTCCACAATTTTTTTCCCCAAGCATCTTCATAAATGGCATTATCAGGATGACGGTTGAGGTCGTATTCAAACCGGCTGTCGCATCCCGCAATAACAATAGGATGGCTTTTTACGAACGTTTTGGTGCAGGGATCCTCTTCAAACCAACGTTCGTATTCCGAATGGAGGCAGTTTTTCCAGAGCTCCTTGCGGAATTGATGTCCGTCGTGCACCGCACCGCACACATAATGCACGTATTTTTCAATTTTCAACGTGAAGGAGTAATCTTCGGCAACCGCATCGAAGCATTCCTCGTTTTGAATTTTTTGAATGATGTCGTCTACAGAGAGGCGTTGCATGGTAAAAGGGGTGAATTAAAAATTGAATTACGCTTCGTCAACATGCTTGCGCAGCTTTTTTCTTCTTTCGAATGCCACAACCCTCTGTTCGACCTTATCTTCTACAAAATCGATGATTTTTTCCTGAACACGCGTTTTGTATACCCGATTCATGTATGTAATGCCCCCCGGGGACATCACATTTACTTCCACCAGCATCCCATTGATGACGTCGATGCCCACAAAATACAATCCGTCCTTGACTAATTTGGGGCCAATTTTTCGGCAGAGTTCTTTTTCCTCTTTGGTCAGTACGTGCTTTTCAACATGGCCTCCGGCACTTACATTGGAACGGTGGTCTTCGGCACCCGGCACCCTGCGCATGGCACCAATGGGTCGACCGTTGAGCAAGAGGATACGCACATCCCCTTTTTCAGCACCTTCAATATAATCCTGAAGAATCACATAATTGGTTGTCCCGTCCTTGTTGTCGATGTAAAAATCGAGTAGTGAATTGATACTCTTCATGGCACTTTTTTCCAAAAGGATCACCCCAGAACCCCCATAACCATTCAATGGCTTCAATATCATGCGATCCGGGCCTTCCTTGATGATGCGCTTAAGGTACTCTTTATTCTTAGTGACGTGCGTTCGTGGAATGATTTCGTTGTTTTCGTCTTCAAAAACTGCGGTGTACAATTTATTGTTGGCACGGCGAATACCATCGAGGTCGTTCATAATGAAAACATCGTCCTTCACACTGTCGAGGAAATTCAACATAATCATATCCAATGGCGGATTGCTTCGAAGAATGATCACATCAAAGCCAGCCAATGGAAGCATTTCATCGTAAAACTCTGTTTTGGCGTGAAACGATTTGAGCGAGTTTGGGATTTTGTCTTTTCTTTTTACACACCGGCAAAAGGCGAAAGCAACGCTGTCGCGAATGGTAAGGTTTGCCGGGGTAGTAATGGCCATGCCATGTCCCCGTTTCACAAATTCGTGGATCATGGCCAAGGTTGAATCGTCTTCAGGATTCATCTCCGACCATGGATACATGATGAAACAAACATTCATACTGGTTGGTTTAGGAATTTTAAAGATAGTAATTCCCAGTTATTACCAAAATATTTGTAAAGGATTGTCAGTTACAGCGTACCACAATATTGTCGAGGAAATAAATTTCGTCATCAGCCCAATTCTGAAGCCGAACCCTCAAAATAAAACTAGTTCCCGAAATACCGGAAAATGAAAGGCTTATCGTTCCAGATAAGTCACTGGCCAAGGTATGGTTAGTGGTGCCATTTCCCAAATAATTAGCCACTTCGGTATACGTAATTCCGCCATCGGTAGAATATTCAATGTCCACATAGTCCGAAACCGTTTCCCCACAATCAAAATCGTTGACATGGCTTGCAGGGATGTATTCCAACGGACCCGACTCGTGGATGTCCAAACTAACCAATACATCTGCGTACCCAGAAATATCGATGGCCTGTGTTTGAAACAAGAAAGCCCCATTGGTGTCGCGAAAATTCAGTTCCCCGCCAATCACTAGGGCATAATCATTGGCATCGACCAACATCCCCGGAAGTGCCTGGGTACTGCTTCCAAAGCTTTGAAAACTGGTAAGGCTCCATTTGGAAACTCCGGATGGATAATTGCCGTTAGCACTGCTGGCTCCGGTAACACCGGTTCCATCCAAATATGTGCTAAAGTCTTCTTCGAACAAAATTTCGGAGCTACACTCAAGGTTTGTACAGTAAACACTCCGCCAGGTATGAAGCACCCCATCGTAAATTTCCCAGCATTGCTTTCCTGTAATGGGATCGCTAACGTAAACCATTAAACCGTCATCTGCTTGGGTTGTAGTGGATACCGGAATGCTAGCCTGTTGGGCTTCTGTAACCACAGGCATCAAAAAGCCCCCGTAATTGCTTGTCGGAATTTTTTGCGCCTCCATGAACAAAACCACGGCATCACTAAACGAAGTGGTATTGATTCCTACTTGCGACCATGCGGGATGGACAATAAAAAAAAGTAAGAGGGAAACGGGTAAATTCCTCATATCAATTGGGGTGGGTTCCTGGAGAAAAGTCGGCTGGGGCATTCTGCGGACTGTTGGCGTGGTCGGTACATCCTGCAACGGTAGAATCGGCTCTTACGATCCATTCGCTTTCGTCCCAAGAAACATTTCCTTGGGCTACAGTACTGATTCGGAGCGCCCTACCGTCTTCAAATTCACCACAAGTACCTGTTAAGTCCAGTCCCACTTGCCCATAGATATCGACCAAAGTAGTAGTATCGTCTCGTAATTCAAAAACATCATCGCCATTACTGTTGAAACCAAAAGCCACATCATCGGCAGCAAACCCATAAGAATTTTGAAAACCGGTACCATCGCTCGCAATAACGTAGGATGTGCCTCCTGCTATCGAAGTACTGGACGGAAAGGTGTAGGTGCCACCAGCTGTCGTGCTTCCGTTAAAATACACCAAAACCTGCCAATTGCTCACGTCGATGGCGTTGGAAGACCCGTTGGACACTTCCACAAAGCGCGCCGTTGTATCGTTATCGGGATCGGCAATTTCACTGATGAAAACGCCTCCCGTCGACGGTGCATTCACCGGGCCGTCGAAAGCGGACAGCACGGCAAGGCCGGGAGAAGTTCCAGAAGTGGCCACTGGGGTCACTTCCAAGGCCATATAATAACCGATTTCGGAGGATGTCAAAAGAAAAGTATTCGAAGTTCCTGTTTGAACTAATGTTTGATTGGTCCCTGCTGAATCATCTGCCCGGTACCAAGTATAAGTATGACTTCCGGCTGGATCTCCTTCGGCATCGGAGTATACAAAACTGGCGGTAAGGGTTTCGTTTTCAACTAAATTACCCGTGAATTGTACATTATTGGCCACAGGTGCCTGATTGACGGGCATGCAAAAAACATCTTCCCATTCAAGATCGACTGCGTCCCAAATTTGGATGCAGCGCGTTGTGCCCTCAGAAAGATATACCATCAAACCATCATCAGAGGCTGTTGCGGGAATGCTGTCCCGTTCAGAAAGGCTCACCCGAGGAATCATCATTCCCCCGAAATGAACCCCGTCGTTGGAACTGGCAACGTCCAAAACAGCGGACGAACTGGGTGTGGTAGTATTGATCCCCACTTGCGCCATGCCTGTAATAGAAAGAAGCATAAGTGCCCCAAAATGCAATCTGTACATAGACAATTAAAAAAGCGTTCAAATTTATGGAGAGCCCCGTAAAGATATGTTTATAAATTGTTAGGATTACGTAATTCCTTTCATCTACCAATGATAATTTATAAATTTGAAAAAACGAAACACTTTTATGGATACCGCCACAAAAATATGGAACTGGATAAAAGAGGCCTTAATGGACTATGGACCAAGGATTCTCACAGCAATTGTTTTACTGATTGTAGGACTTTGGGTCATCAAATTGTTAATGAAGGGCCTTCGAAAAGCACTATCCAAGCGAGATTTTGACGACACGCTACAAAAGTTCCTTGTAAATCTTTGCAATTGGGCGCTCAAAATTATGTTGTTCATTGCGGTTTTGAGTCAGTTGGGCATTGAATCCACTTCCTTTGTAGCGGTGCTGGGGGCCGCTGGCTTGGCAGTAGGTTTGGCGTTACAGGGATCGCTCTCCAATTTTGCTGGAGGTGTCCTAATTATGTTATTCCGTCCTTTTCGTGTTGGGGATGTGATTCAAGCGCAGGGAGAAATTGGCTCCGTAAAGCAAATTGAAATATTCACCACCAAACTATTAACACCACAAAACCGTTTGGTGATTCTTCCCAATGGGGCTTTGTCCAACGGCACCATTACCAATTTTACTGCGGAAGGATTCCAGAAAATCTTTTTGACCATAGGCGTAGCCTATGATTCGGACATCAAGCACACCAAAGAAGTGTTGCTAGGGGCTATCAAAAAGCAGGAATCGGTTATGGAAGAGCCTGTTCCTGTTGTTGAACTTATCAATTTAGGAGACAGTTCCATCGACTTTACCGTGCGTTGTGCTGTTAAAAACGAGGATTTTTGGCCTATCCAATGGGCTCTTATGGCTACCATCAAGGAGGACTTGGATGCTGCCGGAATCGAGATTCCCTACCCACATCAAGTGGAAATCCAAAAACAGGGATAAGAAAAAATGGTACTTGGCACCAAGTTTGATATCTTTGCGCCAACAACCCAATTTTTTTTTCATGAAAACACGACTACTTACCATTCTTGCTGGCTTTTGGGCTATTTTATCATTTTCACAAGCATACAATCTGGTGATTTTTTCTGAAGACGGATCCAAGTTCACCTTGTTCCTGAACAATGTTCAGCAACACGAAAACCCAGAGAACAATGTTTGGATCGGGGGATTGAACTCCCCTGCCTACAAAGCAAAAATTGTTTTTGACGATGCTTCCAAACCAACGCTCGAAAAAACCATCTACTTTCCAGAGGAAAACACGGAAGTAACCTATCAAATTGTTGAAAAGAAAGGAGTCTATAAACTTCGTGGTTTTTCTTCAGTTCCCATTCCTACTACCTATACAGAAACACCCAATCAACGGGCAGTAACCCTCATTACGGAACCGGTATACACTGAAACGGTTACCACCCGAACTGTTGTTCAGGAAAATAACGACTCTATGAACATGGACGTGAATATGGGAGGAATGGGCGTAAGCGTCAATGTAAATGTTAACAATGGTATGGGCAATGAAGTTATCTACGAAGAAACAACCACGACTGTTGCTACGGGAGATCATTACATCCTCAAGGGATACGGAGGGCCCATTGGCTGTCCATGGCCTATGGAAGAAGCCGATTTTCAAGAGGCCAAACGCACCATTTCCAGCAAGGACTGGGACGAAACCCGTTTGAGCCTTGCGAAACAAATCGTTTCTGCTAACTGTCTTTTTGCAGATCAAGTACGGGACCTAATGCAACTGATGGAATGGGAAGAAACCAAACTTGAGTTTGCCAAATTTGCCTATGGGTATACCTATGATACTGGCAATTACTTTAAAGTCTCACAGGCTTTTGAATGGGAATCGTCTACGGAAGAATTAAATCGCTACATTTCCGGCCATTAATACAAGCGTCGTTTGTAATCCAAAAAGAGCCTTTTGGCTCTTTTTTTTATGAATGGTGGTAATTGTCATCCCAATTCTTTACGTGGGGCTCTCCTAATTTTCCTTGCGATTTGGCCACCATCATCGAAACCGTGGCATCACCGGTAACATTTACTACGGTCCTACACATATCCAAAGGACGGTCTACAGCAAAAATCAGTGCCAATCCGGCTTCAGGGATTCCGGCCTGTGCCAGTACAATGACCAACATGACCATTCCTGCACCAGGAACGGCTGCAGAACCAATAGAAGCCAAGGTAGCGGTAACAATAATTCCCAATTGGGTTCCCAATGAGAGGTCCATTCCAAATGCCTGCGCGATAAACACAGCTGCAACGGCCTGGTACAAACTGGTGCCGTCCATATTGATGGTAGCCCCAATGGGCAATACAAAACTGGTTACTTCTTTTTTAACCCCTAGGTGTTCTTCCACCCGCTCCATGGTAACTGGCAGGGTTGCCGCACTAGAGCTGGTAGAAAATGCCAATAACTGTGCAGGGGCCATTCCATTGAGAAAAAATGAAGGGGTCTTTTTGGTAAATAACCAAACCAACAGTAAATAGACACCTATCATTAGGACGAGCCCTATGATCACACTCAAAGCGTACATGCCAAGTGCCGCAAAGAGGTCAGTACTAGGGGCTTCCACAACCAAAGCAGCCAATAACGCAAATACCCCATAGGGTGCCGCGAGCATGATGAGGTCAATCATTTTTAGGATGACTTCATTAAAGCCATCAAAAAAGTCCTTTACGGGTTTTGCTGTTTTTTCAGGAATCAAAATCAATCCAATTCCAAAAAAGACCGCAAAAAAGATCACTTGCAGCATGTTACGGTTGTTAGAGGAAGCGCCAATGATGTTATCTGGCACTATATCAACCAATGCCTGAAGAGGTCCAGCTTCTTGTTGCAGTTGGGCTTGTTCTTGCCGCTTCTGGGCCTCACCTCCATAGGCTTCTACCAATTCGTTTCGAGTATCTTCGGAAATATTGCCGCCCGGTCTTACGGTGTTCACGACAAGCAGACCAATAGAAACGGCGATTACTGTGGTAATGATGTATGTGGATATGGTTCGAAGGCCCATTTTGGAAAGGCTGGAAATATCCTTCAAATCGGATACTCCTTTAATAAGCGAAGCCAAAATTAAGGGCACGGCAATTAATTTCAGTAGGTTGATGAAGATGGTTCCGAATGGCTTTATCCATTTGCCGATGAAGTCGGCCCCCCACGAAAAATTATTCAATAGAAAGGCAAAGGCAACCCCTAGGACCATGCCTAAAAGTATTTGCCAGTGTAGTGCTAGTTTTTTCATTTGTTGATTAAAGTTTTGATAGTCGGCTGCGCAAATAAAAATCGGCCAAAACCAAAGCAGCCATGGCCTCTACAATCGGTACTGCCCGAGGGACCACACAGGGATCGTGACGCCCCTTCCCTTTCATCGCAACAACTTCGCCCAAATTGTTAATGGTTTCCTGGGTCTGCATCAAGGTAGCCACCGGTTTGAAAGCAACCTTAAAATAAATATCAGCGCCATTGCTGATGCCTCCTTGAACGCCACCACTGTAGTTAGTTTGAGTACTGCCATCGGGGTTGAAACGGTCGTTGTGTTCACTGCCCTTCAACTGGGTTCCGGCAAAACCACTTCCATATTCAAAGCCCTTTACTGCATTGATGGAGAGCATTGCTTTTCCCAAGTCTGCATGCAATTTGTCAAACACGGGCTCCCCCAACCCTTTCGGTACATTTTGTAGGACACACGTAATAGTCCCGCCTACCGTATCTCCTTGTTTTCGGATGTCCTTGATGTACGCCTCCATTTGAGTGGCCAATTCGGGATCGGCACAGCGAACTGGATTGGTTTCAATCTTATTGAAATCCAATGCTGAATAAGGCTTATCCAAAGTCAATTCCCCAACGCTGGAAACGTAGGCGGTAATGGCTACCCCTTTCAACAGTTGCTTTGCAATGGCCCCTGCCACAACACGACAGGCCGTTTCGCGTGCAGAAGAACGTCCGCCTCCGCGATAATCACGGTGGCCGTATTTTTGATCGTACGTATAATCGGCATGAGATGGGCGATAGGTGTCTTTTATGTGGCTGTAATCCCCCGATTTTTGGTTGGTATTGTCAATAACAAAACCGATGGGGGTTCCGGTCGTTTTTCCTTCAAAGATTCCGGAGAGGAATTTCACGCTGTCCGATTCCTTGCGCTGGGTGACAATAGCCGATTGCCCCGGTTTCCTGCGCTGCATTTCGGCCTCAATGGCATCAAAGTCAATGGAAACCCCTGCGGGACATCCATCAATAATCCCTCCAATGGCCTCCCCGTGGGATTCCCCGAAGGTGGTCAATTTAAAAACGGTACCGAAGGAATTTCCTGCCATGGAGTGTTTTCAACAAATGTAAATCTTTACTGCGGAAAATAAAAGCAGGGCGCTTCATAATCATTCACAAACAAAAGCCTTGGCCGCATAAACTTTTTATTATCAATTGGTAACCATTTGGTAATATGCGTAGCGGTACAATTTCGGTTCTTTGCATAAAAACCTACTTGAAGCGTAAAATAGACATTGTTGTCCTATCCGATGTCCACTTGGGCACATACGGCTGCCACGCCAAGGAATTGCTTCATTATCTCAATTCCATCAAACCGAAGAAATTAATCCTCAATGGGGATATTTTCGACATTTGGCAATTTCGGAAACGGTATTTTCCCAAATCCCATTTGCTGGTCATCAAGAAAATTTTGGCGCTGGCCGCCAAGGGCACAAAGGTGTACTACATTACAGGCAACCACGATGAGAAACTGCGGCGTTTTAGCGACACCAAAATGGGGAACATTTACATTTTGGATAAACTGGTACTCAACTTGGACGGCAAAAAAGCTTGGTTTTTTCACGGGGATGTTTTTGACGCTTCCATTCAGCATACCAAATGGATTGCTAAATTGGGCGGCTGGGGATACGATTTGTTGATATTGCTGAATCGCCTCATCAATGCGGTTTTGGTAAAGATGGGAAGAGAGAAGTATTCCCTTTCCAAAAAAATCAAAAACAGTGTTAAAGGTGCCGTGAAATTCATTTCGGATTTTGAAAAGACCGCTACTGACCTCGCTATCGAAAATGGGTTTGATTATGTGGTTTGTGGGCACATCCATCAGCCAAATATTGAAATGGTCACTACACTGAAGGGCACTACTTTGTATTTGAACAGTGGTGATTGGGTGGAGAACCTTTCATCGTTAGAGTATCAAAATGAACAATGGAAACTGCATTTTTACCATTCAAGGCTGAACCCTTCGCTGCCCATTGAAGACGAAAGGGAAGCGGATGAATTGGATGTACTTCCCGGGATGCTCTCCGCTTTTTTAAGCGAATAATCCCATCTTTTATCAGAAGTCTTTGCGCAATGCGCGTCGTAACACGCTAATAGGGTGCAAAGCGAGACGCCCTGTGCCATCTAAAATCTGCTGCCGACAGGAAGTGCCATTGGCGACAATGATAGTTTCGCCTGAAGTCTTGCGAACTACGGGAAATAATTTAAGCTCCCCTATTTTCATACTTACGTCGTAATGCGCCTTTTCATAACCAAAACTTCCGGCCATGCCACAACAGCCCGAAGGAATGAGCGTTGGGTGGTAATTTTTGGGAAGATTCAATAAATCGAAGGTTACTTTTGAGTTGCTCAATGCCTTTTGATGGCAGTGTACATGAATTTTTATTTCGCGTTCTTCCTCCGTAAAAAAAGAAGCGCTTAGGTTTCCTTTTAAAATTTCAGAAGACAGGAATTCTTCCAAAAGCCATGTGTTTTTGGATATTTGCTGTGCTACCAATCCATCGGTAGCCAAACGGAGGTATTCGTCCCTAAACCCAAGAATAGCAGAAGGTTCGATCCCCAAGAGTGGGCTGGAATCGGAAACTCGATCTTTTAGGGCCGCAATGTTTCGATCGATTTCAATTTTAGCTTCATCCAAAAAGCCTTTGCTCAGTAATGCACGTGCACTATCCAAGATCACCACTTCAACAAGGTAGCCCAACGCTGTTAGTAATTCGAGTGCGTCCATGGCAATGGATGATTCAAGATAATTGCTGAATTCATCAACAAATAAAATTACACTTTTAAAATTGCTATAATTATGTTTTACAGCACTTTGCGATAATTTATCAAAACTTTTAGTTGCAATTTTTGGAAGCCTACGCTGGGGTGCTACGCCACTATATTTTTTGATGAGATAAGAAGCAATGCCATTGTGAAAAAGAAAATTGACAAGCCCAGGGTATCGTGAAGCTTTTTTGTAGTAGGAACTGCTTTTTCCAAAAAAACGGTTTGCCCTTGATGCACCATTCGCAGTTTGCCATTGGTACATCAATTCAATTTTGGCTGTAGCCATATCCACATTGCTCGGGCATTCGGTGGCGCAAGCTTTGCAACCCAAACACAAATCGAACACCTCCTTAAGCGCTTCATCATTTAATTTATATTTGTTTTGGTGGTCGGTAAGCACTTCCCGAAGCACATTGGCACGGCCCCGAGTCGTATCCTTTTCGTTCTTGGTGGCATGGTAACTGGGGCAAAGAGTCCCGTGGCTCTTTTCAGTTTTACGGCAGTCCCCGCTGCCGTTGCATTTTTCCGCAAGACGCAACATACCCCCCGAATCTGAAAAATCCATGAAGTTAGGAATATGGGGCTCCTCCTTCCCTGTATTATAGCGAAGGGATTGGTCCATGGGCCAAGCGTCCGTAATTTTTCCGGGGTTGAAAATGTTTTGCGGGTCGAATTGTTTTTTCACCGCTCTCATAAGCTGGAATAGGGCTTCACCTACCTGCATTTTCAAAAATTCGGCACGCACAATGCCGTCACCATGTTCCCCCGATAAGGACCCTTGGTATTTTTTTACAAGTTTGGCAACATCTGTAGTGATTTTCCTGAATTTTATGACATCAGCTTCTTTTTTCAAATTCAGAATAGGGCGTAAATGCAATTCCCCGGCACCAGCGTGGGCATAATAAACGGCCTCTTGTTCGTATTTTGCCATTAAATTACTGAATTCCGCTATGTAATCGGCCAAGTCTTCCAACGCAACAGCCGTATCCTCGATACAAGCCACCGCTTTTTGGTCTCCAACCATAGTCCCCAAAAGGCCCAAACCCGCCTTGCGCAATTCCAATGCTTTATCAATTTCTTCCCCCCGTAAGACCGTCTGCTGAACACTAAAACCACTTTGCCGCAATGAGTGCAGTAAGGCTTCAATCTTCGCCTCCAGTCCAACCTCGGAAGTATCGCGTAATTCCAGTAATAATACGGCTTTTGGGTTTCCTTGGATGAAGAAGCGATAGTCCTTGTAGTGCTTATTGTTTTTGGTGCAATTTAGGATAACTTCATCCATTAATTCGCATGTAAACAATCCATGCTTCATCGCCACTGTTACATCCTTCATGCAATCGAGTATGGAAGGGTATTGTGTAGCCACCATAACGGTATGTTGTGGAGGCAAATCGTCCAACTGAAGCGTGATTTCCGTTGTAAATGCAAGGGTTCCTTCACTACCGCACAGCAATTTGCAAAAATTGAACGGCTCTAAGGATTGTTCCGTAAAAACCGAACTTTCCAACAAAGCATCCAAGGCGTACCCTGTATTGCGCCTATGAATGGATGCCTTTGGGAAATGTTCCCGAATTGCCATTTGCGTAAGGGGGTTTGATAAACGCTCATGAATAAACCGGTACAAATCGCCTTCAGCACCCCTCAGCTCGGTTTTTGCAATGAATTCGGATTTGTGTAATGGCCCAAAAAGAACGAAGTCCCCATGGGGCAAGAGCACCTTCAATTCTAGAACTTTATCGCGGGTAACCCCATATTGTATCGATGTAGTCCCACTACTGTTGTTTCCAACCATACCACCCAACATGCACCGATTGCTTGTGGAAGTATTAGGACCAAAAAACAAACCGTATGGTTCAAGGAACGCGTTAAGTTCATCGCGAATAACCCCAGGTTGCAGGGTTACCCGTTTTTGCGCAACATCCAATGAGATGATTGCGGTCATGTGCTTGGAAATATCTACCACTATACCTTCCCCCACACACTGCCCTGCTAGAGAAGTGCCAGCAGTTCTGGGTATTAAAGAGGTTTGGTGCTTCGAGGCAAATTGCAACAACAGTGTAAGATCTGCTTCAGTTTTGGGAAAGGCAACTGCCAAGGGCGTTTTTTTGTATACAGAAGCATCGGTAGCATAGAGTTTTTTATGAAGGGAATCCCAGTGCAACTCACCATCCAATTGGGCCCGTAATTCCTCTAAATACGATCCTTTAACCATAATCGTAAAAGTAGCAAACACATTTAACTTCTTTAACAAAAGTTTGGAAAATGCAATCTTTATCTTAGTAGGACGTTAACAATTCTGTGTATTTGTTTCTATTAGTTTTGTGAAAGAACCAAAACAACATATATGAAAAAAGCATTTTTAACAGCAACCGTAATCTGTCTTACTGCCCTAGCGGCACATTCGCAATCCATTTCCCCTAATGCCATTGGGCTTCGTTTAGGAGACAACGATGGTTTTGGAACCGAAGTGAGTTACCAACGAGCTCTTGGCGACAACAATCGTTTGGAGTTTGATTTGGGTTGGCGAAGCAGTGGCGACTTTGATGCCTATCGTATTACTGGCCTCTACCATTGGGTTTGGACGCTTGATGGCAATTTCAACTGGTATGTAGGTGCCGGTGGTGGATTGGCGCAAGTAAGTTTTGACAATCCCTTTCCAAATGGGGACGATTCTGAAACCTATCTTTACGCCGCAGGGGACATTGGGCTGGAATATGATTTTGACATTCCCTTATTGCTTTCCTTGGACTTTAGGCCTGAATTTGGATTTGGAAATTATAACGATGACGTAGGCTTTGATATAGCACTGGGCATACGATACCAGTTTTAATCATGCCTAAATCTGATACACCCTGCCTCGCGCAGGGTTTTTTATTGATGCACCATGGTTAGCGCTTTTTGGTAAACCGCTTCGTACAATGGTACGATTTGCTGTGTTTGAAATTTAGAAGCCACTTCCCTAGCCTGCCTTTTGAATTGCTCCAGACGTTTTGCATCTGACAAGATAGACAACGCATGTGCTGCCATGCCTTCTACATCGCCAATATCGTGCAGATAACCGCTTACTCCATGCTCATTTACTTCGGGGAGGCCACCCGTATTGGTTGAAATAACCGGAACACCGCTAGCCATAGCTTCCAAAGCGGCAAGTCCAAAACTTTCTTTCTCGGACGGAAGAATGAACAAGTCCGTGAATGAGAGGATTTTATCCACTTCATCACTATTGCCCAGAAACAAAACTTTTTCGGCAATTCCCTTGTTTAAAACAAGTTGCTCTGCCGGTTCCTTTTCGGGTCCCTCGCCAACCATGATGAGCTTGGAAGGAATTTTTTTCTGAATTTTATCAAACACTTCTATAACATCCCTAATGCGCTTAACGGGCCTTAAATTGCTTACGTGTGTGATAATAAATTCCGCTTCATCTGCCATCATCGCTCGTTGGCAATCGGTGTAAGTAATGTTGTGTTTTTGCATATCGATGAAGTTTGGCACCACATCAATTTCGGTTTTTACATCAAAAAGCCTTAGGGTATCTTCCTTCAAACTTTGAGAAACCGAAGTCACCACATCGCTTTTATTGATGCTAAAGGTCACCGCGGGCTTGTAAAACGGATGATTTCCCACTAGGGTTATATCAGTACCGTGCAACGTGGTCACCATGGGAATTTTAATACCAATTTCTTCCAACATTTTTTTTGCCATGTAGCCGGCATACGCATGCGGAATGGCATAATGCACATGCAAAAGGTCCAATCGATGTTCTTTAACTACGGTCACCAGCTTACTGGAAAGGGCTAGCTCATAGGGTTGGTACTGAAAAAGAGGGTATTGTGGAATGGACACTTCATGAAAGTGAATGTGATGTGAAAGCAACTCCAAGCGCACGGGCTGCTTATAGGTAATGAAATGAACCTGGTGGCCATTCTCAGCCAGGGCAAGCCCCAACTCTGTGGCTATAACGCCACTCCCACCAAATGTTGGGTAACAAACAATTCCTATTTTCATGTTTTAACGAATAATGGCCTCATAGATCGCCTCCTGGATACGGCTCCTCAAGTCACTACTAATGAGCATTCGGTTTTCTGCATCAGGATAGGTTCTATTGGACAAAAACACATACACAATTTCTTCTTCAGGATCGGCCCAGGCAAAAGTCCCTGTAAAGCCACTGTGCCCAAAACTGGTCATGGACACACACCCACAGGTTGGACCGCTATCCCCGAGTTGAGGTTTGTCGAAACCTACGCCTCTCCTTACATCCTGAGGGCAAAAATAACAGGTATTGAAGGCATCAAACGTTTCTGCTTTGAAATAACGTTTTCCTCCGTAATAGCCTTTCCAAAGGTACATTTGCATGATTTTTGCTATGTCTGTAGCGTTGCTAAACAACCCTGCATGGCCGCTTACCCCTCCAAGCATTGCGGCACCTTGATCGTGAACATAGCCCTGTATGCGCTGCATTCTGAAATAATTGTCTTCTTCTGTTGGTGGAATGGAAGAAATGGGGAATTTTTCCAACGGCTTGTACGTAGTATGATTACAGCCCAAGGACTCGTAATAGTCCCTTTGTACCAAATCGTCTAATGGATGCCCAAAAAACTCTTCCAAATATTTCTTCATCAAGTAATAAGGCAAATCACTGTATTTATAGCTCAAAGAGGAACGCAACTCGCTATCTTTGATCCCCACAAAGATGCTATCGACATAATCTTTGCGCATGTAAAGATCTTTAGCCACCTGAATGGAAAATTCACCCTCTTTTTTGGAAGAATAATAGGCTATAGAGGGGCCTCCAGTCACCGAATCCAATGTTTTGGTATAAAAGGGAATCCAAGCTTGAAAACGCGCGTAGTGGGAAAGCATTCGCTTCAATGTAATGTCCTCCTTATTCGATCCTTTTAAGTAAGGGAGCATTTCAGAAAGCTTGGTATCCATGTTAATGACATTACGGTCGTACAACTCCATGATTAAAGGCAGAGTCGCCAGAATTTTTGTCAAGGAGGCCACATCGTAAAGGTCGGTATCCTTTACCCGGATTTCTTTTTTTGGGGTATGGTACCCAAAACTCTTTTGATAAATCACTTTCCCCTTTTTGGCCACTAAGATCTGAGCACCTGGATACATGCCCGCCCAGAAACCATTTCGGGCTAGGGTATCAATTTTTTTTAGCTTTTGATGGTCTACGCCCACACTTTCAGGAACCCCGTATTGCAAACGGCCCAAAGGTTCGGTTGTCAAGGAAGTACCCGCTGGAAATTCGGAAGCAATGGATACGGGCAAGACGCCTAGGGCTCCCCTAGCGCCAAAAATCAATTGTGCGGAGAGTTGCTGTGAAACCTCACTATTTTGATAGGAAACGACCACTGCATCAAAATTGGCAAAGGTCTTGATGTCCAACAAGGCATATGGCCTCGTAAAAACATCGAGGATTACTTTATTGGTCCGCGCAATTTCGTACATCCATACGAGCTCTTTATCTTCAATTTTATAGTCCTTCCAAGGGTTGTCGTTGGATTTATGAAAGCCCATAATCACGAAATCGTAGTGGGAAAGTTTGGCAATATACTCATCCAAACTTTTGGCTTTTACCCAATCTACATCTGCATACTTGTTGAGGTATTGAAGGAATGTGCTCCCCGAAGCATCCCCAAAATTTATGTAAGCAATTTTTTTGTCTTGTAGGTTGCGAATCGGCAATACCAAAGAATCATTTTTAACCAAGGTCAATGCACTTTCCATTGAAGCTTCCAACAACACTTCATCTTCTGGGGCGTTAAGATCTTCCACCAATTGATCCAATACAATTGGCTGGTATTTTTCAAGCCCGGCTTTGTATTTGGCCATCAATATTTTTTTAACGGAATAAGCCAACCGCTCTTCGGTAATCACTCCTTCCCGAAAGGCATTTATCAAAAGTGCATGTGCCTTGGGGATGTCTTCCGAAATCAATAAAACATCGTTCCCCGCCAAAAAAGCAGCCAAGTCAATGGCTCCGGGTTCTTTGAAATCGGCCGCCCCTTTCATGTTGAGGGCATCTGTAAAGATCAATCCGTTGAAACCCAATTCCCCTTGCAGCAAATCGGTGACTACATCCTTGGAAATCGATGACGGGTATCCGGGTTCCGAAACAAAAGCCGGAATGTTCAAATGGGCCACCATTACACTACTCAATCCATTTGGAATCAGATTTTTGTAAGGATAAAGCTCTAACGAATCCATTCGATTTTTATCAAATGAAAGTGTGGGAAGTATTTTGTGGGAATCGGCATCGGTATCTCCATGCCCCGGAAAATGTTTTGCCGTGGCCAAGACTCCAACACCTTGCATGCCTTCCATAAAAGCTAATGACTTACGATATACATTTTCGCGTTCTTCACCAAAAGATCGGTTCCCGATAATTGGGTTGAGGGGATTGGTGTTAATATCCACAACCGGAGCAAAGTTGAAATGTACTCCCAAACGTTTGCAATGGATCCCAATGCGTTTTCCAACTTCCTTAACAAGACTGTCATTTTTGATCGCTCCCAAGGTCATGTTCCAAGGATAGGCAAAAGTAGAATCCAAACGCATGGCTAAGCCCCATTCGGCATCCATCCCAATAAGCAATGGAACTTTCGACCTATTTTGAAACTCGTTGGTGAGCATTGCTTGGCGTACAGGCCCCCCTTTGGAAAAAATGACCCCACCAATGTAGTATTCGTCTATAAGTTGGTCGATTTTATCGGTTTTTGATTTCGGATCGCTAGAAAAGACATCCACCATAAACAATTGTCCCACCTTTTCCTGAAGCGACATATTACCATAAATGCTATCCACCCATTTTTGCTGGTTTTCCAAATCGTTTTCCACCAATAATGGATTGATTTGCTGTGCAAAAACAACAGTGTAAAGCAAAAAAATAAGGGAGGTTGCAACGATTCGCTTCATGCGACGAAAGTAACAAAAACTATGCTAAAAACCGGCTGTGCCAACTATCTTTTGCCGGTACTTCCCAATGGTTCAGGTATTCCTCTTTGGTATTGACTAAATTATTGAATACCACCGTATTTGGGGAAACTGCTTTATTTTTGGCCATGGTCCGAAAATCCTGAAGCGATTTATGGGCAATGAATTCGCCATTGTAAAATGTTACGTTCATTTTATCCAGAAGATCTACCCCCATTGCTTTTTCCAGCGCTTGAATGAAATGCACGGATGCATCGATACTACAGCCCGAGGCCGAGGCGTTCGTTTGGTTGAGGCCTATAACCAGGAAGCGGTGGTACCTAATTTCAAAGCCTGCCTCCAAGTGGGCGCCATGAGCCGTCCATTGTTCTAAAAAAGCCTTGGCTTCTTTGGTCATAAAATCGACTTCCACATCAGTTAGCTTACGATTGGACTGGTAAATCCAAATTCGCGAATCGTCCGGGAGGTTTTCAAAATCGGTGAGCATGGTTATAAATCATCAGCATTAGCAATCATTTCGGCAATATCAAAAACTTGAACAGTGTCCTCTTTTTCCATGGCTTTTACACCATCGGTAAGCATGGTGTTGCAAAACGGACAACCAGCGGCAATGATGGTTGAATTGGTCCCAATGGCTTCCTCAGTGCGTTCCACATTGATATCCTTGTCGCCTTTTTCGGGTTCCTTGAACATTTGGGCGCCTCCTGCCCCACAGCACAACCCGCGGGATTTGCAGCGTTTCATTTCAATGAGTTCTACTTCCAGTTTATGGAGCAATTCCCTTGGAGCTTCGTATTCATTATTCGCCCTACCCAAATAACAGGGGTCATGAAAAGTAATGCGCTTTCCCTTAAATTTACCGCCCGCCACTTTTAATCTTCCTTCATTTAACAGCGATTTTAGGAATTGCGTGTGGTGCACTACTTCATAATTTCCACCCAATTCTGGATATTCATTTTTAAGGGTGTTGAAACAATGCGGACAGGTGGTGACTATTTTTTTGATTCCGTAGCCATCCAACACCTGAATATTCATAAAGGCTTGCATTTGATACAAGAATTCATTGCCCGACCTTTTGGCAGGATCGCCTGTGCAGCTTTCCTCTGTACCCAATACCGCAAAATTCACTTTTGCCTGATGCAGCAGTTTCGCAAAGGCCTTGGTGATTTTTTTGGCACGGTCATCAAAACTTCCCGCACAGCCAACCCAAAACAATACTTCGGGCTGTTTGCCTTGCGCCATCATTTCGGCCATGGTTGGGATTTGGAATGCTCCGTTCATGATCAATCCTTAAAAACTTCTATTGTTACCTCTTTCTCTACCAAATCGGTAAATTTTCCTTTGTATCGGGTTGCCTTTACCAAGTGATTGTCGATCCAGTGGTAATTTCCGCCGCGGGGTTTGCCCATTAGCATTGAATGGTATTTAAAGCCATGGGCTGTTAACCAAGCCTCGGTCACTTCGCGGTGTGCCTCTGTTCGAGACGTAAAGAAACAAATGATGTGTCCTTCATCGTACCACTTATTAAGGGTTTTAAGGGCATCTGGATAGACTTTAGCCGTTGCCATGCGTTCTGGCTCCTCATTGGGGATATCGTCGCAAATAGTACCGTCGATATCGATAAGGTAATTTTTAACACCTTCTGGCAAAACAGGGCTAACAAGAGACCCTTTCTCAATTTTTTGGTGTAATAATTTTTCTACTTCCTTTTTGCTCATCACTTTCGTATTCAAAAAATTTATAATTCGTTGATCCAATTTGCGCGATCCATTTGGTTGAAGGGCCATGGCGCCGCATTGTTTTCTATATTGGTCATCATTACATTCAACTCATTAGGAGCCGCAGACTGTTCCATCACCAAGTATTGGCGCATGTCCAAAATAATGGAGAGCGGATCGATGCTTACGGGGCAAGCTTCCGTACAGGCATTGCAAGTGGTACAAGCCCAAAGTTCTTCCCGTGTTATGTAATCGTCCAAGAGTTGCTTTCCGTCTGCCTGAAAACCACCATTTTTGTCCCAATTTTTTCCAACTTCCTCCAGTCGATCGCGAGTGTCCATCATGATCTTACGTGGCGACAACTTTTTTCCGGTTTGGTTGGCGGGACATTCGCTGGTACAGCGCCCACATTCGGTACAGGTATAGGCGTTCAACAGTTGGGTACGACTCAAATCCATTACATCGCTGGCGCCAAACTTTGCAGGGTTTTCCGTACCCTCCGCGGGAGCAGCATAAGGGTCGACGCTTGGGTCCATCATCAACTTTACTTCGTTGGTAACCGATTCCAAATTTTTGAATTTGCCCTTTGGGGCGATCTTTCCATAATACACGTTCGGAAACGCCAAAAGGATATGCAAATGTTTGCTGAAGTACAGGTAGTTCAAAAAGATCAAGATGCCCAATATATGCAACCACCAAGCAGTCCGTTCAATAAGGTGCAATGTAGTCTCTGGGGCATTCCTAAACCACTCGGCAATATGTTTCGACACCCAGTTTCCTTGATTTAGTTCCTGAAAATGAACATCTGTAGCGTTCATGATCAAAAAAAAGGTCATCAGGATCATTTCAAAATACAAAATAAAATTGGCATCGTTCTTGGGCCAAGAGGTCATTTCCGGTTTCCAGAATCGTTGCAACTTTAGTACATTCCTTCGAATCCAAAAAACAATCACTGAAATAAATACCAAAACGGCCAACAATTCGAAAATGCCAATTAAAATTCCATAGAACGAGCCCAGTGCAGCAAAGATACGGTGGGTTCCCAGAAGCCCATCGATAATGATTTCGAGGACTTCAATATTGATAATGATGAATCCCAAGTAAACGATGATGTGCAGAAGTCCTGCTACGGGCCTTTTCACCATCTTGGATTGCCCCAAGGCAATCCGGAATACGTTGGACCACCGCTGCGAGGTGTGATCTGATGCAGCAACCTCCTTGCCAAGTTTGATGTTTCGAATCACCTTTCGGATGTTTCGGGCAAAATAGCCAATGCCAAAAACCAAGGCTAGAAAAAAGACAATGTTGGGAAGGTAGGCCATTATTGATCGGATTCTTGGGGTACTTCGTAAGGTTTTGGGCGTTTTCCAAACAATGAAAAATGCACGTACCGCTTTGGATTCAGTTTCATGTCCTGGAGCAATTGCTCCAATTGTTTAGCAGCTCCTTCTAGGTTATCATAAAGTTTTTCGTCCTTGAGTAATTTCCCCACAGAGCCCTCGCCACTTTCGATTTGGGACACGATGCTATTAAACTTATCAATACTGCCCTGTAAGTCTTTCATCATCTTTCCGGTTTCAATTTGGGCCAGCGAATCGGAGAATCGAGCAAAATTTTCGGTGGTCTTATCCAGATTGGTAAAGGTGTTGCTCAATTTTTCATCGTTCTCTCCCAAAAGGGCATCCATTTTGGAAGCCGCCCCGTTGAAGGACGACATGGTCTGGTTAAGTTTGGCAATACTCTCCTTAAAATTCCTTTTGGTGTCCTTGTCCATCACATAATGAAGATCGTCGAGCACCGAATCCAATTTCTGCAAACTCGTAAGCAGACTTTTTTGAATGGGATTGAAACGTTCCAAAATACCATCAATCATTCCTGCTTGCACCTCTCCTTTTAGGGTGTCGCCCGATTTGGCCATGTCCTTGGACCCGTAATCTGGGATTACCCCAAGATTATTACCTCCAATAACACCGCTACTGTAAATTTTAATGGTGCTGCTCTTGGAAAAATGAAAGTCTTTATCGATAATAAACTCCACAATAACCTCCCCTCCTTTGTTGGTAGCCAAGTAGACATCCTTTACCTTACCCACCTGCATTCCATTTACGGTTACGGGAGCCGCAGGTCCCAAACCAGCCACATTGTTATATTTTACATAGTAGATTTGCGATTCCTGAAAAAGATCGGAGCCTTTTAAAAAATTATAGCCCCATACGAACAACAAAATGGCGACAAGGGCAAAAATTCCGGTTTTAACTTCTCTGGAGAGCTTCAAAAGCTTGGTATTTTTGTTTCGAACAAATTTAGAAATAAATATCCTAAGGAATGGGTTAAATTTTAAAATTTGACCAGAAAGCGGTTACTGGTCTTCATCTTTGAGCACTTCCGAAAGCTTTACCTTTTGGCCCGCACGGAACGCAACGATGAAACAAGAAGGGTACCCCTTCTCCCTTGCATAGGTTTTCATTAACTGTATTTTATTGTAATTGGAAGTTTCCCCGTAGTAGTATTTGTAGAGGCTATCTTCTTTGTCGCGGGTAATTTCTTTTAACCCCTTGAAGTTGTAAGGCTTCGTCTCCAATTTCTTACTGCTGGCTGCCAATTGTACTTTAAAAATAACACCTTCATACACTTTCTCTTCCGTCGTCTCAATGGCCTCGTCGATTTCTTCCTGGGTAATGACCGGGTTTTGTGTTTCGGAAGTGGCGAGGGAAAGGTTTTGTCGGTAAGTCTTGATCGCATCGGCAATGGCAACGGCCATTTCTTTTTGTCCTTTTTTTGAATTGAGGTACGCCCCTTCAGTTTTATTGGTAAGAAATCCTGTTTCAATCAAAACACTCGGCATATAGCTTTGATGCAGTACGATAAATCCGGCTTGTTTTACACTACGGTCCTTGCGGTTAAGCCTGTTGGTGAAATTATTCTGTACCAAACCCGCCAACATGATGCTTTGGTTAAGGTATTCTTCCTGCATAAGGGTTAACCCTATAAACGAAGCCGGATTGTTGGGGTCATATCCGGCATAGTTTTCTTCGTAATTGTCTTCCAAGAAAATTACCTCGTTTTCCTTTTTGGCCACTTCTAGGTTGCGCTCGTTGGCATGAAGCCCCAAGACAAAAGTTTCGGTACCGTAAGCAGCCGACTTGTGTGCATTGCAATGAACGGAAACAAATAAATCGGCATCGGCCCGATTGGCAATGGCGCCCCGTTCGAACAACTCGATGAAGCGATCGTCCTTGCGCGTATAGATAACCTTAACATTAGGATCCTGCTCCAATATTTTCCCTACTTCCAGTACAATGTTAAGCGCAATGTCCTTTTCGCGGTACCCATTGCCCGTATTCCCTGTATCGTGTCCGCCATGCCCCGCGTCCAAAACAATCACAAAAGGTTTGTTGGTATTATTATTGTGCGGTGAAAAAGCGAAAATGGAGCAGAGGATTGAAAAAAGCAAGAAAAATGTTAAGCGTTTCGTTTTCATAACTAAGTAACGTGCTTTGTTTTTGGATATTTTTTAAATTCCCTAATTTCAAAATGAAGCCAAAAAATATGTGTAATTTTGGCATTCAAAAACTAAGCCAAGTTATGAAATAGCCTTTGTTTGTAAAGGTTCGTTTCAATAACTTATTAAAAAAGTTGTTTACAAAAAATCGCCCGTAAGCATTGCAAAAACGCAGGTTATTATTTTTTTTGAATGTTTTGATACTGCTTTTTTGCAGTACATGGGCGTATGCGCAGGACCTCCCCAGCAAAGACTCCCTGAATTTTCCCATAAAACAGGACACAACCCTTCTTTCACCAAAGGATACCCTTCAAAATCCGGAAAGGGAAATTTCAACGGTTGTGGCCGACACGGTGAAAGTGGATAGCATCTTTCCTCAAAAAGAATTATTGAGTGACATCGTAGAATATTATGGCGAAGATTACGTGTACATCGATCGCAAAGCTGGAAAAGTGTACATGTACAACCAAGCGTTCATTATTTACGAAAAATACCGCATCGATGCTGGGCTCATCATCCTAAACTACAATAAAAACGAAGTCTACGCTAAGGGAATTGACAGTGCTGGCGTATACAGCCAGCGTCCCGTTTTTGCAGAGGGAAACAATATTGTAGAACCCGATTCCATTCGATTTAATTTTGATACCAAAAAAGCCATAGTCTACAATTCGCGCACCAAGCAGAATGAGATGAACGTACTGGCAACTGTTACCAAGAAAGAAAACGACTCGGTTTACTACCTGAACCGTGTAAAATTTACCACCGCAGAGGACATAGACAATCCCGAATACTATTTCTATGCAAGGAAGGTAAAACTCGTCCCAAAAAAGAAGGTGGTTTCTGGCTTTATCAACATGTACATTGCCGACGTCCCTACCCCCGTAGGCCTGCCTTTTGCCTTTTTTCCTCTTGCTGAAGATCGAGCTTCGGGGTTTGTGATCCCCAATATTGGCGAAAACAGTGCTCGTGGGTTTTATTTCCAGAATGGGGGGTATTACTTTGCATTGAATGATTATATCGATTTAACCGTGCTAGGCGATTACTACACCAATGGCAGTTACGGTATCCGCTTTGACAGTGACTACGCCCTGCGCTATAAATTTAGGGGGAATTTGAGTTTTCGCTATGAAAACCTCATCAACAACGAGCGGGGATTCCCTAATTTTACACAAAGCGCACTTTACAATATACGATGGAGTCACAACCAAGATGCCAAGGTAAATCCAAGCTCCCGCTTCAGTGCCTCGGTCAACTTGGGAAGCAGCCGCTATTTGCAGCAGTCCATCAATCAAACCAACAATGCCAGTCAGTTGGTAAACACCTTAAGTTCTTCGGTCTCTTATTCCAAAACCTTTGATACCGAGCCCCAAATTCAATTTACCATCGCGGCTACACACAGTCAAAACACCCGAACGGAAACCATCAATATGTCACTGCCCAATTTCAATGGGAGCGTTTCTCGAATATTTCCTTTCGAGCCCAAGAACGGCACCAAAAAGGGTATTTTTCAAAACATCAACCTCCAATACGATGTGGCGGCAGAAAACCGTATAGAGACCACCGATTCTTTGTTTTTCAAAAAAGAAATGTTCGACGCCGCCCAAATAGGGGCACGCCACTCCATTCCCATCAGCACCAACTTTAAAGTGCTTAATTACTTAAGTGTATCTATGGGAACCAATTACCAAGAAACCTGGGTAGGAAAAACCATCAAGAAACGTTATGATGCAACGGCAAACGAAGGTGAAGGAGCGATCGTAAGCGACACCATTGCGGGTTTTGACGCCTACCGCACCTACGGCTTTTCGACAGGGGTTGGAACTACGCTGTACGGTACTTTCAACTTTGGGAAAGACAAAAAAATACAAGCCATTCGCCACGTCATGCGGCCCTCGGTAAGTTACAACATAAGCCCCGGCTTTAAACAGTATTACGATGAAGTGACCATCCCTACCGCCGATCCCGAAATAAATGCTGAAGTCTTGGAATATTCCCGGTTTGAAAACACCCTTTATGGTGCTCCAGGGAAGACGTATTCGAGTAGTATGGGGTTTTCCTTAAGCAACACGATTGAAGCTAAGATACGCGACAAGGACACTACGGCTACTGAACCCAAAAAAATTGCTTTGCTCAACAACTTGAATTTTTCTACGGCCTATAGTTTTTCAGCCGATTCCTTAAAATGGAGCAACGTACAATTTAGTGGAAGCGTTCCAGTAATCCCAAAACTGGATCTTAATTTTTCGGGTTCGCTGGATCCCTACGCCTTGGATAATAACAACCAAAAAATTAATACGTTCAACATAGACAATGGTGGAAGCTTGTTTCGTTTGGTCAATGCCAATCTGAGTTTTAACTATGCCTTTTCCAGTAAGGATTTTGAAGGTAAAAAAGAAGAAGAGGATGATTTTGACAGCGACACCTTTCGCAACGGTGGCAGGCCCGACGACCTTTTTGGGGAAACCCAAAACCTGAACGACCTTGGGAATCGAAACGAGCGGGAGCAAAAAGACGATGGAGTTAAATCCTGGTACCAATATGCGATCCCCTGGGATTTGAGATTGGCCTATACCATTACCTACTCCAACACTGCACGGCAAAATGAGATCTCCTCGCAATCGTTGATGATGAGTTCCAATGTGCAATTGTCACCGAGATGGAAAGTTGGTATTTCGTCTGGCTACGATTTTAAAAACAAAGGGGTTACCCTTACTCAATTGCGTTTTGAACGCGATTTGGAAAGCTGGGTCATGCGCTTCAATTGGACACCCATTGGAGCACGGAATACCTCTTGGAATTTCTTTATTGGAATACGCGGAAGTATTTTAAGCGATATCAAATACGACAAGCGACGGGAAGCCGATCGCCGCCTTTAATATGAGAACATCATGAAAAAAATCATTCGCACAGAAAATGCGCCAGCACCTATTGGTCCTTACAATCAAGCGGTTCTAAAAGGAAATTTTTTGTTCACCTCCGGTCAAATTGCCATCGATCCCAAAACTAATGAGTTGGTTCTTGATTCCATCGAAGCCGAAACCCGTCAAGTGATGGAAAACCTCAAAGCGGTTTTGGCTGCAGCGGAAATGGATTTTTCACAGGTGCTGAAGACTTCAATCTTCATAAGTGATATGAACAATTTTGCGAAAGTCAATGAAGTGTATGCTTCCTATTTTGATGAACGCGTGGCTCCTGCCAGGGAAACTGTGGAAGTTGCCAACCTTCCTAAATTTGTGAACGTAGAAATATCGATGATTGCAGCCCTTTAGGGGCTTGGGACTTCTGGTTCTTCCTGTTTGGTGGCATTTTGTTCAAATTCTGGGGAAACCGAATTGTCGTCTTGCTGCGAAGAATCGATACGCAATTCATTATCTTTAGTCACCTTTTTCTTAAACAGTTTCCACATCAATTCCTTGAAGGTGTCAAAATCCACGGAATAGGAAACCCCAGCTCCCTGTTCGTAGATTTGATCTTCCCCAATAAATTGTAGGTCGGCCTGGCGGTTGAAGAAGTTGATTCGCAAGCTTCCATCTTCGTTGACCAACCACTGTACTTCGATATCCCCAGCAACTGTTGACTCATTGGCACCACCGACTGGAACTGCTACTTTTCCATTAATCAATATTCTTTCAGATATCTTGGTTGAAAGTTCAACACCGAAGAGGTAGTCCAATTGTTCATTTAATGAAGCTTTTCGAGTCCCAATGGTTGGGTAAAATTTGATTTTGGCTTCTTCATCTGTAAACAGATCACGCACTTTTTTATTAACACTTTCGGCTATTGTCTGAGCAATATTAGGTCCTTGTGTATCACCTTGAAAAGACCCGGTTGCTGCTAGGTAAATGGCTTGTAACTGCCGCTGTTCCTTATCACTCAGCTTCACATTAAGCTCTTCCCTTACGGTTGAAGAAACCCCAGGGAAACTCAATTGAAAGTCCAAATCGGGCTGCATGATCTGTCCTTTTAAATTTAGTAACACTTCTACATCTACCGTACTGTTTAGACTTGGGTTGTCTAACAAGGCGGAAGGGTTTACATTGGGTACGGTATATTTTGCAGTCATATCCAATTGGGCACGAGTGGGTTCTCCGTCCCAAGTAATGCGTCCCCCAGGAACCATATCGATGGTCTTATCGACAATTCCTCCGTAACGGAAATCGTATTTTCCTTCTATAATCACAAACTCGCCCCACATCTTAAATTTACCCAAGGTGTTGATTTCTAAAAACATCAATCCAGCTCCCCTTCCACGGAATTTGGAATTATTTACAGGGTCCACCAGAATTTCCACTTCGGCATTGTTGTTAATGTCCAAATCAAAATTAAGGGATAGTCCTTTCAATTCTTCTGGGGTGTAAGCTTCGCCCTTGATGCGGGCTTTTTTCTCTTCGGGCGAAATAAAACGGATAAAGGAGTCGTCTCCTATACTTGCCGCATCACTAATGGGGATTTTAAATGAAGTCCCTTTTTCAGTCGTCGCAAAAACATCGATTACCAACTCATCCACAGGGCCTTTAATTGCCGCATTGCCACTTATAAAGGCCGTTCCATAATACAGGGCGTCTTCATCGGGTGGCGTATCTAAGACCAACAGTCGGTCGGTATCAATTTTGAGGTCCATCTTCCAATTGGAAAAATTTTTATGGGTTACACTTCCCTCCAGGGTCCCTTTAGTATCCCATTTCGTATCCGTAAGGGTCGTCTTATAAATAGTGAATTGTTCTTTGGAAATGTATATGGGGGTGTGATCGTCTATGCGGAAATCGGTATTGAGGTAGGGAATGGTCAGGCCAGTTTCGGTCAAAAACAAACTACCACTTAAATCGGGCGATTTGTAATTGCCCATCACACGGGCGTCCCCGGTTACAAAGCCGCGGATATTGCTTATTACATCGCCCCCAAATGGACTGAAAGCCTTTAGGTTGAAGTTATCGAAACTTACATCAAGGTTGATTTGCGGATGGTCCCCAGTAACATTCAAGGAGCCATTGGCCTTGAAAGAATCGACATTTTCGTTGATGAGCGAAGACCGAATGGTATATTCAGAAAGATCTTCATTGCCAAGGATGTTCAACTTCAAGTTGCCAAACGCTACGTTGTTAAGATTTATGTTTTCGATAACAATGTCGGAGCTTGGATAAAAGGCTCCTTTCTTCTTGATGAAGCGAAGGTCCCCGTTAAGGTTTCCTTTTAGATTGAGGCTATCTACCTCTGGAACAATTTTACCAATGTCCACATCTTTGAATTGCAGCTTCACGTCCATTAAAGTACTGTCGTTTTTAAAGCCCGCCATTTGAATCAGTTCGTTTTCGTGGCGCAAGGTCAAGGAATCCAGCTTGATGTCCCTAAAGTTATCGTCGAAAGTAATCTTGTTGAGATTGTTATTATCTCTATTCAAGAACCAATCGTTTCCTTTGTAATTGATTTTGGATTTTTTGATCCCTACCACCGAGTGCCCTTCGGGGTTAATGGTATGGTACAAGGAAAGGTTAAAGAGATCGGACTGATCTTTTCCACCCTTAAACTTGGACTGGATGTACAGCGTGTCCTTCAAGGTTTTGTTAATAATGTTCACATCGGCCAAGTTATAGCTGCCAGTGTAAAGGGAGTCGATGGAAATGTAGGCATTAAAAAGCGGGTTGTCGTTGTCCAACTGTACATTCACCTTTCCCAAGTAATTTTCATAGAGCAGCAATTCCGGCGATTTAAAATCGAGTTTGAATTTCGACTCGTCTGAATAAACCGACCCTTTCAACCGCGTATTGTTCCCAAGTTGGATTTGCGGTACAAACACATCGACAATTTTATTGTAAATCTCAAATTCGTAATTGATGTACTGATCGTTGGTAACCTGGATGGGTATGTAATTGGTATAAATACTTCCAATAGAGTTTCGGAAAAGGTACGGAATGTCCTCCAATAGGAACTTTCCACGGATTTGACCGTTAATAATATCAGGAGAATTAATTTGAATGGTTCGCTCCTCATCCTGAAAAGTTGAAGTAATAGAAAAATCATCGAAGAAGAAATCCTTTTGTGCAGTTTGGTAAAATGTTTCCGAGAAATTGATAGTACCAGCCGCATCATTAATTGTAGTCCCATCCATGTCCATTTTAATTTTTCCAGCAAATACCGATACGCTGTCCCGGGTAAACAAGTTGAGCTTGTTGAGCTCGGCAAATTCGATATTGGCTTCAAAATCGTAATGGTTCAACTCTTTCGAAACATCGATCAACCCATCAAAATCCATTTTTAAATTGGGGTCGTCAATGGTTAGTTTTCCATTGAATATGGGGTTTTTCAAATTTCCCGCAATGGTGATGTTTCTGTAGGTATAGTCTTCAAATTGAAAAGAAGTTATGGTTCCGTTCATTTGGGTGCTGACCGTTTGGGAAGTAAACCCACGGCCGTCAAATTTTAGGTTGGCCGTTATATTTCCAAGGGAAGTGGTTCCGGCTATGCTTCCCATGTTAAAGTTTTCAAGCTGGAGGTCACCTTTATAAAATGCATTGTTAAAATCATGAATATTCCCCATCTCAAGGTGGGTTTTGCCATATCCCAAAGCAGAGTAAATCTGACTGTTTGTTCGCAATAAATCACCATTCAATTCTGTATTTCCAACCAAACTAAAATTCCCGAAAGATTTTAGCGTTTCGGGCAAGTCTTTGCCAATAATATTGGGCATCAGACGTCTTAAATCGAAATAACTGGTAGCAATCCGGTGATTTTGGGCGTTGAGGTATAGTGGCTCTTCCCCAAAGAAATTCTTGCCGGTAAAATCACCCACAACACGACTATTGGCAAAGGAGACGTTAGCACCGCGAAATTCAAAATCGTTTAGGGTTCCTTTAAATTGGCCCTCAAGTTCCAATTGCAGATCCTCGCCAAATTCGGGGTACAACTTGTTCAAATCGTTTGTGGCAATGCTCGAAGTTTCAAATTGGGCATCCCATAAAACCTGATTGGTAAAATCGGCCATTCCATTCTCGAAGGTAAGTACCACATCGCCATTGATGCTGGAATGCTGGGTAGCCAATTGCAAATTGTTCAAAAACAATTGGGTTTCGGTATACTTGAAGTCGGCTTTAAGTTTTTCAACCACCAAGCCGCGTTGCTCCATAAAGGAAAGCGAATTGATTTCTGTTTCAATAATGGGCCCGTTGATGCTAAAATCATCGGCATCCAGGTTTAGGCTTTTCAAATCCAAGGCAACAGGGTCTTCTTGGTTTTCATCTATAACGCTTATGGCGGTGTTTTTTAGTTGAATGTTGCGGCTCAACAATTCAAATGGCTTTACTTCCGTGGTATCGCCAGAATCAAATTTTTGCGTAAAAATATTGAGATTGTCGTCGGTTTCGCCCAAATAGGTTTTGACGCGTAACTTGGCATTGGTAAGGTCCACAAAGCCAAAGTCCAAATTTCCATCAATCAATTTTTTAATGCTAAGGATGTTGGTTTGTAGGTATTCCGCATAGATTAAGGTATCTCGATGGTGGTCCTGAATGTAAACGCCCCGGATGTCGACCTCCCCTTTCCAATTCAAGCCCAGCCGATCGATCTGGATATCTGTACCATAGGATTCATTGAGGTTTTGCGTAACTTTTTTGGCAATTTTAGTTTGCACGGCGGGAATCGAAAGGATGATGATCAGTAGAACGATCAACAAGAGCAATACTAAAATTGTACGCTTTAATATTTTCAGAAGTTTTTTGATACCCTATTAAAGTTTTAATTTTACACCCAATAAATGTGCCTTTCTTGAAAAATACATCCACATACATTCTCGGCATCGAATCGTCCTGCGACGATACGGCAGCAGCCGTGATTCATAACGGCGTTGTACTGTCCAATGTTGTAGCCAATCAAAAAATACACGAGGAGTACGGAGGGGTGGTCCCCGAACTGGCCTCAAGGGCGCATCAACAAAATATTGTCCCTGTGGTTCACCAAGCCTTGCGCAAAGCAAATATCGACAAAAAAGCATTAAATGCCATAGCATTTACGCAAGGACCTGGACTAATGGGTTCGTTATTGGTAGGCACTTCATTTGCCAAATCGTTGGCCATGGGATTAGACATCCCTTTGATTGCTGTAAACCACATGCAAGCCCATATTTTGGCCCACTTTATTAAAGCCGAAAACCAAAAGGCCCCGAAATTTCCATTTATTGCCCTTACCATCAGTGGTGGGCATACCCAAATTGTAAAGGTAGCCGATTATTTTTCCATGGAAATTTTAGGCGAAACCATTGATGATGCCGTAGGAGAGGCTTTTGATAAATCAGCAAAAATTTTGGGGCTTCCATATCCTGGAGGCCCCCTCATCGACCGCTATGCACAGCAAGGCAACCCTCATGCCTACCATTTCCCGAAACCAAAAGTAGGCGATCTGGAATTCAGTTTTAGTGGGCTAAAGACTGCCGTACTCTACTTTATAGAAAAAGAAACAAACAATAACCCAAAATTTGTTGAAGAAAATCTTTACGATATTTGTGCAAGCCTGCAATTTACCATCGTCGAGTATTTAATGGATAAGCTAAAAAATGCAGTGGCACTTACCGGGATTATGGAAGTTGCCATTGGTGGTGGGGTCTCGGCCAATTCAGGGATCCGCGCGGCACTTAAAGCTGCCGAAACTGAGTTGGGATGGACTACCTACATTCCCCGATTTGAGTATTGTACAGACAATGCTGCCATGATTGCCATGGCGGGTGAACTGGCATACCAACAAAAACAATATTCAAAAAGAAATATCGTGGCCCAACCGCGCCTAAAATTTTAATTATGAATGAAGCATTATTGAAAAGTATTCGAAGTGCACTTAGCCATTGGGAAGGTGCGATTGAAGAAAAAAGAATGTTTGGTGGCACCTGTTTTTTATACCATGGAAAAATGTGTGTGGGAGAAACCAAGTCTAGGCTTATGGTTAGGGTACCATCAAACAAAATGGAAGAGTTACTTGCACTTCCCTACGTGAAACCAATGGATTTTACAGGAAAACCGCTCAAGGAATTTATATTTGTAAGTGAGGCGGGCTACGATACCCAAGAAAAAATGCAGTATTGGGTAGAAATGGGAATTGCACATGCCAAAACAAAACTGACCAAAAAATGAACCTTTTTTACGTAGCTTCCTTGGAAGCGCATGCCAAGACCATCCAATTCGATAAAGATGAAAGCAGACACATCGCCAAAGTGTTGCGTTTTAAAGAGGGAGACCCTATTTATATCACAAATGGCAAGGGATGGTTCTTTAAAGGTACAATTGATAAGATTTCCCAAAAGCATTGCATTGCGACTGTGCAATCTGCCGAAGAAAAAAAACCACTTCCCTATGGTCTGCACCTTGCTGTAGCCCCAACAAAGAACAGCGATCGCTTCGAGTGGTTCTTGGAAAAGGCAACGGAAATAGGCATTAACAGCATTACTCCTATCATCTGTGAACACAGTGAACGCAAAATCATAAAACCGGATCGCTTGGAAAAAATTATTGAAAGTGCCATGAAACAGTCACTCTCGTGCTATAAGCCCTTGCTTCATCCCGTAACATTAGTCCAAGAGTTTATTGCAGGTAGTGCCAACTTCAGGGGTACAAAAACGATTGCACATTGCATGGACACGCCAAGAAAAAGGATAAAGGACCTTGTATCCGTTGGCAATGAAATACTGCTGATGGTTGGACCTGAGGGGGATTTTTCAACCAATGAAATTCAAAGCGCTGTGCAGAAAGGATTCCAGCCAATCACGCTTGGAGACCGCCGTTTGCGCACTGAAACAGCTGCAATAGTGGCCTGTTGCGAGGTAGCGTTTGTAAACTTTCCATAAAATTAACATCATTGTTTTGTGTTTTTTATCGATAAAATTTTGTATTTCATCGATATTTTATATATTGGCACCCGAATTTGAACCTACAACCTACTATTGCTATGAACGCTAAAAAATTGGCACCCAGTGCTAAAGCGTCTCTCGAGACCCCCGTTTCGCATGATGCCCCCCTAAAGTTTCTTTCGCGCTATCAGCGTTTCAAATCCAATTCCATTGCCAAGGATTGGAAAAGTTTTACTTACGGCATGATGGGAGAAATCCTAAACAAAATTTAATTTCTTTTTTTAAAATGACCCAATGCCCTACTTTTGTGTCATGGGCTTGCGCATTTTTTTCATTGTTTTATTCTTTATACCTGTGTCCATTTGCGCACAGGAAATTGCGCTCTTGAAATATGGAGGTGGTGGCGATTGGTACAGCAATCCGACTTCGCTTCCAAACTTGGTTAAATTCTGCAACCAACAGATTAATACTTCCATCAACGAAAAACCAGCTACCGTGGCCCCCAATGATGTGGAGCTTTTTAATTACCCCTTCATTCACATGACCGGGCATGGCAATGTGTTTTTCTCCAATGAAGAAGCCGAAAATCTGCGGAGTTACCTTTTGAGTGGTGGATTTTTACACATAGACGACAATTATGGAATGGATCAGTATTTGAGGAAAGAGCTGTCAAAAATTTTCCCGAATCAAGAACTGAAAGAACTCCCCGCAGACCATCCCATCTTCCATCAAAAGTTTGATTTTCCGAAAGGCCTTCCCAAAATCCACGAGCACGACAACGGAAGGCCTCAAGCCTTTGGTATTACCATAGATGGGCGCCTAGTGCTGCTTTATACCTTTGAATGCGATTTGGGCGATGGATGGGAAAATCCGGAAGTACACAACGATCCAGAGGAAATTCGCCTCAAGGCGCTTCAAATGGGAGCTAATTTGGTGCAGTACGTTTTCGAACACTAAATCGCTGTATCCATTGAATATTCTCACGAATCCACAATTAATTTCTGCTGAAGTACAAGAGTTCGTGAGGACTTTCGATGGAGAAATAACGCAATTAGCATTAAAAGGAAGTCCTTTTCCAGAAGTAACGATTTCTGAGCTGATACAACAAATCGAGGGATTTCAAAAGACCAGGACAAAACTACCAACTTGGCATACCGTGCCAAATATTTTCTTTCCAAAAAAACTCAATATTGAACAGAGTTCCTCCGAAATAACGGCACAATACAAGTCAAAACTGCTTCAGGGTAAATCCATCGCCGATCTTACCGGCGGTTATGGGGTGGATGCCTTTTATTTTTCAAAGCAGTTCGATACAATATTCTATTTTGAAAAGGACAAAAGCCTTGCGGTTATTGCGGCACACAACTTCGCGCAACTTGGTGCCAATAACATTTTGGTCAGCGATCAAGATGGGTTGGAGAAGCTAGAAACCAATTTTTTTGATGCAATCTACCTAGATCCCGCCAGAAGGAACCAGTCCAAAGGAAAAGTTTATTTTTTGAAAGATTGTGAACCCAATGTACTGGACCACTTAGACCTTTTGATGAACCATTGCAAAAGCCTATTGGTAAAAACTTCGCCACTTTTAGATATTACCATGGGAGTCCAAGAACTCAAGTATGCCCATGAAATTCATGTGGTAGCGGTAGAAAATGAAGTGAAGGAATTGATTTGGCTGTTGAAGAAAAACGCTCCCGAAGACCCCACCATTAAAACGGTGAACCTCAGCGCTAAAGGAAATCAACTCTTCGAATTTATTTTTCGAAGCAATTCTGAAACCACTTTTTCCAACCCCAAAAAATTTATCTACGAACCCAATGCAGCCCTATTGAAATCGGGGGGCTACAATCATCTTTGCAAAGCCTTTCAAGTTGAAAAATTGGCAGAACATTCGCACCTGTTCACTCACAATCAACTAGTTGATTTTCCTGGAAGGGCCTTTGAAGTAAAACAAATGATTCCCTACAAAAAAAGAGAAATGCTCGAGCTGAAAGGTTCCAAAGCCAATATAACTACACGGAACTTTCCTTTAAGCGTGTCCCAGTTGCGTACAGAATGGGGCATCACCGATGGTGGGCATACTTATTTGTTTTTTACCATTTTGAAAAATGGCGAAAAAGTGGTTTTGGTTTGTGAAAAACCACGATAGCTTAAGCTACCCTTGCTGAAAATATAATGACCAACTACCCCTTTACGAGCGATTGGTGACCATACAAAATTGCATATCCCAAAGCGTTCCGCTTTGAAAATAGTTCAAACAAAAAAAACGCTCAAGCAAGCTTGGCGCCACACAGGATTGCATATCCCAAAGCGTTCCGCTTTGAAAATAGTTCAAACAAAAAAACGCTCAAGCAAGCTTGGCGCCAGACAGGATTGCATATCCCAAAGCGTTCCGCTTTGAAAATAGTTCAAACAAAAAAACGCTCAAGCAAGCTTGGCGTTTTTTCTTATTAAACTATTTATTCGTGATCGCGACAGGATTCGAACCTGTGACCGTCTGCTTAGAAGGCAGATGCTCTATCC
>DJVA01000098.1 GCA_002440705.1 Flavobacteriaceae bacterium UBA6268 | reverse complement strand
GTTCTCGATACGGCTTGCTTCGCAACCCACTCGAACTGACGGGTTCTCGATACGACTTGCTTCGCAAGCCACTCGAACTGACAGCTCCCAAACCGAAAAAATACCTTATTTTTGCCATTCAATCGTTAAAAGTGCACGACACTCCTTACCATACTCAAGACCTCTCAAATTATAGTTTCCTGGTTACGGGTGGTGCCGGATTTATTGGCGCCAACCTAGTAGAATACCTCTTGAAATATGGTGCGAAAAAAGTACGGGTGCTCGACAATCTGGCCACAGGCTACAAGGAAAACCTCAAAGCCGTTGAAAACCATCCAGCTTTCGAATTCATGGAGGGCGATATCCGCGATTTGGGCACCTGCAAAAAGGCCGTAGAGGGCATCGATTTGGTGTCCCATCAAGCGGCACTGGGCTCTGTGCCGCGCTCCATCAACGACCCCATTACCTCCAACGAAGTTAACGTAACCGGGTTCCTCAACATGTTGGTGGCCCAAAAGGAAAGCTCGTCGGTAAAACGGCTGGTCTATGCGGCCTCTAGTTCTACCTACGGCGATAGCAAAAACCTTCCTAAAGTAGAAGATACCATTGGAAAACCACTATCCCCATATGCTGTTACGAAACTGGTGAATGAACTCTATGCCGAGGTGTTTCATAAGACCTACGGCATCGAAACCATCGGATTGCGGTACTTCAACGTGTTTGGTCCAAAGCAAAGCCCCAAGGGGGCCTATGCAGCGGTTATCCCTTTGTTTATGCAGGCGTTAAAGGACGGGGTTTCACCCACCATTAATGGTGATGGCGAGCAGACCCGCGATTTTACCTTTGTGGAAAATGCCATACAGGCCAACATCAAAGCGTTTTTTGCACCCAAGGAAGCGGTAAACGAAGTGTTTAATGTGGCTTATGGAGAACGCATCAGTTTGAATGCCTTGTGGGATTCCTTGAAGCATACCTCGGGCAAAACCATCCATGCAAACTATGGCCCTCCGCGGAAAGGCGATGTACGCGATTCCTTGGCCGATATTTCCAAGGCCTGCAAATTGATGGGGTACGACCCGCAGTTTTCGGTACAGGAGGGGTTGGGGATTACGTGGAAGGTTTTTTTGGGTCGGTAGTCTTTAATTGGAGTTGAAAGAGTTAGGTTGTCATTCGGAACTTAGTGACGAGTCCCATAGTGATTGCGTTCGACACTCGAACCAATAAAAGAAAACCTTTGTACCACTGCCTCTGTATAATGGCGTAGGAAAAGGATTTCAAATTACCCTATTTTTTTATACTTTTTTACGTTTTAAACTTGATTCCCCTTCCGTACCTTATAGGTGGGGTCATGGTGGGGTTATGGTGGGGTTATCGTGGGGTTATGGTGGGGTTATCGTGGGGGTAACTCTGCATGGAAATTTGCGCTTTTTTCCTTACACGAAAAACCTTTAACCGTTCATACGCTACATCTTTGCGTCTTTGCCCCTTTCTACCCTTTGAATGAGCGAAAGAATTGTTATCTTGCAACACCCTAACCACCTACTATGACCCCACATCCCAAGGAAGAATGGTTGTACGAGATTTCGGCTAAAAGAAAGCTGATCAACCTTAACTTTAAAGAAATTTGGCATTATAGGGATTTGCTTTTTCTTTTTGTTAAGCGCGACATTGTCACGGTTTATAAACAAACCATCTTGGGCCCTTTTTGGTATTTGATTCAACCCTTATTCACCTCGGTGGTATTTACGTTGATATTCAATAATTTGGGGAATATCCAAACAGGGGGAGTTCCTCCTTTTTTGTTTAACCTTGCGGGAATTACCGCTTGGAATTATTTCAAGGAATGTTTAACCAAAACGTCCACCACCTTTACTTCGAACCAGCAAATTTTTGGAAAGGTCTATTTCCCAAGGGTGGTGATGCCGCTTTCCGTCACGATTTCGAACCTGTTAAAGTTTGGCATTCAATTAGTTATATTTATTTGTTTTTACTGCTACTATCTTTTTAAAGGGTATGAGCTTGCCCCCAATGGAAACCTATGGTTGTTTCCTGCATACATCATCATGATGGCCCTGCTAGGACTGGGCGCTGGGATGGTAGTCTCTTCTCTTACTACCAAGTACCGCGATTTGAATATATTGTTGAGTTTTGCCGTGCAATTATTGATGTACTTGTCTGCCGTACCTTATCCCTTGGCAGAGGCGACTAAAAAATTCCCGCCCTTTGTGACAAATTTTATTACATACAATCCTATGAGCCAGATTATTGAAGGCTTTAGGTATCTCTTGTTGGATTCTGGAAGCTTTAGTTGGTTAGGCTTTACCTACACCTTGTTGTTTTGTTTGGTGCTCTTTTTTGTGGGGATCATTGTGTTTAATAGAACTGAAAAAACCTTTATCGATACAGTATAATGGGAGTTATTTTAAAAGCCGAACATATTAGCAAACAGTACCGCTTGGGTGTAGTAGGTACAGGTACTTTGAGCAATGACTTTAATCGGTTTTGGCATCGTATTCGCGGAAAGGAAGACCCCTATTTAAAAATTGGTAGTGTGAACGACCGTAGCGAGAAGGCCACGGAGGATTATGTTTGGGCGCTAAGGGATATCGATTTTGAGGTACAGGAAGGAGAAGTGTTGGGGATTATCGGAAAAAACGGAGCGGGAAAATCTACGTTGCTTAAGATACTTTCGCGGGTTACCAGCCCTACCACGGGAAGCATTAAGACCCGGGGAAGGATCGCTTCTTTGTTGGAAGTTGGAACTGGTTTTCATCCCGAATTGACGGGGCGGGAGAACATTTATTTGAATGGGGCCATCTTGGGGATGAGCAAGGCCGAGATAAAGGGCAAGGAGGAAGAAATCATTGCTTTTAGCGGTTGCGAGATGTACATTGATACCCCGGTAAAACGTTACAGTAGTGGGATGCGTGTGCGTTTGGCCTTTGCGGTGGCGGCCCATCTGGAGCCCGATATATTGGTGGTGGATGAAGTATTGGCCGTAGGGGATGCCGAGTTCCAGAAGAAGGCCATTGGGAAGATGCAGGAAATAAGTAGTAAAGACGGAAGGACTGTTTTATTTGTAAGTCATAATATGGCAAGTATTCAAAATTTATGCACAAAGGTATTATTAATGAATAATGGTGGCATTGAAATGATGGGTGAAACAGAAGAAGTAATTAACCATTACCTGAAAATATTTAGAAACGAGGAGGCCTCTGTAGAATTAAGTGATCGAAAAGACAGAAAGGGAAATAGTAAGGTCGTATTCGATGAATTTTGGTTTGAAAATTTAGATGGAGAGAAAATTGCGGCAATTCAGTCGGGCATGAATATTTATTTGGTGTTAAAGATTTCCAATACCTCAACCCAGCGGTTCAATGAAATTCGTATTTCTATTGGTATTGATGATGATAAGGGTAGAAGAATTACTATATTAAGTAACCATCTTACCAATCAAAAAATTTCAATTGACCAAAAAAGCGAAAAACTCATTAAAATTTCTATTTCTGAAATAGCGCTTCAAGCGGGAACCTATTATCTAACCCTGTTTTTAGGAAAAGAAAAAGATGTTTTTGATTGGGTTGAAAATGCGGGTTATTTTGAAATTGAAAATGGCGATTTTTTTAAAACCGGGAAGGTAATTGAAAATAACCAAGGAGTAATATTAATGCGTCATGAATATTGTTAAAAAAGTAATTCATAGAATATTTAACAAGCTTGGCTATAGGCTAGTTTCGCATAAGACCAGACCGAGTTTATATGGAGCTTGTAAAGTTCTTAAAATAAATTATGGTCATGAACAAACAGTACTTAGTAAAACCTCAATAGATGCCGATGGAAATCATCTACCTTGGTTTACCTATCCTTCTATAGAATATTTGAATCAAATCGATTTTTCATCTAAAGTAATGTTAGAATGGGGTTCAGGCAATTCATCTAAATATTTTTCACAAAGAGTAAAGGAAATATATTCGATAGAACATCACACTGAGTGGTATGAGATAGTAAAAAGCTTTCAACTCCCTAATCAGAAATTATTTTTAGTGGAAGACGATTATGCCACATTACCTATTACATTTAAAAAACATTTTGATATCATTTTAATTGATGGAACTAAAAGGCATGATTGTGCTAATGCTTCTTTTAACTTATTGGCTCCAGGAGGATTGATAATTTTAGATAATAGTGATCGGTATCCGGATATTTCAAAGCAATTTCGAGATCAAGGTTTTATAGAAGTAGATTTTCATGGGTTTGGGCCGATCAATGAATATACCTGGACAACCTCGCTGTTTTTTCATAAAGATATAAAGCTAAACCCTCTTAAAAATCAACCAGAGATACCTATTGGAGGTGGGTATTAATTTGTATGAGAAAATTATTATTGAAAATAGCAAAAAAGTTTCTCCCAAAATCATTTAGGGAAAAACTGGTAGATAGTCAATTCAATAATAAAATTGAATTTTCAAATAAATCCTTTTCCCAAGAAGGGGAAGACCTCATTTTGGATCGTTTTTTTAATTACAAAAAGTCAGGTTTTTATATAGATGTGGGGGCGCATCATCCCAGAAAGTTTTCGAATACGCATATCTTTTATGCTAGGGGGTGGCGCGGGATTAACATTGATGCACTTCCCAACAGTATGGATTTATTTAACAGCGAACGTCCAGGCGATATTAATTTGGAAGTGGGTGTGTCCAAAAATGGCGGGGAGCTAACCTACTTTATGTTTAACCAGCCTGCAATTAATACCTTTAGCGAAAAGGAAGCTAAGGCCAAAGAAGCTATCGAGCGTTATCAATTAAGGGAAAAAGTGAAAGTAAAAACTGCGCCTTTAAAAGATCTATTAGACAAACATCTTCCCCAACAAACCAAGATTGATTTTATATCCATCGATGTAGAGGGTTTGGATGTTGAGGTTATTCAATCCAATGATTGGGACCTCTATCGGCCTACCATGATTCTTGTAGAAGATTTACATAAATTAAGCCTAGTCGATATTCCGGAGCAGAGCCAGATTTTTAAAGAACTAACTGGAAGGGATTACGAACTAGTGGCCAAAACCTACAATACACTCTTTTTTAAAGATCGAAGGAAAACGGCTTTGTCATGATTTTATCACACTCCAAAAAATTTATTTTTATCCATAACTATAAAGTAGCTGGAACGAGCATTCAAAATGCACTGATCGAGTTTGATAGTCAAAAAAAGAATCCTCCCATTTTTAAGAACAAACTAAAAAGAAAATTAGGATTAAAGGTAAGTCCGCCCAAGCTAAAATACCATGCACATATTAAAGCAAAGGATTTAAAAGCACAAATGTCCAAGAAGGTATTTGAGGAATATTTTAAGTTTGGTTTTGTGAGAAATCCATGGGATTGGCAAGTCTCTTTATATACTTTTATGTTGAAAGATGCCAAACACCATCAGCACGAGTTTGTCAAGTCATTAAAGGACTTTGATGAATATATCGATTGGAGGGTTCATCACGATTTGCACCTTCAGAAATCCTTTTTCTATGAAGAAAACAATTGCC
>DJVA01000034.1 GCA_002440705.1 Flavobacteriaceae bacterium UBA6268 | reverse complement strand
TTGAAGATTGAAGATTGAAGATATAAAAGGCATTCCACTTACAGCTAACAACTCACAACGTACGTTTCAATAGCCAATTTTTGAATTCGTAAAAATTCTGTGGGGAAACGCCATGGCCCATGGGGAATTCGGAGTAGGTGCAATCGATGCTTAGATGTTGCAGAAACGGTTGTGTTTCCCGGGCCCATTGTACCGGAATCACTTGGTCCACACTGCCGTGGGAAGTGTAAACATGTAGGTTGCTGAAATTGTTTTTCTCATAACCCACTTTGAGGATTTCTTCATTAATGTACCCACTAAGTCCAATAACGTTGGCGATTTTTTCGGGATAGCTCAGCGCTACGGCAAAGCTTACGATGGTACCTTGGCTGAAGCCCAAGAGGGTAACCTGTTTGGGGTCTACAGGGTATCGCTCCAAAATTTCGTCCAAAACCCGAACCACCAACTCCCTCGACTGCATGGCTTGGTCGTTATCGCTCCATTTTCCTTGTGGGGCATCAAAATGAATGGCATACCAGGCATGTCCGAATGGCTTTAGGGTATAAGGAGCTTCAAGGGACACTATGGCGTATTCGGTAGGCAATTCCGAAGCAAAGGAAAACAAATCGTGCCGATCGCTCCCGTAACCGTGTAGCATCAAAATAAGCGGGGCATTTTTTGGTAGGCTGCTGGGGCGGTATTCGTGGGAAAGGGAAAGTTGCTGTTTCATCATAAAAAAAGATGCCGTAAACAACGGCATCTCAAAAATACGGTTTTAGGGGTTTTATCCAATACCTTTAAACCAAGCTTGAAATTTATCGCCCAATAGCGGCACTGGTTTTTTCTCCCCTTGAATGGCACCGATGAATCCTATGACCCAAAGGACAAATACGGCCAGGTAAATGATCCAGCTAATGAATCCACCGTAGTAAAATCCAACCATGATTAGGGCAAAGGTAATCACCCAAACCACAATAGCACAGGCCAGAGAAGTAACCAAGAGCCCAAGTGCTTGACGGATATGGAAGGCACCGAAATCTGTTTTTTTGTCGTTGTGCATGACCAAAGCAATGATCCAACCAATAAGGGTAAGGTACGCGATGATGCCTATTGTTTTGCCATCATCAGAAGCAGTTTCTGTCATAGTTATTGAATTTTGGTTAGTTAATAACCCTAAAGATACATTTTTCTATCCCAAAAAACGAAACCAAGTCTGAAATTTTTCACTCAGCCAAGGGATGCCTTCCTTTTTGCCCATCAATGCCATGGTGAACGACCACAGCCAACACCCTGCAGCCAGCAGGTACACATAAAAGCCTATTTGGGGGGAAGGGATGACGATGGAAACGAATAGCAGGACCAGTAAGCCAAACATATTGCGGATGTGCCAGGTGGCAAACTCCTGTTTTTTATCGAGGTTCATCGTAAAAGCAATTAACAACCCGATGAAGGTAAGGTAGGCAATAATGCCTGTATTCTTTCCAGGCGGGTTATTCATGCAATACCAATTGTGCGTTATTGTAAATGCCGTAGGCTTTTCCTTGAAGGTTTTGACCCAAAAGGGCTGCATTTTTGGAGCTGGAAAGGATATTTTCCGTTTGAAAAGTCCAATCTACCGACGGATTGAAAAGCGATAGGCAAGCCGTATGGCCTTCCTCAATAGTGGAGTCTGGAATACCAAAAACCGTTTTCAGTCCTGTAAGGGCCCTAACGGCTGTTTCCAGATTGGTTACTTTACAGAGAGCGCCAAATCCGCTTTCGAGACCAATGCTTCCAAAAAGGGCGTAATCAAACTCGGTGCGTTTGTGCTCCACATCGATGGGATTGTGGTCGGTCGTTACCCCGTCGATAATTCCATCTTTCAATCCCTTCAATAAAGCCTTTCGGTCTTGCTCGGTACGAAGGGGAGGCATGAGCTTGTAATTGGTGTCGAAAGTGTCCAAAACGGCATCGGTAAGGACCAGATGGTGAATGGCCACACTGCAACTTACTTGCAGTCCTTTTTTCTTGGCTTCCCGAATGTGTTGCACCGACGCAGCTGTGGAAATGGTTGGAATGTGCAATTTACCGCCAGTGTACTCGAGGAGGGAAAGGTCCCTGGAAATTTGTAGTGCTTCCGAAAGCGCAGGGATGCCCTTCAATCCTAGCTTGGTGCTTTCAACGCCCTCATTGACCACTCCCATTTTGGCCAATGACCCTTCGAAGGGGAACGATTGGACCAACCCTTCAAAATTTTGCGCATAAAGCAATGCTAGTTTAAGCAGGTTAGGATTTGCAATGGGCTTTTGATAGTCGTAGAAAGCGACGGCACCTTCATTTTGCATGTCGAACAGTTCGGCCAGATCCACGCCCTCGCTCGCCACCGTCAAGGCTCCTACCGGATAGACGTCGACGATGCTGTTGTGGATCTTGGATTTCAAAAATTTAACATCCGCCTTGGTGTCGATTACCGGCTGTGTATTGGGATTGATGGCTACCGCGCAAAAACCTGATTTTGCTGCAGCTTGCAGTCCGTTTTCCAACGTTTCCCGATCTTCATAGCCGGGTTCCCCGAAAGCGGTACTGCTATCAAACCAACCTTGGGAAAGGTGCAGGTTTTTTAAGGAAATAATCCTGGCTTTGGCATCGGTTACGGTAGGGGCGATTTTCTGAATGATTCCTTTGTCGATTAAAACATCCCTTTTTTTCAAGTGGTGCTTGCTCTTGGGGTCGACAATGGTAGCGGATTTCAGTAGAATCTTCATTGCAGGAATTTTAAGATGAACATTTCAAACATCAGGAATGCTATGGCAAAAATAACAAACCATTTCCACAATGCGTGCAATTGGTTGGCATCAGCAATGGCATCAAAAAGTTTTACTACAGAATCGTAGGCCTGGAGACCGTTCCATTGGTCCAAATCGATATAATTGAGGCTGCTTTCCTTGCGGTTGTCGTTGAAACTTACGGTTTCCAAAACTTGCTCTTTGTGGACCACTTCGTAATTGCCCGCCCGTGAAAGCTCATCGCCGGTAGTAATTTCAACACTTTGGGCTTTGGTTAATTGCAAAGGGATGTAGGAAGCAATGCTATCGCGGAGGGTCAAGATATCGTCGGGTCCCATCGTTACAGGGACTGCAAACGTATTGTTAGTTCCAAGGTTGTAGTAAAGCTCGGGCAAAGGCAGGCTTTGTTGGGCCATATTGATAAACGTAGGCACAATGAGTGGGGAATTTTTGAAATTGGAATTCCCTTGGTCAAAAGCAGCTGTCCAAAGGTAGGCTTTTCCCGATTGCACCAAGAAAGGCTTTCCATCTTCAAATTGTAGGGCTTCCGAGCCCACGGTCTGTAGCGGAAAGTACGATTGCACCGTTGGGTATTGGAAATTGGTTACTTCCTTTTCGAATACATTTCGATAGAGGGGGTGCGAAAATTGGATTTTGGTAATTTTCTTTTCCTGAGGAATGGCTGCTTCGGAAAAACTTCCCAGGTGAAGCGCATTTAAAAGCGTGTTGTATTCTGAAAGGGTTGCCTCCTTGGAGGGAATGATGCAAATACTACCACCCTGTTCCAGGTAGGCACTTAGGGCGGTAACAAGGGATACGGGAATGTGCTTCAGTTCATTCAGGACAATGAAATGCTGCTCTGGGATGATACTGAAATTAAGGGTATTGTACCTTTCCTGAAGGTAGTCATAGGCCTCGCCGTCAAATAAATTTTGAAGAAAGGCAGCTTCCCCTTCATTGATGGACAGCACTTTGATTTTGGTTTCCTTTTTCAAACTGAAGTACAAAGCATTATCGTACTGCAAGTACCGGTCATCAATCTGAAGGGTCCCCACAAATCCATAAGGATCTTCAATATCAAAAGTTACCGAGTTTTGTGGTATTTCTGAAAAATCCACAGCGGTTTTAGCCGTCAGGGTTTGGTCTTTGAACAATGAAACCGAAGTGCTTTCCGGGACGTCTCCTGTGCCAGAAAGTGCAACAGCCAGTTGCAAGCTGTTCACATTCCTTGAAACGATGTACGCAGTATCTATAGCCAGGTTGTTGACCACCGTTGGCTTAAGCTGCACCGCATCGACGTTCCAGAGGGAATCGATGATGGGCAATGGCCCTTGTTGCTGAAAATCGGAAACCAAGATCAGGCGTTTTTCGGCGGTCTTACTTTCTGAGAAAAGCTGTGCTGCTTTTTGAAATACGGTTTCCCAAGGAAGTTGGTTTGGTGCATAGCCCACTGAGCGTACCTCATTCCTGAAATTTGCATGCGTTACCTGTTTCCAGGTATGGTCGTTGGTAAACCAACTGATGCGGGCTTCGCCTTCCAGCTGATCGAAAAGCTGTTGTTGTACCCTTGCCAATAAGGGGCCATTGGGGCCTTTGGCCTGCATGCTGTAACTATTGTCCAAGAAAAGCACGGTTTCTTTTTCGGTGTTCAGGGCCGTTTTGGAGGCCGTAAATGGTTGTGCGAAGGCAATAATCATGCAGCCTAAAGCCAATAAACGGGCCATGAGGGTAAGCCATTTTTTAATTTGCGAGCTTTTGCGTGTTTGCAATGTGGCTTTTTTAAGAAAGGCCACGTTGGTAAAATCTACTTTCTGAAAGCGGCGAAGTTGAAAAAGATGGACAATGATGGGAATGAGCAGTAAAAAGAGGAAGTAAAGAATTTCGGGGTGTTTGAACTGCATTCCGATTTTTATTTGCCAAATATACTCATTGATTTTGAAACGAAACCCATTTAATAAAAGTTTACCATTTCAAAAAAAAACGCCTTCCGAAGAAGGCGCTAAACTTTAAATTTCAAGTTTGGGAATTATAGGCATACCTCAAATCCCATGGCCCAGCTATTGCCGCCCATAGGAAGTCCAGCAGCCCATGCGGTTTCGGTTTGCCCCGAGGCCGTGTTGGTCACAACGGCATGTGCAGCGATGTAAACGCAGTCGCCTTCAGCCAATTCAGGACCTACGTAGGAAACGGTGGTAGTGCCTCCTCCGTGACTTCCGGAATAAGGAAAATGGCCAATTTTAGGGTTACCACTTGGGGTAGTGGGCAGGTCCTCCAAGTCGCCAATGTAGAGATGGGTTTCGTCAATTTGCCAATCTCCATCCGAAGTATAGGTAACCACAATGTTGCCATCCACAACAGAAACGGTAACCGTTCCCGCATCCAGATTTTGTCCGGCAATCAGGTCGTCCTCATACAGATTTTCCTCATTGCCGACGGTTCCGTCATCAACTTGACCAGGAACCCCAATAATAAAATTTTCAAATGTACTTGAGGTAGTGTCCTCTTTAGAACAACCGGCCAGTAGGGTGGCCGCCACCATAAATAATGTAATTTTTTTCATATAAGTAGGTTTTAAATAGCAATGACAATGTAGGAAAATATTTACAAATAATCGATAAAATACATTAATTATCGTTAAAATGCATTTTTGAACCTAAATAATGTTAAATATTTGCTATTCAAAAACCTTCATGAACCCCAAGGCCAAATAATGCGAAATCGTATTTCACAGGGTCTTTTGGATCCATCTTGCGTAGGGAAGCATCAAGTTCCTTTAAGGCTTTGGCGTCGTTCTGCTTGCGTCGCAGTAAGTTGAGTTTTCTGCCCACATTGCCCGTATGAACATCCAATGGGCAGGATAATTGGGCGGGGCGCAGGGATTTCCATAGGCCAAAGTCCACCCCCGCAGTATCGTTGCGCACCATCCATCGCAGAAACATGTTGATTCGTTTTGCAGCCGATTGTTTCATGGGATCGCTAATGTGTTTTTGGGTGCGGAGGGGATGGGGCAGTTCAAAAAACTGTTTTTTGAATTCATGAATGGCCAGTTGCAATGATGAAGCGGTCGCATGTTGGGCAAAAACAGATTCCAGATTTTCATAGCTATTGTAAAGGTTCTGGAGCGCTTTAATAAAATACTTGAGGTCTTCACCATTGAAAGTACGGTGTACAAAAGTTGCACAGGCTTCCAAGTCTGCTTTGGAATGGTGCATCACAAAATCATAAGGGGCATGGTCCATCAGTTGCAGGATCCGTGTGGCGTTGTTGATGATGCTTTTTCGGTTTCCCCAAGCAATTGTGGCCGTGAGAAATCCTGCTATTTCAATGTCTTCCTTTTGGGTAAAGCGATGCGGTATTTGGATGGGGTCGTTTTCGATGAAATTGGGTTGGTTGTATTGCAACACCTTTTCATCCAAGAAGTCTTTCAATTCGCTAGTGGTCATTCTTTCAAAATCGTTCCATCCTGCATGATCAACTTCCGATCGGCCATTTCGGCCAAGTCCTCATTGTGGGTTACAATCACAAAGGTCTGTCCAAATTCGTCCCGGAGTTTGAAAAACAACTGGTGCAGTTTTTCAGCACTTTCGGTATCCAGGTTGCCACTGGGTTCGTCCGCGAGAATGATAGGAGGGTTGTTCATAAGGGCCCTAGCCACAGCTACCCGCTGTTGCTCGCCGCCGGAAAGCTCATTTGGCTTGTGATGCGTACGATTTGAAAGGCCCAGAAAATCCAATAATTCCTTGGCCCTAGGCTCGGCTTCGGCTTTTGATTTGTTTTGGATGAAGGCAGGGATGCAAACGTTTTCCAAAGCGGTAAACTCTGGGAGCAATTGATGGAATTGAAAAATGAACCCCAATTTATCGTTTCGGAATTTAGCCAAGGCTTTTTTTGGTAAGGACGCGATGTCTGTTCCATCCATTTGAAGACGGCCCTCGGAAAAATTATCCAAGGTTCCTAAAATCTGCAATAATGTGGTTTTTCCTGCACCAGAGGCCCCAACGATCGAAACTATTTCCCCAGGGTTTATGGACAGGCTTACACCTTTAAGTACATGGAGTTCGTTAAAATATTTATGAATGTTTGTGGCTACAATCATGCATGGCGATTACCGCGTGAAAATAGCATATTCATGGCGATTGCACAAGAAAGCGCATTAGGAGTTTTGCTTCCAAAGGTTTTTTAGGTTGTTGTAATCGATGTAATACACCAAGCGCAAAGAAAACGTATGTTCAATGGGTTGCTTGAAAAGCTTGTTGAGACTTTCGAAATAAGTGATTTCCGATTCGCTATTGGAACTGAACAGGGTATTTCGATAGAGGGCGGTAAGCTGGCTTCCGGGGGCAAACTGCCAGGAGTATCCAAAATCCAGGTTCCAGGTATTGAAGTTAATATTGGGATCGTTGACATCGTTCACGTTGTATTGGTCTTCCTTAGAGAGCGATCCATCTTCTTGCAGCACAAATAATTCGTAATCGTAGGTTACGGTCGACCAATAGTTGCGAAAAGCCAAGGAGAGGGCGTGGAACGGATTGAAATTGTAGTTCCCTGTAATGCCGTTGACAATGGTGTGTTGTTTTCGCTCGCCAAAAACAATCTGGTCGTTTAGATTGGTTACGAACCCACGGGCTCCATCGCCATTTTCAAAATAGAGGGAGTAGCTGATGTTGAATTTGTCAGTAAAGCGCATCCTTGGCTCAAAATTAATCCAATAGAAAAAGACATCGCGCTCGGGGTCAAATTGCGTTGCCATGCCCACGTTTCCGGATGCTGCAAATTTTTTGGCAAAATTGGAGCCCACGTAAAAAGAGGTGTTAAATTCGTTTTTAAAGGTGAAGAAACGATCTTCCGTTCTAGGTTCGAAGTAATCGTGTTGCTTTCCAATTTTGTAATTGGTATACCAGTCGTATTCCCAAAGTTTTTTACTGTAGGCATAAAATTCGACCCCCACATTGTTTCCCGTATAGTTACCGGGATCGAACCGCAGTTGGTATTCGGCCCAGGAATAGACATTGAAATTATTCCAAGTTTTGGTAGGCTCAAAAATACGGTAGGAACCGAAGGCCCTAAAATTATTGTAATTGTTTCTAAATGACACCCCCAGGTCGTTGATGTCGTAATTGCGGTCTGCTTGGGTGTTTTCGATTCCATAACGATACTTCCCACTTACTTTTTCAAATTCCAAAGACGAACTGAACCCCGACTTGGCCCCTTCTGGCAGTTGGAGGCTGCTTACTTTTAGGGTGCCATCTACGTTCCATTTGTTGGCTTTGTCGGTAATGTCAAAAATGGCGGCAATTACATTGGCATCCCTAAATCGGCCTTCGCGGGTTACATTGGTATTCACCAAACTAATGGAAGAGTTTTTGTTGAATTGCTGATCGAGCACAAAGATGTTGTAATTGGCAAGAGGCTCTACCAATTCCTCACGAACACTACCCGTATTGAGGTTCTTTACCTTGGCAAAGGTCTTTTCTGTAATGGCGTTAAAGAATCCAATTCCCAATCCATTTTTGGTCCGCCCCGATACTTTTATGGCGTTCAGCATGGTTACTCTTTCCGGATAATCGATCACTTTTTCAGTTTCGTCATCAATATCAGGATAGCTGGAAGGGCTGCCACCAATTCGCCGGGAATAAAACAAATCGCCCTTGGAGAACAAATCGACCCCTTCCGTAAAAAATTGACGTTGTTCCGTGAAAGTTTGCTCAAAAGGCCCTAAATTCAGACTCACATTATCAAATCCTGTTTGACTGAAATCGGGGATCAAAGTAGCGTCCAGGGTAAAGTTTTCAGTAAGACCGTACTTCAAGTCCATCCCAATACTGTAATCGTCCGAAACCACCCCATCGAAACTTTTTACTACGGTTGAAGCGAAGGGATAAAAACTTAATCGGGTAGGAGGGGAAATGTTGTTTATGCCTTTTAGTAGCCCATGGTACAGGCCAATGTTTCCTTTAGTGCGGTCGATTGGATTCCAGGAATACTGCGAATTGTCTGTACGAAATCTTCTATGGAACTGAAGCCCCCATGTTTGTATTTCCTGATTGGAAAAGCGCAGGCACGCATAGGGTATTTTCATTTCCACAATCCAGCCATCGTCCACAATACGGACTTTACTTTCCCATACCGCATTCCAGCCAAAATCTTCCCCATTGGTAGGGTTTGCTACGGCATCTGCTTGGGTTCCAGAGCTGAATACAAAAAACTCGGTATCGTTTTGTGCATCATTGTTGGGGTTAAGTATCACCCCAAAAAAATCGGATTGCCCAAAGTTGTCCCTACTGGTAAATTGCTTCATAATGTCCTCAGGTTTGTCGAAGAGGTAAGCACCCACATAAATGGCATGATCGTCATACACCATTTTTACAATTGATTTTTGATGGGGTTTTTCGGCAGTACCCATTTCGGGACGGAATTGCGTAAAATCTTTGGCTTCTTCGGCACCTTTCCAGGCATCATCGGTTAATTCACCATCTATTTTTGGTGGAGTTGAAGTGCGTTGTATGGAAAGGCTTTTCTTTTCCTGTGACCAACAGAAGGATACGGAAAGTATCAAAAGGAACAAAAATGAATGCTTCATGCTATGGGCTGGTTGTTTGGTCTAAAGACATTAAGTTTTCCAGAATGTTGCAATCCATTCAAAAAAAACCAATTTTAGACAAAGCTAACGTGTAGCTTTTTGAAGCATACTAATGAAACGTTAAAGTGAAGGGCATCTGTAGTGCGAATCTGTTAATGTTGTAGATTTGTTTAACCATATATGAAAAAGATAGAACAAATTGTGTTGGCTGGAGGCTGTTTCTGGTGTACAGAGGCGGTTTTTCAGCGATTGAAAGGGATTCAGTCCATTGTCTCAGGATATACGGGGGGGCATATCAAAAATCCTGCATACCGCGAAGTGTGTTCGGGAAGAACCGGTCATGCCGAAGGTATTTTGGTTTCATACGAGACCGAAACTATTACCTTGAAGACCTTGCTAGAGGTGTTTTTTACTACCCACGACCCAACCACTTTGAACCGACAAGGCAACGATGTAGGTACCCAATACCGCAGCGCAATTTTTTATACCTCAGCAGCACAAAAAATGGATTGCAGTGCATTTATTGAAAATTTGCAATCCGAAAAGGTTTTTGAAGATCCAATCGTAACGCAATTAGCCCCATTGGAGGTGTTTTATCCTGCGGAGGACTACCACCAGAACTATTACAACGATCATCGCGATCAACCTTATTGCAGCGTCATTATATCACCAAAGTTGCAGAAATTAAGGGACAACTATGCCAATCAACTGAAAACGGAATAAATGGGAAGTTATCACTATTTTGAAGAATACCACCAGGAAACCACCGATCATTTGAAAGATCAGTATGGTGAAATCCTGAAAGGAATAGGTGAGGATATCGCCAGGGAAGGGATTACAAAAACCCCCGAACGGGCTGCCAAGGCCATGCAGTTCTTAACCTCCGGTTACTGCCAAGATCCTGCTGAAATTTTAAAAAGCGCCATGTTTGCCGAAAAATACCACGACATGGTCATTGTTAAGGACATTGAGTTGTACTCTCTTTGCGAGCACCATGTATTGCCCTTTTTTGGAAAAGCCCACATTGCGTACATTCCCGATGGCTATATTGTGGGTCTAAGTAAAATACCTAGGGTGGTCGATGTTTTTTCAAGGCGATTGCAGGTTCAGGAGCGACTCACTCACGATATTTTAGAATGCATTAATACGACCCTTCAACCCAAAGGAGTGGCTGTTGTAATAGAGGCCTCGCATATGTGCATGATGATGCGGGGGGTTCAAAAACAGAATAGTGTAACGACGACTTCGGGCTTTCGCGGGCAATTCGAAAAAATTGAAACCCGAAACGAATTTTTAAAATTGATTGATGCTAAACTTTCATAATTTTTGGTATGTTTCTTGCGTTATGGGAATACGTCATCAATCCATAAAAACATGAAAAAAAACAAATTCAAACTCCTTCGCAAAAGCATTTTCTATGATTTGGTGGGGATGTCCACGATGTTCATTCCGATTCTCGGCACTTTCATTGACTTTGTATGGGCACCTTACGCAGCGGTCAAGATGAGCGAAATGTATCCCGGCACCAATGGTAAAATTGCCGCGGTGGTTGTGTTCTTGGAAGAAATTTTACCTTTCGACTTTATCCCTACCTTTACGTTAATGTGGTTGTACACCTTTGTTTTCTCCACACAAGAAGAAAGACCCCTGCCACAAACCATCGAAGTAGAAGTTAACAAATAAAAAAGCCCCGTTTGGGGCTTTTATTTTTTATAGTTGTACGGAAAGGTTGCAGTTAATGCTCCTGCCCGCATTTGGAATAGCGTCGGTTTTTAAACGCGACAAATGGTCTATATAGACTTCGTTGGTTAAATTGGTGATATTCACATTCCAACCAAGTTGTATTTTTTTCAGGTCCCAAAGACCCCCAACCCCCAAACTCCAGAGGGAATAGCCCTCTGTTGGGGTTTCAAAAGCGCTTACCCTATTTTGCTCGAAAGTGTGCTTAAAGGTGACAAATGCAAAAGGTTTCTGCAACGTTCCCACTTGCTTGCCCTCAAAGCGAAGCGTATTTTTCCATTGGTTTGCAGGGATTAACGGCAATGCACCGCCCTTGCGTAATTCACCTGTAACGGTCTCAAAACTGCTTTCCCAGTGGAGCCAGTCCAAGGGGTGTGGGTGCCAGTGAAATCCCGCTTCGCCACCGTATAAATTGGCGTCAAATTGCTCATAAGCAAAGACAGGGGTGCCGTCGACAAAGTCTCCTGTTGGAGCAATGAAAATGTAATGGTTAACGGTATTGTAGAACCCATTTACAAACATTTCCAGGTGCTCGCTACGGTATTCAAGGGCCAAATCGGTTTGGATGTTTTGTTCATTTTTCAATTGGGCGTTTCCAATCTCGTACCGATTGGTGCCTTCATGCACTCCATTGGAAGCCAGTTCTGCCAAATTGGGTGCCCTAAAACCACTGGCCAAATTGAGTCGCGCGGTCCAATGGTTGCCCCAGTCGTACTTTACGCCTAGTGCGGCATTGAAACTATGGAACTGTCTTTCGATCCTTGGGATAAAATTACTTTCATTAACACTTCCAGCTACCTGGGTAATTAATTGCCGGAAATCATACCGAAGCCCCCCTTGAAAGTCCACTGCATTTAAATGCAGGTGAGTCGTAGTAAATACTCCAGCATCTACCTTCTGTGCATCGGGGATGAGTAATTCTTCGCCATAGTTTTTGTTTTCCTGAACCATTCCTTGAACCCCCGAAATTGTTTCAAATTTGCCCAAGGATGGCCAATGGTATTTTACATCATAGTTAAACGTTTGCAGTTTCATCTGAAGGGCCGGCAATTCAGCGGTTTCCTCGAACTCATTTCGATCGTTGAACAAAAACCCAACCTTAACATCCAAACTCGAACGGTCAAAATAGAGGTTATTTTCCCAGCTCAGGATGTGATTGTCAATTTTTTGGAATGGCAACATGGGTTCCCGGTCGGTATTCTGAAGTCCTATTTCCTCTGGAATTCCGATGGTATTCCGGTTGAAATTGTACCGAAAAGTCGACTTCCAGCGGTCTACTTGGTAGCGTAATCCCACTTTGTAATCGGATTCCTTATAACGCGAATTGGTGACCAGCGTCCCGTCGCCGGTTTTATAATCGGCAAAGGTGTTGTAGGAGCCTCTAAAAATGTACTTGAACTTAGTTCCCGAGCCCTTTACTGCAGCGGTTCCGGTTAGCCCTTGTGTGTTGGAGGCATAGCCTCCGGAAAAATCCACTTCCTGTTTGTCGGCCTCTGCGAAGGCTTCAGGATTTAGGTATAGCACCCCACCAAGGGCATCACTTCCATACAAAAGGGAGGCGGGCCCTTTAATGACCTCAACACTTTCAATACCAGCTCCACTAATGCCCAGACCATGCTCATCTCCAAACTGCTGGTTCTCGAGGCGAACCCCTTGTGCATAGGTTAGGACCCTGTTGGCGCTAAGTCCCCTAATCACCGGTTTTCCAATACCGGTTCCTGTAGTAATGGCGGAAACCCCCGCAATGTTTGCAATTCCTTGGGAAAGGTTTACGGCACCTTCTTTGGTAAGGTCTGCGGTACTTACGCGTTCTACTTTCATCACATTGTCACTTTGTAACTGGTGAAAAGGAGTGGAAATGATGACTTCTTCCATCTCCACGACGCTTTCTTTCAATTGTAAATTCAAAGGAATGGTGGTATTTCCTCCAAAGAGGATTTTTTGCGAAACGGTCTCAAACCCTAAGGACGAAACCACTACGGTATAATTTCCGTTGGGGATGTTCGGCAATGTAAAATTTCCATTAAAATCCGAAATCGTCCCTTTTTCCAATTGCGGAAGGTAAATAGTAGCTGAAATAGGTTGTTGCATGGTGTCGGTTATGGTTCCCGACAACGTATTTTGTGCCGAAAGGATTGTATTGAAAAGGCACAATGCTGCTAAAGGCAGCAAGTATAAAATTCTCATAAAATTCTTGATTAAAGTTAAAAACTATTGAAGGAATCAAGAATTTAAGGGAGGCCCCCTTAGGAAGGCTGTTAGGGGTTTTTGTGTATAAAGAACAGAAGTGTACCCATAATATGGGAAGGTATGCGGAGGAATGGCAAAAATCTCCCAATTTGGAAGGGTTTCAAAACTAAAAGTAGAAAAGTGAAAAGCCTGGATGTTACAATCCAGAGGTTTTTCATGCAGATGCACACTGTAATCATTACAGGGCTTATGATTGTGGGATTCAAAAAGGTGTTCAAACTGGACAGCAGTAGGGAAGAGGAATGCTAAGCTCAAAAATAAGCTTATGGCAAACAGCGCGATGTTTTTTTTCCCGATCATTTACGCCTTAAATAAAAAGCCCACTCCTATTCGTCTTAGGATTCGTTTTACAAAGTTCCAGAAAAAATTGAATTCTCCAAAAATCCAACCGAAAAACACCAAAAGGAATTGATAAACCACCAAAGTGGCTATCACATAGAAAATGGCATACTGCCAATAGGGCAAATCCACAATCCAAGAACTGGCCTTTAAAATAGGCCCTGTGAGCTTGGCGGCGCTACTTCCGGTTATGGCAAATACCAAAAAAATAACCCAAAACTGGAAATTGTCTTTTACCTGCCAGCGGTTCTTTAACTTTTCGAACATCAACTTCTCCCTCTTCCCCCGATAAACTTTTGGTTATAGGTTTTTTGAAAATAGATGAAATAATTGTAGAGCAAGTAATTAACTTCATAGCCATAATCTAAGGAAAAATCGTAATTGATTTCCTGAGGGTATAAATTCCGATCGTATCCCTGAAAGTTTCGCACGCGGTTGTTGTACTCCGAAACAAAAAGACGGTTTTTTGATTCGAGGTAATTTTGCCCATAAAAGCCCCTTGGTTTTTGTGTAACCAACCAATTATTGAAGCCCGGTTCGATGATGATAATTTCATATTCCAGGCTATCGTTTTTGATGGCTAGGGTATCGTTTTCCGAAGCATTTGCCATGGAATCGTTCACAGTCGATTTGTACGAATCGCAACTTGCAAAAGCCAGGATACTCACTAAAACGATGATAAAATAGTTCATAGCATGAAATTTTAACAAAGTTAAAAAAAATACATTTTGTATGGCCGCGCTTTAACGCTGTTTAACAAAAAAGCCCCTGATTTATAGGGGCTTGCGGTTATTTTTAATCGATGTTATTTTCTGAAAAGGCCACCGAGCAATCCGCCCAAGGCACCACTTTTTTTGTTTCCGCTACTCAAAACCATTCCGGCCACATCGTCCAGTATGCTTCCGTCGTTGTCTCCATCCAAAAGGGATTCAATCAAACTTTGCTGTTTGTGTTGTTTTTTTCCGGCGCCCATCATCCCTCCAAGCAATCCTCCAAGGGCATCCGATGATTGCACGTTTTGTTGCTGCTTTTGTTTGCCTAAATAGCCAAGGACAATTGGGGCAATTACTTGCAATATCTGCATCACTGAATTGGAGTCCATCCCCGATTTTTGGGAAAGCGCCCCTACAACATTGTCCTGGGAGCCTCCCAAAACATGCCCCAAGATGCCCAAACCATCTATTTTTTGGTCTTCATCCACACCGCCACCAAAAAAGCCCCCCAAATTATTAAGAATGCTTCCATCATGTTTGGAGTTTAACGCATTCATGAGGCCTTCTGCCCCTTGTGGGTTGCTAGCATTCCGTTTCATGGCACCCATCAATAAAGGCAAAGCCATCTGAACAACCTGCGCGGTTTTATCAGCAGGTTGATTGGTTTCATTACTGGCACCTAGAACAATCTGGCGTCCCATATCACTATTTAAAAGGTCTAAAATTCCTGACATGATTTACTTTTTTAATTCAATTAAAGGTAAGGAAAAAACTAGGGTTTATCCCATGATTTCAATGATTTGTGCAGCCAATTCGGTACCGATCCGGTCTTGAGCTTCATCCGTGGCGGCCCCTATGTGCGGACTAAGGGATATTTTTTCGTGCATCAAGACTTTAATGGCTGGAGTTGGCTCGTTTTCAAAAACATCCAATGCTGCAAAAGACAGCTTTCCATTTTCCAAAGCTTCCAACAAGGCTACTTCGTCAATAACACCCCCACGAGCGGCATTGACGATACCTGCCCCATTTTTCATCATCGCGATTTCATCAGCACCAATGATGTATCCTTTTTGCGCCGGAACGTGCAAGGAAATAAAATCACTTTGCTTAAGGAGGCTTTCCATGGACTGACTTTCAAACGAAAATGAAAGTTGTTGCCCATCGTAGAATTCCAAATCCACTTTAGCCGTTTCCACATAACTGTCGCTGTAAATTACCTTCATCCCACAGCCCAATCCAATCTTGGCCACTTCGCGTCCAATGCGCCCAAAGCCAATAATACCTAAGGTTTTTCCGCGCAGCTCGCGCCCTTTGGCATAACTTTTTTTCAAAGCACCAAATTGCGTATCCCCATCCAAAGGCATATTGCGATTGGAATGGTACAAGAATCGTACTCCCCCAAAGAGATGGGCAAAAACCAATTCGGCCACAGAAGCCGAAGAAGCAGCAGGAGTGTTAATAACCTTCAATCCTTTTTCCCTGGCATAGGCAACATCAATGTTGTCCATGCCTACGCCGCCTCGGCCAATAATTTTAAGGCTGGGACAAGCATCGATAAGTTCTCTTCGGGCCTGTGTGGCACTGCGTACCAGCAGCACAGAAATATCGTTCTCGTTAATGTAGTTAATTAACTGTTCTTGGGCTACCTTAGTAGTAACAACTTCTATACCAGCAGCTTCCAAAGCTTTAATGCCACTTTGGGAAATGCCGTCATTTGCTAAAACCTTCATTGTATTTAATTTTTTAGGATTTTGATTCAAAAGTTTTCATCACCTCTACGAGCACTTCCACACTTTCCAATGGCAAGGCGTTGTAGATAGAGGCCCTGTAACCACCTACACTACGGTGCCCATTGAGGCCACTAATGCCGGCTTCCTTCCAAAGCAGGTCGAAACGTTCTTTATCGGCACCTTCACTTAAATTGAAGGTGACATTCATTTTGGAACGATCCTCTTTGTTTGCAAATCCGATAAAAAGTGGGTTACGGTCTACTTCTTCGTAAAGCGCAGTCGCTTTTTGTTCATTTATGTGTTCAATGGCAGCAATGCCACCCAAATTTTTCAACCATTTCAGGGTAAGGAGGGAGGTATAAACTGCAAAGACAGGGGGCGTGTTGAACATACTTTCCTTTTCGATATGGACCTTGTAATCCAACATCGATGGAATGGCCCGACTCACTTTTCCTAAAATTTCTTCTTTGATGACCACAAGAGTGGTTCCTGCAGGGCCCATGTTTTTTTGGGCTCCGGCGTAGATCAAATCAAATTTTGAAAAATCAAGTTGCCGCGAAAAAATATCGCTACTCATATCGCAAACCACGGGGACCGAAGTTTTGGGAAATTGATGAATTTGTGTCCCGAAGATCGTATTGTTGCTAGTACAATGAAAATAGTCGATATTGGTGGGAATATCGAAATTTTTTGGGATGTAATTGAAGTTCTGATCTTTGGAAGATGCCAGTTCCAATACTTCCCCAAAAAGCTTGGCTTCCTTAAGGGCTTTAGATGACCAAGTTCCAGTATTGAGGTACCCGGCTTTTCGTTCCAACAAATTATAGGCTGCCATCAAGAATTGGGTACTGGCTCCTCCTTGAAGGAAAATAGCTTTGTAGCCTTTGTTTTCCAGCCCCAAAAGTTCGAGGGCCAACGCACAGGCTTCGTCCATTACCGCAACAAAATCCTTGCTTCTGTGCGAAATTTCTATAAGTGACAGGCCTAAGTCGTTAAAGTTGATCACCGCTTCTGCAGCTTTCTTAACAACTTCTTGTGGCAAAATACTGGGACCTGCACTAAAATTATGTTTTTTCATGGGTAATTTTTTGTAGTACAAAGATGTAAAATCTCTTCCCAAATACGGTTAATTTAAAGACAAATTATTCATAGGATTTCAACAAAATTGAAGGGAATAACAACGAAAACCTTTTCGGTGTAAAGGGATTTCAAAATCCTACAAATTGGCCAAAAAAAGAAGCGTGTCCACACCGTCCGCATACTCCCAAAGTTCCGGGCTTTGGGTCTTGCCAAAGGGGATTTCGTTGGGCAATCCGGAATTGGCAACCACGCATTGTATCTCATCCTTCATCCCTTCGAGTTTTGCTTGCAGTATTTCCAGGGATTTGTAGTATTCATAATAGACAACCGAAATAGGCGATGCCAATCCTTGGTCTTCTTTTAGGAGCATGAATTCATTGTCCAAAAGCGGAACATTGCTCATAAGGTAAACGGCCTTATTGTAATCGTAATTGTTGATGTACTTGTGGTGATGGATGGCTTCCCGCTGGGAATACATGGCCTCGAAAAAGGTTTTAAAATCGTAAGCTTCCGGCAGGTATACTTTTGAAACGCTTCTACAACCCAACCCAAAATAGGTAAAGATATCTCTTGCCAATTCCGAGAGCGTTTCAGGGGTTTCTTTTCCATTGAGGACGGCGATGCCATTTCGGTTTTTCCTAATGATATTGGGATATTTTCCGAAGTAATGTTCAAAATACATGGCAGTATTATTGCTGCCCGTTGCAATGACCGCATCAAATGGAGGCAGTTTGTCTTCCGAAAAATGAATGAATGGTTCGAATCTGGGTTCAATTTCAATCAATTTTGAAGCAAGATAAGGCAATAGGACCGTATCGTTGGAGGAAAGCTTGGCAACTATTCTATGCCCTGAAATAAGGACGGAAAGAAAATCGTGGAACCCAACCAACGGGATATTCCCTGCCATGATGACTGCGACCATGGCACCGCTCTTCCCTCCAGAGGCAATACGGACGGTCCATTGCGTTAGGGATGCTTCACTCAGCGTGCTTCCCCAATAGTCAAGTGCTTGGCATATAGCAGCTTCCGTGAACCATCCGTTGTGTTCTTGTGCTTTTTGAGCCAGTAATTGGAAGGTCTCTTGGTTTTGTGGAATTTCCTTCAGAAAGGCCCCTAATTTTACAAAAGCGTTAATTCTTTCCTGTAATTGCATTCTTTGTTTGGAGTTGCCCCGCCTAGGCATTAAATTTGCACAAATTTAGAAAAAGAATTGCGATGGCCATTATTATCACGGACGAATGTATAAACTGTGGAGCCTGTGAACCCGAATGCCCCAATACTGCTATTTATGAAGGAGCGGACGATTGGCGCTATGCAGATGGGACCGACTTAAAAGGAAGGGTAGTTTTGCCCAATGGGAAGGAAGTGGAGGCCGAAGAGACCCAAGAACCCGTAAGCGATGAAATTTACTACATCGTGCCTGATAAGTGTACCGAATGTAAAGGATTTCATGATGAGCCGCAATGTGCGGCAGTTTGCCCGGTTGATTGTTGCATACCAGACGATAGCCATGTGGAAACGGAGGAAGAGCTATTGGGTAAACAGCGATTCATGCACCACGGCTAGGCAACCTAATTTGTTGCTTTAATAATCGAATTGCACATCATTGATTTCAATCCAGTGGCCATCTGGGTCCTGAATGTAGACTTGTTTGATCCCATCGGGACGTAATGCAATTTTATCTTTTTCACCTAGCCAATCCCAATAGGGAATTTCATGGGAATTTAAATAAGAAACAAAAGCTTCAATGCTTTTCACGTGGAGGGCCAGGTGGGTGGCTTTTTCCGTGTCCGGTTTTTCAGAAACCTGAATTAGATGTAATTGATACGGGCCTCCCAGCGAAAACCAACGGATGTTTGGGTTTAGGTAAGGCACTTCAATTTCGTTCAGCTGCAGGACCTCTTTATAAAAAAAGGCACTTTGGTTCAAATTGGTAACGGCGACCGAGGTATGGTCGTAGCTCAGTTCAAGGGACTGTGCAAATGTGAAACTCCATGTAAATAGGAAAACGACGGTAATGGCAAATGGGTTTTTCATGAAAGAAGGGTGTAAAAAAACCCCCATTGGTGATGGGGGTTGGTATGGGTAACTTAGGAAAAAATTAATTATCTTTTTTCTTCTTTTCAGCTTCTAAGGCTTTATTTTCCTCGTTGGTTATTTGAGGTTTTCTGGTGTTTTTTACACGTTTTTTGGTTGTGTTGTTGCTGGAAGAAGCATTTTGATTGGCTTTCTTTTCAGCTTGTTTGGCCTGAGCTTCTTTTTTTCGTGCCTCGTATTCTTTTCTTTGCAAGGCGGCATCAGCGTCATTAATTTGCGCAGCATCGGCATTGGTGGTATTGGTGGCTTTTGCTTCTACTTTGGTCTCAGCAGATTTGGTAGCGGCAGCATCGGCATCAGCACCTCTGCTTTGAGCTTGAGCAAATGCTACGGTGAGCAACATCACACAGAGGGTGGTAAAGATTTTTTTCATAAGTATTGAATTTAATTTGTTGTTGTATGTTCTCAAAAATAAGAATTTAATTGGCAAGTTCGCTTTTTTTTTGAAAAATATTAATTGTGCTTCTTTTTTTGAAGTTTGGTCATGCCCTTAGGCCTACTTTCCAGTTTTTTTCGATTTTCTTCCATCATTTTGAGGCGCTCTTCGCGCTGTTGTTCCAATAGCTTGCGTTCCGCTTCTGCTTTGGCATTTTGGGCCTCTATGGATTTTTGCAAAGCATCTTCCTGCTGTTTTTTCTCTGCTTCAATTAAATCCTCATTGTCCTGGTCGATGATTACTTCATCCTTTACTACTTCTTGATCTTTGTCTACATTTAAATCTTCCGAGAATTCCTGATTTTCGTTTTCATTCCCTTCAACCATCACGGAGCCCTTTTCTTTCTCCACGTTTTTTACTTCTTTAACGATAACCTGGCTCCCTTCCTTGGTGACCACTTTTTTGATGGTGGTTTCTTCTTTAACAACCTTATTTTCCTGAGCCTGGAGGCTGAAAATGGCAAGTAAAGCAATGGTGGTAAATACTATTTTTTTCATAATTATAGGTATAGATTCTTTCACTAAAGTTAAGCAAAAATCTGCTATTTGCTCTAAAAGCTCCATGAAATACAGTTGAAGCGATTTTGAACGTGTATATTTGCAGCCTCAAAACTTAAAATGCATTCATGAAAGCTGGAATTGTAGGATTGCCCAACGTGGGAAAATCGACCCTTTTCAATTGTTTGTCCAACGCCAAGGCCCAAAGTGCCAATTTTCCATTTTGTACCATCGAACCCAATATTGGGGTGGTCAATGTGCCCGACACACGCTTGGTGAAACTGGAGGAATTGGTAAACCCCGAACGTGTTGTTCCTGCTACCGTTGAAATTGTGGACATCGCCGGATTGGTAAAGGGGGCCAGTAAAGGCGAGGGGCTTGGCAACCAATTTTTGGCCAACATACGGGAAACGGATGCCATTATTCATGTATTGCGGTGTTTTGATAACGATAACATTGTGCACGTTGATGGCAGCATCAACCCTATTAGGGATAAAGAAACCATCGATATCGAATTGCAGTTAAAGGATTTGGAGACGGTGGAAAAGCGTATCGAAAAGGTGTTCCGTGCAGCACGTACGGGTAACAAGGAAGCCCAGAAAGAACTTCAGGCTTTAGAAAAAGTGAAAGCTGGCTTAGAGGCCAGTATTTCGGTTCGTGCCATTGATTTATCAGAAGAAGAACGAACTGAATTTATAAATTCGGTGCAATTGATTACCGACAAACCGGTCATGTACGTTTGTAACGTGGATGAAGCAGCAGCAGCTTCAGGAAATGCCTATGTAGATCGTGTAAAAGCAGCTGTGGCCAATGAAAATGCTGAAGTACTGGTATTGGCCGTGGCCACCGAAGCCGACATCACCGAACTAGAAACTTTTGAAGAGCGCCAATTGTTTTTGGAAGACATGGGACTTGATGAGCCCGGCGCCTCAAAGCTTATTCGAGCCGCTTACAGCCTATTAAAGTTACAAACCTATTTCACTGCAGGGGTGAAAGAGGTCCGCGCCTGGACCATTCCGGTAGGAGCTACTGCCCCCCAAGCTGCGGGCGTTATCCATAGCGATTTTGAAAAGGGCTTTATCCGTGCCGAAGTAATTAAATACAACGATTACGTTACCTTTGGTAGCGAAGCGAAGGTACGTGAAGCAGGGAAGCTAGGAGTGGAAGGGAAGGAATATGTGGTTCAGGACGGCGATGTGATGCACTTCCGTTTCAATGTGTAAAAGGCTCCAAGACTAGAGCTCCTTGAACGATTGTGCGATCGTTTCGAACATGGCTTTGTGTTCGGTTTCCCGATCGTCCAGGGTCCATTCCAACATTAAATACAGGTCATCCGATCCTTCAATAAAGGTCATCAGGTAATAAATTCGGTAATCGATTCCTTTTACCCAACCTATCATCTCCATTTGTACTGCAGGCATCCCATTGATGGTTAGGTTTTTGGGTTCCCCCTTACTTTGCAGCGTCATAACTTCGGTAAGGTATCCCATTTGTATGATTTGGTAATTTTCTACAGGCGATTTGTTTTCGTCGTAATTGCCGTTTTTTTTGTAGGCATCAACAAACTTCTTTTTGGGCTCGTCTATCGTTGCAATATAGGCTTCCTTTTCAAGGTTTTGGAACTGCAAACTAGCATCTGGATATAGCCCGTTGGTAGACTCCATGAAATCGGGTACCGCAATCTGGTAACGTCCAGTTACGCTTTCCGCACGGTAGTTTTCGGGTGTTTTGAAATCGCTTCCATTACGGCAACCGCCCATCAGAATTGCCATCACAAAAAATAAGCTATAAAAGGTCGTTTTCTTCGTCATTTTGGTATCGGGATATTTGCGGGTTGAAAATACATATTTCTGAAGCAAAGCTAAGGCCCTTGCAGCAATTTTCTTAACAATTTGCCCCTTTTTTTGTTAATTACTTTAGGTGTGATTGGTTTCTATTTTTGGACTGAAATTTTATATTAGCCGTGATATACCTGGCATTATGGCGGAAACTCAATATACCGAGGATAATATACGATCGCTCGACTGGAAGGAGCATATCCGGTTGCGTCCTGGGATGTATATCGGGAAATTGGGAGACGGTTCATCTCCCGATGATGGCATTTACATCCTCCTGAAAGAGGTCATTGATAACTGTATCGACGAGTTTGTAATGGGTGCCGGAAAAACCATCGAAATACGAATCAAGGACCAAGAGGTGAAGGTTCGCGATTTTGGAAGGGGAATCCCGTTGGGGAAAGTAGTGGATGTGGTTTCCAAAATGAACACTGGAGGAAAGTACGACACCCGTGCGTTTAAAAAATCGGTAGGATTGAACGGTGTGGGCACCAAGGCCGTGAACGCCCTTTCATCTTTCTTTTCGGTAGAATCCATTCGGGACGGAAAAATGAAAATGGCCGAATTTCAGTTTGGGGAACTTACCAAAGACCCAGAACAGGAGGAATCGTCCAAACGACGGGGAACCAAAATTATTTTTGTTCCCGACGACAGCATATTCAGGCACTACAAATACCGCAAGGAGTATGTAGAAAAAATGCTTAAAAACTACGTGTACCTGAACCCGGGACTGACCATCGATTTTAATGGGGAAAAATTTTTCAGCGAAAACGGCTTAAAGGATTTGTTGGAGGACAATATGTCCCAAGAAGACATGCTGTATCCCATCATTCACCTTAAGGGGGAAGATATTGAAATTGCCCTCACGCACAGCAAATCGCAATACAGCGAGGAATACCACAGCTTTGTAAATGGGCAAAATACCACACAGGGAGGAACCCACCAAGCAGCTTTTCGGGAATCTTTGGTAAAGACCATCCGCGAATTTTATGGTAAAAATTACGATGCCAGCGATGTGCGGAAATCCATCGTTGGGGCTATCAGCATCAAGGTCATGGAACCGGTTTTTGAAAGTCAGACCAAAACCAAACTTGGCTCCACAGATATGGGGGGCGATTTGCCAACGGTTCGGACTTATGTAAACGATTTCATCAAAACGCATTTGGACAACTACCTGCACAAAAATCCTGCGGTTGCCGAAAAAATACAACGCAAAATTATTCAGGCTGAAAAGGAACGTAAGGAATTGAGTGGTATTCGAAAGTTGGCTCGGGAACGTGCCAAAAAGGCCAATTTGCACAACAAGAAATTACGCGACTGCAGGGTACACTTGGACGATTCCAAAAACGAACGCAGTCTGGAAACGACTCTGTTCATCACTGAAGGGGATTCGGCAAGTGGGAGCATTACCAAAAGTCGGGATGTCAATACCCAAGCAGTTTTTAGCTTGAAAGGAAAACCATTGAACAGTTACGGGCTCAGCAAAAAAATTGTGTACGAAAACGAGGAGTTCAATTTACTTCAGGCGGCATTGAATATTGAAGAGTCCATGGAGGACTTGCGGTACAACAACATCGTCATCGCAACGGATGCCGACGTGGACGGCATGCACATCCGTTTGTTGTTGATTACTTTTTTTCTCCAATTTTTCCCGGAATTAATTAAAGAAGGACACCTCTATATCTTGCAAACCCCGTTGTTTCGGGTGCGCAACAAAAAGGAAACCATTTATTGCTATTCGGACGAAGAGCGTTTGGCCGCCATCGAAAAACTAAAACCTAAGCCAGAGATTACGCGTTTTAAGGGTTTAGGGGAGATTTCTCCGGACGAGTTCCAGCATTTTATCGGGGACGACATGCGTTTGGATCCTGTAATGCTTGATAAGGCGATGAGCATCGAGGAATTGCTCAGTTTTTATATGGGTAAAAATACACCCGATCGGCAGGAATTTATCATCAACAACCTGAAAGTGGAATTGGACAAAGTAGAGGAATAATCGATGAGCGAATCAGAACAGACCCCAGAAGAACTAGAACACAGCCTACCTTCCGAAGACGCCAATTCTTCCGAAGAAACCATTACACGTGTTACGGGCATGTACCGCGACTGGTTTTTGGACTATGCCAGTTATGTAATTTTGGAACGTGCCGTGCCGGCCATTGAAGACGGTTTCAAACCCGTCCAAAGGCGTATCATGCATTCCATGAAGGAACTGGATGATGGCCGTTACAATAAAGTGGCCAACATTGTAGGCCATACCATGCAATACCACCCCCATGGAGACGCCAGTATTGGCGATGCAATTGTGCAACTGGGCCAAAAGGATTTATTGATTGATACCCAGGGAAACTGGGGCAATGTTTATACAGGCGACGGTGCCGCGGCACCCAGATACATCGAGGCGCGGTTGTCGAAGTTTGCCCTGGATGTAGTTTACAATCCAAAAATTACGGAATGGCAGGCCTCCTACGATGGGCGTAAAAAGGAACCCATCAACCTACCCGTGATGTTTCCGCTGCTCTTGGCTCAAGGGGCCGAAGGAATTGCCGTAGGTCTTTCCACTAAAGTCCTTCCGCACAATTTTCTCGAACTTATCGAGGCTTCCATCAAGCACCTTCAAGGGAAGAAATTTAAGCTGGTGCCCGATTTTCCTACGGGCGGACTTATGGATGCAACCCAATACAATGATGGGGAACGTGGGGGAAAAATAAGGTGTCGTGCCTTGGTCAACCAGATGGATAAAAACACCTTGGTTATCAATGAAATTCCATTTGGAACCACGACCACCAGTTTGATCGATAGCATCTTAAAGGCGAATGACAAAGGTAAGATCAAAATCAAAAAAATTGAGGACAATACCGCAGCTGAAGTTGAGATTTTGGTGCATTTGCCGCCTGGGATTTCTCCAGACAAAACCATTGATGCCCTGTACGCCTTTACCAGTTGCGAAACGTCTATTTCGCCATTGGGCTGTGTTATAGAGAATAACCGCCCCCTTTTTATTGGGGTGTCCGAAATGTTGCGGCGTTCAACCGAACGCACGGTTCTATTGCTTAAAAGTGAACTGGAAATTCAGCTGGACGAATTGGAGGAGCAGTGGCATTTTGCTTCCTTGGAGCGGATTTTCATTGAAAACCGCATTTACCGCGATATTGAAGAGGAAGAAACTTGGGAAGGGGTCATTGCTGCTATCGACAAAGGGTTGCAGCCACACATCAAACATTTGAAGCGAGCCGTAACGGAAGAAGATATTGTCCGCTTAACCGAAATCCGAATCAAGCGCATCTCTCGTTTTGACATCGATAAAGCACAGCAAAAAATTGATTCACTGGAAGATAGTATCGCTCAAGTAAAACATCACTTGGAACACTTGATTGAATATGCCATTGACTATTTCAAACGACTTAAGAAAGATTATGGTGATGGGAAAGAGCGCAAAACGGAAATACGAATCTTCGATGATATCGAGGCAACCAAGGTCGTAATCCGTAATACCAAATTGTATGTGAATCGGGAGGAAGGTTTTATCGGAACCAGCATGCGTCGCGAAGAGTACGTAACCGATTGCAGTGATATCGATGACATTATTGTGTTTACGGAAGACGGGAAGATGATGGTTACCAAGGTAAGCGACAAAACCTTTGTGGGCAAAGGAATCATGTACGTAGCAGTTTGGAAGAAAAAAGACAAGCGGACCATTTACAACATGATTTATAAAGATGGATCCCGTGGCGCCACTTACATCAAGCGTTTTGCGGTTACGTCGATCACCAGAGACAAGGAATACGATTTAACAGCGGGTTCTAAGGGGTCCAAAGTACTCTATTTTACTGCAAACCCTAACGGAGAAGCGGAAGTGGTTACGGTGTTGTTGCGTCAATCAGGAAGCATTAAAAAACTGAAATGGGATCTCGATTTTGCCGATATTTTGGTAAAAGGGCGCGATTCCAAGGGTAATATTGTAACCAAGTATGCGGTGAAACGCATCGAGTTGAAAGAGAAGGGGCTTTCCACCTTAAAACCCAGAAAAATTTGGTTCGATGATACTGTACAGCGTCTCAATGTGGACGGTAGAGGCGAGCTTTTGGGGGAATTTACGAGCGAAGACCGCTTGTTGCTTATTAAGCAGAGTGGGGTTGTACGCACTTCCATCCCGGAGTTGACCATGCATTTTGATGATGATGTGATTGTTTTGGAAAAATGGGAACCCAAAAAGCCCATTTCATTGATTTATTGGGAAGGAGAGAAAGAGCTTTTCTATGTAAAGCGATTTTTGATCGAAAATCCCGAAAAGGAAGAAAGCATCATATCAGAGCATCCTAAATCCTATCTTGAGAAAGTGTTTACGGATTACCGCCCTGTTGCTGAAGTAGTTTTTGTAAAAGAGCGAGGGAAAGACCGCAAAGACAATTGGGAGGTAGATTTAGAAAGTTTTATTTCCGTTAAAGGTATTAACGCGATGGGGAACCAACTTACCAAAGAAAAAGTGCTCGAAATCAATGCGTTGGAGCCATTACCGTACCAACAACCCGAACCCATGCCCGCCGAAGAAATAGAAGTGGTGGACGAAGAGGAGCTTCAAGATACTGATGCAAGTGCATTGGATGAAGAAAACGATACTTCAGGTGTCTCAACGAATGATGACGATCCCCCCACGGTTGATGGGGAAGGGCAAATTACTCTGTTTTAGCGGCAAGCAACAATTCGTTTTCAGCAACAAACGTTTCAATTACTTTAAAGAAATTAAGTATATCCTCAGGCTCGTTTTGTACGTTGATGGTAACCAATCGAATAAATTCGTTATTCCCAAAAGCGCCATAGCCCACCAGCAGCTTGGACTTTTCATAAAGCTGTGTGCAGAGTTCCCTAGCTGGGATTCCTTTGTAGTTAAAGCAAACCGAGATCGAATCCTTAAAACTATAGAGGATATAATCTGGATGGTTTTCAATATAACTGCGCGCTACCTCGGCCAATTCAAACTGCTTGTCCACAATTTGTTCCAGCCCCTCGGTACCAACACTTTTCCATAAGGTCCAAAATTTCAGGGCATCGTTGCGCCTTCCACATTGTAGCGAGGTTTTGCCTGGGTTGAATTCGTCTTCGTCGGTTTGGTATAGATAATCAGCTTCATTCGCAAAAGAATGGAAGAGTTTGTTTTTATCCTTCACCAGAAGAAGCGAGCAGGTAAGGGGGGTGCCTATCATTTTGTGGGCATTGAAACTAAATGAGTCCACGGCTTCAACACCCTTAACAAGGGGTTTGTATTTTTTGCTGAAAAGAACAGCGCCACAATACGCTCCATCCACATGAACCCACACCCCATATTTCTTACCTAGGGCCACCAGTTCGGGAATAGCGTCAAAAGCACCCAGGACTGTAGTTCCAGCGGTTGCATTGATTAATGTGGGCAAATAACCCTCTGCCAAATCTTTTAAGATCCTGTTTTCCAATTCGATTGAAACCATTCGTCCCCTTTCATCGACAGGGATATACCGTACCTGTGATCTCCCGATTCCAGAAAATGCAGCATTTTTTGGAATGCTGTAATGGGATTCGGTCGAAGTGTAAACCGTCATTTTCCTAGACACCCCGGTTTTTCTAACCGAAGCGTCTTTCGAGTCCCGGGCCATTAGCATGGCCATGAAGTTGGTCATGGAGCCACCAGGGGCTATGGTCCCAGCGGATTCCCTTCCCCATCCCATCAATTCACAAACTTTTTCAAGCACAGCTTTTTCAACACCTACCTGAGGCCCTGCGGCTTTGTAAGTGTACATACTGTTGTTGAGGATTACCGCCAGCAAATCGCCCAAAATGGCTTTTTCATTGCGCCCTCCAAACAATTGATTGAAAAATGCTTGAGTGGCAGTTCGTGGAGATGTAAGCACCAGCTCGCTCAATGATTTTACAAAATTTTCCTCCAAGGCTGGCTTTTCCTGTAATGAAAGATCTAAAGTTTCGAACAAATTGTTTGAAGGTATAAAATTGGCTACGGGCCGATCTTGTTCATCCTTCAAAAGTTGAGTGACAATTTGCTGGAAAAGGGCTAATGTATGCTGCATAAATCGGTTTTTCTTGCATGGAAATAATCCAAAGGATACACTATTTCGTAGATAGCATTATGAAACAACTCAATTTTTGTAAAGCTAGGTTTTTATTCGCAACTAACGAAAAGATTGTTTAAGTTTACGCATGGAATCCATTAGAAAAGTATCTACGCTCATACGTCATTTAAAGAATGCCGTACCCGAGGATTTCCCTAAGATTTTAAAGGCACTCAAGATTCCTTCCAAGGAATTTGAACCCTTCATGAGTTGGAAGCCCAATGGGTATTCCCGAAATTGTATTAGGAGGGAGGCCCACTTCGAGTTGGTACTTTTATGCTGGAACCCGGGGAATGCAACACCCATCCACAGTCATTCCGGCCAAAAATGTTGGGTATATCAGGTTTCTGGCAAAATTTCCGAAAAAAGATTCCTGCGACAAGATTCTGGAGATCCACGAGAAATTTCAACCAAGGCCTTATACCCAGGGACACTTACCTACATGGAGGACCGGATGGGTTATCATGTGTTGGAAAATGACAGTGGGTTGGCGGCAACAACACTCCATCTTTATATGTCCCCAATTGATTCGTGCGAATATTTTTGTAAAGACGAGGCTGTCTTTAAGGAGAAAAAACTGGCCTACGACACCATCCATCATTAGGAAGCTATTGCTGTTTCGTCGCTTTTCCGCGCTGCTTCTTTTTTTCGTTTACGATATTGTATTCAAAAGTGTAACTATCCCCTTCGGTGCTTAGAATTTTCATGTGGATGGCTTTTCGATCTGCACGATTTTTTGGGTTGGCTTTTTGGACAATGAATTCGCAGTCATTGATCCACCGAATGTAGGAGGTGTCCGCAATTCCTCGGAAATAATCAATTTCAATACTGTCGTTCCTTACGAAGGTGGTGGTTTCCATTTTGGTGCCCACCAGTGCTTCAAAACGAAAAGTACCTGTTTTGAAATTGGAGCAATCCCGTTCCGATTGCATACAAGAAGAGCAGCAAAATAGGGAAAGGGCGGCTAATGCAATGGGGATGTCCATGGCATGCAAAAGTCTTAAAAATTGCCGAAACAAACTAAGAATACGATTTAAAGTGCCCATTTTTGAAGAAAATAACGATACGGTCTATTTCATCCTTTTTATTGGAGTAAGCTGGGGCTTCAGTAAATTTTCCTTCCTCTTGGTTTAAAAGATCCTGCGGAAGGTCATTTTCGTTTCCTTGAAATAATTGTTCGGACTTTCCCGTGGAAGAAGGGAAGGTTCCTTTACCGTTCATCAACCAGTACAATTCTACCTCTGGAAACTTTTCCAAAACCTTCAGCACAAATTCCAAACTCGGCTTGTTTCGACCCGAAAGTAGGTGTGAAATGGTAGAGCGGTTAAAGTCAATGGCATCGGAAAAAGCCGTTGCGGACAAACCGTAATAGTTCAACATTTCCTGCAATCTTTGTGCAAATTCAGCGCTGTTTACCATTGTAAATATTTTTTTACAACCAATAGGTGTTACAAATGTAATCATTTCAAGAGTACCATCCAAAATTGCGCAAAACGAACTATCATTATTCAATTTAAAACTTTATATAGCGATAATTATTTTATTGAAAATAAACTAGTTAATAATATAAAATTAAAATAATATTCTACTTTTTGTATTTCGGCACCAAAACCATCACGTCTTGTTTACAGGCATCCACAAAAAAAGCGTATTTTTCTGTTTACAAAAGTAAACATAGCATTGTTTACCTTTGCAAATAGTGCCGTTTCCGATGAATCTAACTGAAGTGTACAAGCAATGTTTTGAGCCCCAACTTAAGGGGCGCTACGTATGTGCAAAACATCTTTCTCCTATTCTTAACGAACTGGAAAAAAAAGGAACTGCTACCGTTCTTGGGTTTTCTGAGGAAGGACTTCCCATTCACCAAATTTCTTTCGGGAAAGGTCCAAAACGGGTTTTGATTTGGTCACAAATGCACGGAAATGAATCTACCACGACCAAAGCACTTTTCGATTTTTTAAATTTTTTGCAGCAGAACAACCCTTATTCAAAACAAGTACAAAATTTTGAGGAAAGCCACACACTGCTCATGATACCTTTATTAAATCCAGATGGAGCGGCTTTGTATACCCGCGAGAATTCCAACGGGGTAGACTTAAATAGGGATGCCCTGCTTTTGACCCAGGCGGAAAGCAGATTGTTGCGAAAGGTGTTTGAAACCTTTAAGCCCCACCTATGCCTAAATTTGCACGACCAACGCACCATCTATGGCCTGCATACGGGTAAACCGGCAACGATTTCTTTTTTGGCCCCTGCAGCCGATGAGAGTCGTTCCGTTACTGATTCTCGGAGGGATGCCATGGTGTTGGTTGCGAAAATGAACCACTTTCTGCAACAATGGATTCCGGGACAGGTTGGACGTTATGACGATACCTTCAATGAAAATTGTGTAGGGGATTATTTCCAGAAACAAGGCACACCAACCATTTTGTTCGAAGCTGGGCACTACCAAGGCGATTATGAACGTGAAAAGGTGCGAGAGTTCTTATTTTATGCTTTTTTGGCTCTTTTTGATCTTGTGGCAGTGCCAGAAGTGCCTCAGTTCTTAGTAGCTTACGAAGCCATACCGGAGAACAATAAGCAATTTCGTGATGTTTTGCTACGAAATGCGCAAATAAACAGCGTCATGCAGGATCTGGCCATTCAGTATACGGAAGTACTGCAGAACGATAAAATTCAATGGGTTCCAATTTTGGACGAAGCGGGTCAATTAAGGCACTTAAAGGGGCATTTGGAAATGGATTTGGAAGGCCATAAAGTTTTGATAAATTCTTACGAAAACGTTTTCGTTAATGAAAAAATCTCAACAATTTGGGATAAAACCTCAAAAAAATATATAAAATTTCAATAAATCCAAAGGATATTGAATGGTTTCTTCTTACTTTTGTTATGTAAACTACGGTACTAATGGCAAAATTCAAACTAGACGAAACCGACCACCATATTCTCGACATGTTGATTGAGAATACTCGAACTCCTTTTACCGACATTGCCAAGAAGCTGGGTATTTCAGCTGGAACGGTGCATGTTAGGGTTAAAAAGATGGAGGAAGCGGGTATTATTATTGGGTCTTCCTTGACATTGGACTACAAGAAACTGGGCTATTCCTTTATCGCTTATGTGGGCGTTTTTTTACAAAAAACTTCCCAGACTCAATTTGTATTGGAGCGAATTAATGAAATTCCATATGTAACCGTAGCCCACGTCACCACAGGTAAATTCAATATTTTTTGTAAGGTTAGGGCCAAGGATACCAGTCATGCAAAGGAAATCATCTACAAAATTGATGATATTGAAGGAGTGACCCGGACGGAAACGATGATTTCATTAGAGGAGAGCATTAACGATAAAAAACGTTTGATGCACTCCATTTTCAAGGAAATTTAAGATGCGTTACGTTCTTCCTGAATCGGAGTTTGCACCATTCTACAAGGGATACATAGACAAAACCCTGGATTGGAAGCTCATGGAAGGTTTGATTCAGCAAACGAATTTTGCCATGGACTTTTTCAGCACTTTTCCTGAAGAAAGGTGGGAGTTTGGTTATGCTCCCGAAAAGTGGACTCCTAAGGAAGTTTTTTTGCACCTCATCGATGCCGAGCGGATTTTCAGTACCAGGGCCCTTTGGATTGCCAGGGAGCCCGGTGTGGAGCTGTCGGGGTTTGACGAAGGAATTTTTGTAAAAAACTCCAATGCCATGCAGCGAACCAAAACCAGTTTGATGACAGAGTTTTTAAATGTTCGTAATGCTACGGTGAGTTTGTTTGAAAGCTATTCTGATGTGGACCTGATGAAATTGGGAACGGCCAATGGCACATCTATTTCAGTAAGGGCATTGGGCCGAATCATTGCAGGGCATACACTGCATCATATTGACATTTTGAAGGAACGTTACCTTTAGTCTTCTGCTTCTTCGTAATCGTCATCATCGTCGTCGTCATCGTCGTCTGCACCCTCCACGTCCAACCCCTCTCGTTCGTCTTCGCCTTCTAAATTTGAATCTGCAGTTTCTAAGTCGTTTTTATCGTCTTCATCCGAATCTTCATCCGGATCATTTTCCATGGCTTCTTTTTCTGGAAGTTCGCTGATGGGTTCCGAAAACTCATCATCGTTGTAATCGTCTTCGTCAAAATTGGCCATCGAAACTTCCAATCGGGCGCTAACCTTTACCAAATAGATGGTATCTTCTGTTTTAACTTCGACCGCCTCGATTAGTTCATTTTTAGCATTTCGGAACGTAATGATGTGATCATCATCGTAGCCATCGGGATATTTGGACACCAGAAGCGAAAGAATTTCGGGAGTAAGTTTTTTGTAATCAACGATAATACGTCTCATAGTTTTGGGGTGGTTGAACGAACTCAAATATAAAATAACTTTTTATTCAGCTACAAAATTTTCGTAAAATTTAAAGGCCGCTTCAATCAGGTTATTGGAAACTTCAAGGTTCCACTGAAATTGACCGATATCTTCCAAAAGTACAAATAGGACCTTACCCCCACGGTTCTTTTTGTCGAAACTTAACAATTTGATAATCTCTTCCACAGCCTCTTTAGTAAAGGATTGTTTTGGGAAAACCCCCAGTATTTTCGAGGTGTAAAGTGCGAGTTTTTTTAATGGGAAATGTAACAATTCATGGGAAATATACAATTCCAGTACCATCCCGATGGCAATGGCCTCTCCATGAAGCAGGCTATTTATTCCAGACTGTCTCAGGAAGTACGATTCGATGGCGTGCCCCAAAGTATGACCAAAATTTAGAATTTTCCGCAATCCTTTTTCGTTAGGGTCCTTGGTAATGACACTATTTTTGAAAACAATCGACTCCCAGATCAACGCTTCAACTTGTTGGGTGTTTTTAAGATTAAAACGGAAGGACTCATTTAAATAGTTTTCCGAAGAAATGAAACCATGTTTGATCATTTCGGCCATTCCCGATAGGATGTGATTGTTGGGAAGGCTGTTCAAAAACGCAGCATCAACGATTACGGCTTTCGGATTTTTAATAATTCCAATCTGGTTTTTAAGGGCTCCAAGATCCACACCGTTTTTTCCTCCAACTGAAGCATCGACCATGGCCAGCAGGGAAGTAGGTATGTTGATGAACGAAATTCCCCTTTGGTAAGTAGAAGCGGCAAAGCCGCCCAAATCCGTCACAACACCACCGCCCAGGTTGATGAGTATGCTATGCCGGTCAGCACCGAAATTGGAAAGGCCATTCCAAATATCAAGGCAGGTAGCGATGTTTTTATGGATTTCCCCCTGGGGGATTTTAAAAACATGATCAATGGTATGCGTAAAGTTGAAATTGAAATAGGGAAGGCAATGTATGTGGGTATTTTCGTCAGTCAATACAAATACCTTGGAAGGTTTTGCAGCGACCAATAATTGTTCTAATGCCCCCCAAGCCCCATTGCCGCAGTAAATTGCTCCTTGGTCCTGGTTGATTATTTTCATTTGGTTTCTTTTCCTAATCTGATTTCAAATCTAACTATATTTGTGATGATAATAGAATCTATGACGACAAAACGACTATTCGACAATACCGAAACGGCATTCAAGCTAAAGACAGACGCCCAATTAGAGCGCTCGTATTTTTTGTTTAAAATGATTGCCAATGAGCCTCTGGTAAAAATTGGGACTGCGGTTACCAAATTTGCTTTGAACGTCCACTTGCCAGTGGAGGGACTGATCCGCTCGACGGTTTTTGATCATTTTTGTGGGGGTGTCAACGAGAAAGACTGTATGCCTGTTGTGGACAATTTGATGGAAGCCCGGGTTTATTCGGTGCTGGATTATTCGGTGGAAGGAAAAGAAGAGGCGGCACAATTTGACGCAACCATGGAGAAAGTAGTTGAATTGACTCAATTTGCCGAAAAAAAACCAGCGATGCCCTTTTCGGTCTTCAAACCAACAGGTTTGGGCAAGTTCAAGATTTGGCAAAAGGTTACGGAACATCAGGACTTATCCAATTTGGAAGCTCAGGAATGGAAGCATATCCAAGAGCGCTATGAAACCATTTGTCGAGAGGCCTACGAACGAAACATTCAATTGCTGATAGATGCTGAGGAAACTTGGATGCAAGACGCAGCCGATGCGTTGTGTGAGCAAATGATGGAGCGATACAATTCCCAGAAAGCAGTGGTTTTTAACACATTGCAATGTTATCGTTGGGACCGTTTGGAGTATTTAAAAGCAATTCATGAACGCTCTAAAAGAAAAGGATACAAACTTGGCTTTAAAGTGGTTCGGGGAGCCTATATGGAAAAAGAGCACGATAGGGCAGATGAAAAAGATTATACAACCCCAATTTGTGCCAACAAGGCGGCAACCGATGTAAATTTTGACAGTGTAGTTGCTTACATTCTTGAGCATTTGGATGATATTTCCTTGTTTTTGGGTTCCCATAATGAAGAAAGCACTTATAAGGCCTTAGCGCTTATGGAGCAATTGGGCATTGAAAAAAACGACCCTAGGGTTTGGTTTGGGCAGCTGTATGGCATGAGCGATCATATTACTTACAATTTGGCCGAGGCGGGTTACAATGTGGCCAAATACATCCCTTTTGGACCGGTAAAGGACGTAATGCCCTATTTGATCCGCCGGGCTGAGGAGAACACCTCGGTGGCTGGGCAAACCAGTAGGGAATTGGAGTTATTAAAGAAAGAGCGGCATCGCCGGGGGCTCTGACTTACAACGTTTCTCAATGTACAATTTATAAATCCAAAGCACTTAAATAATTGTAATTATCTGTAACACAGCTATATAAAATATTGTCGGATCGCTCCTTTTCTTTTATGGGAACCGTCTAGGGATAATTAGTATCTTTAATTGGTAAGCGGGAGACGATGAAACATTTACCATATCTTTTTTGTTTTCTATGTTGTTTTTTCACAGGGAGGTCTTTGGGCCAAGCCCCCAAGCAATCGGTTTTGGACGGACTTGAATATGAAAAGCTGTTGGACTTGTTCAATGAGTTTGATGGCGATTCCATCGCTCAAGAGCGCATTGCCCGAACCTATCAGGACCGAGCTAAAAGGGAAGGAGATACTGTTAAAGTGGCCCGTGGCTATGATCGTTTGGCACAGGCCTTCAGTCCGCAAACCAATATCAAGTACGCAGATAGCCTGATTGAATACACCAAGGATTGGAGGCATATTACCTATCCTGCTTTGGGGTATATCCTTAGGGGACTTGGATATGAATATGTTGGAAATATAAAAAGACACTTTGAAGACTTCACAAAAGCAAATGAAATTGCGATTGAGAACGACAATAGGCCCAACCAACTTTATTTGCTTACATCTTTGTCGTTATCACGAATTTATTATGGGAGTCCAGAAAAAGCATTAGGAATGCTTGAGGAAGGAAAATCCATCCTCAATGACAAAAATTTTAAACATGAAGTATTAAAATCTTCAAGAAAAGAATTCAGGAGTGAAAAGAAAATAAATGAGTTCATAGCTATTCAAGAGATGAATTTAAACATTGTCTTTTCTGCATGTTTTATTGTTCTTAGGCAACCTGATTCTGCATTAGTTTACGTAAAAAAGAATTTTGAATTACTAAAAAACATCAATGAACTTAATAGAAAAGGAGAGTTAATTACTGCATTAGACTCAAAAATGGAGTGTCTTTTTTTTAAAAGTGAATATGATAACACTATTCGGTATGCAGATTCAATTCAAAAACTAGGCGGACTGAGGCAATATAATGTAAAAAATATCAATTTATTTAAAGGATTAGCCTATTTGAACCTTGGTAATATTGATAATGCAATTGTATACCTTAAAAAATCAGATTCTATTTTACAATTAGATAAGATAAATTCGGTTCCTTTTTATAATAAATTGCTTTTTGGGGGACTCTATTCTGCTTATAGCCAAAAAAAGGATTACAAAAACCAAATAAAGTACCTAGACAATTTAATTACAATAGATAGTGTTGAAATGGTTAATTACAAATACATAGAGCCTGAAATGGCCAAAACCTATGAAACCCCCCGCTTACTGGAGGAAAAGGAAAATGTTATTTCCCAATTAAAATCCCAAAGCAGAACCTCGCGCCTGTATGTTTTGGTGGCGCTTGGAGCTGGGGTTTTGCTATTGCTTACCTCCCTCTACTACTACCGCCAAAAAGTGGTGTATAAAAATCGTTTTGAGACACTAGTAGCCCATAAAAACGGGAAGGTTTCCAGCAATGGCGAAAGCCAATATGGGTTTTCCCAAGACCTAGTGGATGCCATCCAAGAAAAACTTGAAAAATTTGAGTCCACCAAGGGTTTCTTGGACAGCTCGCTTACCTTAAACAGCCTTTCCAAACAACTGGAAACCAACTCGAGTTACCTTTCCAAGGTGTTGAACGTTCAAAAAAAGAAAAACTTTTCACAATACTTGAATGAATTGCGCATTGGCTATGCCCTGCAATTGCTCAAGGAAAACCCAACGGCTCGGAAATACTCCATCGAAGCCATTGCCGCCGACTGCGGCTATAACAACTCGGCTTCATTTTCCAGGGCGTTTTATCGTATTGCAGGAATCTATCCCTCCTATTATATTAAGGAACTGGAGAAAAGGGCTACTCTTTAATTACCAAACCCTCAAAATAGGCTTTGGTTTCACAATTTTTTACCGAAATTTTTAACTCCATATTAGAGGAAACCCCTTCTATTACATAAACATTGCAAGAGTCCAAGTGGGTTTGGCTTTCGGAAAAGAGTACATCCCCATCCATTAACAATTGCGAAACAACCGAGGTGTCAAGCATGTTTTTTGCAAGTGTTTGCAGTACTTCATCAGAAAATAACCGTTCCTTGGATCGAATGTTCTTTAGGGTCCTGGCAGTGGGGCCGTAATCGCAGGAAGCCCTTTTGCCGCCCAAAAAGAAAAACAATAGGATAAGTCCAATCACAAAGCCTGATAGATAAAATCCCAACCGACGTACAATACCCAAAACCTAAAATATTAAAAGATTGATGTCGCTATGGGGCATGTCGAACCAGTTGCCCACCGCTTTATTGGTTAAAATGCCTCGATAAAAGTAAAGCCCATTCTTGAGTCCGCTATCAAACCGCACCGCACTTTCAATACCGCCACTTTCCGCAATATTGAAAAGATAAGGGGTGAAAATATTACTGATGGAAATGGATGCCGTTTTCGGGTAGCGCGCAGGGATGTTTGGAACGCCATAATGAATGACCCCATGTTTGGTAAAAGTAGGTTGGTCGTGCGACGTCATCTCTGAAGTTTCAAAACAACCTCCCATATCGATACTTACATCAATGATAATGGCCCCTTTTTTCATATTCTCCACCATGGTTTCCGAAACCACGATGGGCGAACGATTGCTTCCGCGAAGGGCCCCAATGGCTACATCGCAACGCCTAAGGGCTTTCAGCAAGTATTTTGGCTGTAAGGTACAGGTAAAAATGGGTTGGCCGGCAATTAACTGCAATTTTCGCAACCGGGTAATCGAGGTGTCAAAAACCTTAACGCTCGCTCCCAGACCTATGGCCGATCGTACAGCAAACTGTCCGACGGTTCCGGCTCCAATGATCACAACTTCAAGAGGTGGTACCCCGCTTATATTTCCAAATAGGAGTCCATTGCAATCGTTACCCGATGCCATCAACTCTGAAGCAATCAATACCGAAGCCGTACCGGCAATTTCACTTAAGGCTTTGACGGCAGGATAGGACCCGTCTTCATCCTTAATGAATTCAAATGCCAAGGCTGTAACCTTTTTCTTGCCAAGTTTCTCAAAATATTCCTTGCGTTGGGTTTTGAGTTGCAATGCTGAAATGAGTAAGGATTTGGGTTGAATCCAATCAATTTCCTGAAGGGTAGGGGGTTCTACTTTCAAAACGATGGGGCAGCCAAAAACTTTTTGTGCATCATGAGTCAGCTGGGCTCCAGCATCGTTGTAGTCCTCATCCTGAAATCCGGCTTCCACCCCTGCACCTTTTTCCAGCAGCACCCGGTGCCCTTGCGCCACTATGGCCGCAACAGCATCGGGAGTAAGGCAGATACGCCGTTCCTGAAAATGGGTTTCCTTGGGAATACCGATGAAGAGCTCACTTTTTTGTTTGGCGATTTCCAGGGTTTCTTCCTGTGGAATCAATTGCGCTTTAGTGAAAGGTGATGTGCCGGGCATGCCAATTAAAATTGCTTATGCCAAGATACGACGATTTTTTATAATATGGAACGCAGGGAAATTATTGGAAGAGGTCCTTGATTTGTTGCCAAAGATTTTGTGGCTTTCCTAAATCCTCTTCAAAAGCTTTTAAATCCTTTCCCCTAATTTTTGCAAAAAGCTTTGCCCTTACTAAGTAAACAGCTGGTATTAAAACCATCATCATAGGGATGATATAAATTAATTCAATCTCATCAACGGCTGTGTTTCCCCGAATAATACTCCAAAGCTGAAAGGCATACATGCCAATTGGAGCGATTATTATCCAATGCCACCAGTGCTTGCAAGTAAAAAACCATATTAATAATAAAGTTAAAGGAACAACCTTTGAAGTTACATACCACGCATAAGTAAACCAAGACCCATAATTTGTCCTCAACTTAAAAAAAGGAGTTTCCCAAAATTCTGTATCTGGGAAACTCTTATACAAATAAAATGATAATGTAACAATGGCAATTAGAAGAACTATCCAACCCCCTCTTGGTGAATATTTATCCGTGAACTGGGGGTCTGGTACTTGGTCCGTCAACTTGTTGGTCGGTTTGTCCATCGTTTATACTCTCTGGAGTACAGGAAACAAATAATGCAGTTCCAAACAATGCAACGATTAGGTAGTACTTAAGTTTCATATTACTAGGCTTTTTGTGAGGTTTATATTACAAACCTAGCCTAAAAAAAAACAAGTATATCAAATTGTTTCTGCGTAATTTGATAAGTTTGCCTTGTTGGGACTAAATTCATCCAAACAGCCTATATTTATTAGACTGAAGCTTAGTGAATATGATGTAATTAAGTACTGTCGTTGCTCTATTTCATTGGCATTATCATTATCGTTCTGGTTCCGTTTTGGTTTTTGGTTAATTGTATGGTTGTATTTTCGCTTGGCAATAAATTCTTGATTTTCTCAGGCCACTCGATCATGTTCCAGTGCCCGGCGTCCAAATAATCCTCAATACCAATATCTAGGGCTTCCTCTTCAGTTTGGATCCGATAAAAATCAAAATGGTACAGTTTATCCTGATCCAATACGTACTCATTAACGATGGAAAAAGACGGACTGCTTGCTTTATCTTCGGCCCCCATGCATTTTACCAACTCTTTTATTAAAGTGGTTTTACCTACACCCATATCCCCATAAAACAAAAGGGTTTTGGAGGAGGTGTTTTCCAGTACCAGAGTGGCAATTTCTGATAAATTGTTAATGTCGTAAGTTTTTTCCATGATTCAAGGGCCGAAACAAATATAGTATTTTATTCGACTAATGAAATAAAAATGCGGTAAAATGTCTTTTTATAAGGTAATTCTTACAAAAATATTATTTTGGATTCAATATAATAAATGGAACGATCATCTCTTCCAATGAAACGCCACCGTGTTGGTATGTATTCCTGTAATAGCCAACATAGTGATTGTAATTGTTTGGATAGGCAAAAAACAGATCTGACTTCGCAAAAATGAAGGAACTGCTCATGTTAATGGAGGGTAGCAGTATATCTTTGGGTTCCTTAAAGGCTAAAACGTCTTTATCTTCATACGATAGGCTCCTTCCCGTTTTGTACCTCAAATTCAAACTTGTATTCTTGTCGCCAATGACTTTCGACGGGTTTTTCACATTGATGGTCCCGTGATCTGTTGTAACAATTAATTTAAATCCCAAATTGGACGCTTGTTGAATTATTTCCAATAGCGGTGAGTTCTTGAACCAACTTTGGGTAAGGGAACGATAGGATTTGTCTGTCGAGGCCAATTCTTTAATCACTTCCATTTCAGTTTTGGCATGGGAGAGCATGTCAACAAAGTTGTACACCAAAACCGTTAGGTTTTCGTTTTTGTGCGCCTTAAAGTTTTCAGATAATTTTTTTCCTTGTTTTAAACTTGAAATTTTATGGTAGCTCCATTTGATGTCCTTTCCTAATCGTTTGAGTTGTGTTTCCAAAAACTCAGCTTCATAGAGATTTTTCCCGCCTTCGTCGGTATCGTTTCTCCAATATTCTGGATACAATTTTTCCATTTCGCTAGGCATCAGTCCAGCGAAGATAGCATTTCGAGCGTATTGGGTTGCAGTGGGTAGGATGCTGTAAAAAAGTTCCTCCTTGGTTTTTTTGTAACTGTTTGCTAACATGGGTTCAAAAGCCTTCCACTGGTCGTATCTTAAATTGTCTACCACAACCAGCAATGTTGGTCTATTGTCTAGTACTGGGGCAATTTTTTCCTTAAATAACGTATGCGACATGATGGGAGCCTCACCATTTCCTCGAAACCAGGATTGGTAATTTTTTTCAATAAATTTGCAAAATTGGGTGTTCGCTTCAACTTTCTGAGACTCCAAAATTTCAAACATCCCGGTATCTTCAATATTTTCAAGCTCCAATTCCCAATAAACGAGTTTCTGGTAAAGTTCGGACCAGCCTTCTGCCGTATTGATCATGGACATGTCCATGGCAATTTTTCGAAATTCCTGCTGGTAGTTGCTTGTCGTTTTTTGTGAAACCAAACGCGAATGATCCAAATTTTTCTTTAAGCTTAACAAAATTTGGTTCGGGTTTACAGGCTTAATCAGATAGTCGGCAATTTTTGAGCCTATCGCCTCTTCCATAATGTATTCTTCTTCACTTTTGGTAATCATAACTACGGGGAGTGATGCTTGCTGCTCCTTAATCTCGGCCAAGGTCTCTAATCCTGTAAGGCCCGGCATGTTTTCGTCCAGAAATACGATATCAAAAGCATTATGGCTAATTTCTTCCAACGCCTCTGTACCACTTTGGGCGGTAGTAACACGATAATTTCGGTTTTCAAGAAAAAGAATGTGTGGCTTTAGCAAGTCGATCTCATCATCTACCCAAAGTACTTTTATCTCGTTCATATACGTATATTTGTGAAGTTTAAATTTGAAACTTTTTCTAAGATACTATAATAACACCAAAAATGGTTCCGTAGTATTTGAATGGATAAAGTTATCTTCACAATTATCAGTTAAAGTTGGCGGCTAACAGCAAACTCAAAATTATCAACGATCCCATTTACGGATTCATCTCCATACCCAACGATTTTATTTTCGAGCTTATGGAGCATCCGTATTTTCAAAGGTTGCGTCGTATTACACAAATGGGGCTCTCTTATTTGGTGTATCCTGGAGCTCACCATACCCGCTTTCATCATGCGCTTGGCGCCATGTTTTTGATGCAACGTGCCATTCAGGTTTTAAAATTTAAGGGCACCGAAATATGTCTTGAGGAGGAAGAGGCACTGCTGGCAGTTATTATGCTTCATGATATTGGTCACGGTCCATTCTCACATACTCTTGAAAATAGTATTGTTGGGGGTATTGGACATGAAAAAATTTCATTGCATTTCATGAATTCGCTGAACCAACAGTTTGGAGGGCGTTTGGACTTGGCCATTCAAATTTTTCAAAATCGCTATCCCAGGAAATTTATGCACCAATTGGTTTCTGGACAATTGGATATGGACCGCTTGGATTATTTGCGAAGGGATAGTTTTTTTACGGGGGTGGCTGAAGGGAACATTAACTCTCAACGCCTTATAGCGATGTTGAACGTGAAAGCGGATCAACTGGTCGTAGAAGAGAAAGGCATTTATTCCGTTGAAAAATTTCTTGTAGCAAGGCGCTTAATGTATTGGCAAGTGTATTTACACAAAACTTCTTTGGTAGCAGAGCAACTTTTACTGCACCTCGTAAAAAGAGCAAAATACTTAATGTCTAAAGGGGAAAGCTTGCCAGCAAGTCATGCCTTAAAATATTTTTTAGAACGCCCAAGTACTATCGATGTATTCGATGCACACGATTTGGAATGTTTTTCAGTATTGGACGATTTTGATGTCATGGCTGCAGTAAAAGCATGGGCACTGGAAAAAGATACAGTTCTTTCGAGGCTTTCAACGATGTTATTGCAACGTAATCTGTTAAAAATAAAGATTAAAAATGAGCCCATACCGCTTGTTAAATTCAAAGAAAAACTGAAGGAAGTAATACTGCAACACAACCTTTCGGAAGATGAAGCATCTTATTTTGTGTTTCGGGGAGAGATTTCCAATCAGGCCTATCGCATGGATAAGGATAACATCAATCTTTTAAAGAAAAATGGAAAGGTAATTGATGTAGCTAGGGCAAGCGACCAATTAAATCTTGAAGCATTGGCCAAAGAGGTCGTTAAATATTATCTCTGTTATCCGAAAGGGCATTAGTGTCCCTTTTTTTTATATTTGCAGCACTCTAGTAAAGTACATGGAATTTACAGCAAGTCAAATAGCAGGAATTTTAGATGGGTCCGTAGAAGGAAATGGAGCGGTAACGGTTTCCAAACTTGCTAAGATTGAAGAAGGAACTCAAGGAAGCTTAACCTTTTTAGCTAACCCAAAGTACAAGCACTACATTTATACAACCAAAGCTTCGGTTACTATAGTCGATAAGGAATTTGTATTGGAAAATCCGATAGAGACAACACTTATTAGGGTAGAGGACGCTTATAAGGCATTTTCCAAGCTCTTAGAGTATTACAATCAGGTAAAAATGAATAAGATGGGCATTGAACAGCCTGTTTTTGTTTCAGAATCAGCCACATATGGGGAAAATATCTATATCGGAGCCTTTTCCTACCTAGGCGAAAATGTAAAAATTGGAAACAACGTAAAAATATATCCCAATGTCTATATTGGCGACAATGTGACAATAGGAGACAACGTCACTGTTTTTGCCGGGGCAAAGATCTATTCCGAAACGATTATTGGAAATCACTCGGTAATTCATAGTGGGGCCATTATTGGTGCTGATGGATTTGGTTTTGCGCCCAGTGAAAATGGAGAATACAACAAAGTGCCCCAAACCGGGAACGTCATTATTGAAGATCATGTAGATATTGGTGCCGGAACCACGATCGACCGAGCTACATTGGGCTCAACGATCATTCGTAGAGGGGTGAAGCTTGATAATCAAATCCAAATCGCCCACAATGTGGAAATAGGAAAAAATACGGTTATTGCAGCGCAAACTGGAATTGCAGGATCCACTAAGATTGGTGAAAATTGTATGATTGGCGGACAAGTAGGAATCGTGGGGCATATCACCATTGGGAACAATGTTCGGATTCAGGCCCAAAGCGGTATTGGAAGAAATGTAAAAGACAACGAAACCTTGCAAGGCTCTCCTGCTCTTAACTATGGCGATTATAACAAAAGCTACGTGCATTTCAAAAACCTTCCAAAAATTGTGGAGCGTTTTAATACCTTTGAAAAAAAGTTAGATAACCAATAATCGAATGCAAAAACAGCGTACCATTAAGCAGGAAATTTCCCTAACCGGAGTTGGACTCCATACAGGAAAGGATGTGACGCTAACATTCAAACCTGCCCCGGAAAATTTTGGCTATGCGTTTATCCGGGTCGATCTGGAAGGACATCCCATCATAGAGGCCGATGCCAATTTTGTGGTTAATACCCAAAGGGGAACCAATTTGGAAAAAAGAGGAGTGAAGATTCAAACCTCCGAACATGTTTTGGCAGCCCTTGTGGGGATGGAGGTTGATAATTGCATGATCGAATTGAATGCTTCGGAACCTCCCATCATGGATGGTTCTTCCAAGTTTTTTGTGGAAGCCATTGAAAAAGCAGGGGTGAAAGAACAAGAAGCTTTTCGCGAAGAATTCATCGTGGAAGAAGTAATCTCTTATATTGATGAGGAGACGGGCAGCGAAATTACCGTAATCCCCTCAGACGAATACCAGGTTACAACCATGGTCGATTTTGGCACCAAAGTACTGGGAACCCAGAATGCATCCCTGAAGCATATTGCAGATTTCAAAACAGAAATTGCCGATTCCCGCACTTTCAGTTTTCTTCACGAATTGGAAATGTTGTTAGAAAATGGTCTTATTAAAGGAGGAGATCTCAACAATGCCATTGTTTATGTAGACAAGGAACTTTCCGAAAACACGATGCAGAAATTGCGCCAGGCATTCAAAAAAGATAAGATATCCGTAAAGCCCAATGGAATTCTCGATAATTTAACCCTGCATCACCCCAATGAGGCTGCACGACACAAATTGTTGGATGTAGTGGGCGATTTGGCACTGGTGGGTATGCGAATACGCGGTAAGGTTATCGCCAATAAGCCCGGACATTATGTCAATACCCAGTTTGCCAAAAAGTTGTCCAAAATCATTAAAATAGAAAAGCGCAACAAAATCCCTAAGTTCGATATTAATAAGGCTCCGGTTAAAGATGTAAACCAAATTATGGCCATGCTGCCACATCGCCCACCTTTTTTGCTTGTGGATAAAATTTTGGAACTTTCCGATACCCATGTCGTAGGACTGAAAAACGTCACAATGAACGAGCCTTTCTTTGTAGGACATTTTCCAGGGGCTCCAGTTATGCCGGGGGTCTTGATTGTTGAAGCCATGGCCCAGACAGGGGGCATATTGGCATTAAGCACGGTGCCAGACCCAGAAAACTACCTGACCTTTTTCATGAAAATCAACAATGTAAAGTTCAAACAACAGGTAAACCCTGGAGATACCCTTGTCTTTAAATTGGACCTTTTAATGCCTATCCGGCGGGGCATCGTACACATGCAGGGAAACGCCTATGCAAATGATAAGTTGGTTACTGAGGCAGAATTGATGGCTCAAATTGTCAAAACTAAGGATATCGAATGAATCAACCATTAGCATATGTCCATCCCGGGGCTAAGATTGCCAAGAATGTCGTGATCGAACCTTTTACGACCATCCACAACAATGTGGTTATTGGGGAGGGTACATGGATTGGTTCTAACGTCACCATCATGGAAGGCGCTCGAATTGGAAAAAATTGCAATATTTTCCCCGGGGCTGTTATTTCAGCCATTCCGCAAGACCTTAAATTCCAGGATGAAGAAACTACGGCAGAAATTGGCAACAATACAACCATCAGGGAATATGTTACCATTAATCGCGGAACCGTAGATAGGGGAAAAACGGTGGTTGGGAACAATTGTTTGATTATGGCTTATTGCCACATTGCCCACGATTGTATTGTGGGAGACAATTGTATCTTTTCCAACAATAGCACTTTGGCAGGGCACATTACCGTGGGCGATTACGTGGTTTTGGCCGGCATGACTGCCGTACATCAGTTTTGTATGATTGGTAATCATGCTTTTGTAACCGGGGGATCCTTAGTCCGAAAGGACGTACCTCCTTACGTAAAAGCAGCACGCGAACCCCTTTCCTATGTAGGAATCAATTCCATTGGCTTGAGACGGCGTGGATTCGACTCGGAAAAGATCAGGGAGGTTCAAAACATTTACAGACTACTTTATCAACGAAACTACAACAACACCCAAGCCGTACAGATCATCGAGGCCGAAATGGAGGCCACGCCCGAGCGTGATGAAATATTGCAGTTCATCAAAAATTCCAAGCGCGGGATCATGAAGGGATATTTTCAGAATTAATTTCAAATTTATATATGGCAACGACTTCAGATATTCGAAAAGGACTTTGCATCCGTTATAACAGTGACATTTTCAAGGTCATTGAATTTCTTCACGTAAAACCAGGCAAGGGCCCGGCTTTTGTACGTACCAAGTTAAAAAGTGTGACCACAGGTAAGGTTATTGACAATACTTTTTCTTCAGGGCATAAAATTGAAGATGTGCGTGTGGAAACCCACAAATTCCAGTACTTGTACAACGAGGGAGCTACCTATCACTTCATGAACACCGAGGATTATTCCCAAATCCAGCTTCAGGAAAGCACTTTGGATCGTCCCGACCTTTTGAAAGAAGGTGAAGTGGTAACTGTTATTATCAATACCGAAGACCAAATGCCACTTTCGGTTGAAATGCCTGTTTATGTGGTATTGGAAGTAACAGCGACAGAGCCCGGGGTAAGAGGAAATACTGCCACCAACGCAACAAAACCCGCAACGGTTGAAACCGGTGCTCGCGTAAACGTACCACTTTTCATCAATGAAGGGGATAAAATCAAAATCGACACAGAAAAAGGCAACTATCAAGAACGCATGAAAGAATAGGTTATAGGCCCCTAAGAAAGATTCATCCCATCTCAACGGTATTGAGGTGGGATTTTTTTATATTTGAGATTAAATTTTCAAAAATTGAAATTTCCAAAACCCCAAACACTGGAACAAATTGCCCAAATCATTGATTGTGAGTTTGTGGGCAGCTCCAATTTTCCCGTATTGGGAATGAACGAAATCCATGTAGTTCAAGCGGGGGACATTGTTTTTGTCGACCACCCAAAATACTATGAAAAGGCCTTGGGCTCTATGGCGACAATCATTTTAATTAACAAAAAAGTAGCGTGCCCAAAAGGGAAAGCCTTATTGATTTCAGATGACCCCTTCCGGGATTTCAATAAATTAACAAACCATTTTAAACCTTTTCGCCCAGCAACAGCGGTCATTGCCAATTCTGCAAAGATTGGCCTACATACCATCATTCAACCCAACGTATTCGTTGGAAATAACGTGGTGATTGGCGATAATTGTCTGATCCATCCCAATGTAGTGATTTACGATGATTGCATTATAGGGAATAACGTTACCATTCATTCGGGAACAGTACTTGGAGCCGATGCATTTTACTACAAAAACCGACCTGAAAAATTCGACAAGCTTACCAGTGGGGGCAATGTGGTGATTCACGACAATGTCGATATCGGTGCTCTGTGTACGATTGATCGCGGCGTAAGTGCTTCTACAATTATAGGGGAGGGCACCAAGCTCGACAATCAGGTGCACGTAGGGCACGATAGCGTCATCGGCAAACGCTGCTTGATCGCTTCACAAGTGGGGATTGCCGGTTGTGTCTTGATTCAGGATTTTGTGACCATTTGGGGCCAAGTTGGGATTACGAGCGGGATTACCATAGGCGAAAAAGCAATCATCTCTGCACAAAGTGGTGTGAGCAAATCGCTGCCTCCTAACAAATCCTATTTTGGAACACCTGCGGACGAATTCCGCAAAAAGTATAAAGAAATAGCCTCCATCCGGTTAATTCCAGATATCATCGAAAAACTTGACAAATTAAAATGAGCAAAACAGCCAAGGAAATAGTTCGGAATTTTTATGTCTCCGATATCCTTCACGACAAAACCGTACTTAAAAAATTTTTTCATCCAGAATTGGTGCTTATTTGGAACAGCAGCGATGGGCTTTCCATCATGAATTATGACGACATTGTTAAATTCTTTTCCGAGGTACGACGTACTTACCACGACCTTCGGGTGGAGGTAAGCCACTTACTTCAGGATGACAACCACGTTACCATCCGTTACAAATACTACATACGTACCATGGAAAACCCCGACGAGGAATTGGGCATTGCCCATTTCATTGCCATTTGGGAAGTAAAGGACGAAAAATTATACCGTGGATACCAAGTAAGTCAGCCTGTTACGGATAAGGACGACACTACCGAATCCTACCATAAAGTTAAAGTGTAAATGCTTTTGTTTAAAAGGGCAAAAGGTTACCTTTGCGCCTTAAAAATCATACTTCATACGCAAGTGTCATGAGTGTTTTAGTCAATAAAGATTCAAAAATTATTGTTCAAGGATTTACAGGAAGCGAAGGAACCTTCCATGCCGGTCAGATGATTGAATATGGAACCAATGTGGTAGGAGGTGTTACACCGGGCAAAGGAGGACAGATGCATTTGGAACGTCCTGTTTTTAATACAGTGGCTGAAGCTGTTGCTAAAGTTGGGGCCGATACCAGTATCATTTTTGTCCCACCGGCCTTTGCCGCCGACGCCATTATGGAAGCTGCTGAAGCAGGGATTAAGGTCATCATTACCATAACGGAAGGAATTCCTGTAGCCGACATGATCAACGCAGCTCAATACGTCAAAACCCGCAATTGTAGGTTAATTGGGCCAAATTGCCCAGGGGTGATTACACCTGGGGAAGCCAAGGTAGGCATCATGCCGGGGTTTGTTTTCAAAAAGGGAAAAGTTGGGATTGTTTCCAAATCGGGAACTTTAACCTATGAGGCTGCGGATCAAGTGGTGAAACAAGGCTTGGGCATTACAACTGCCATCGGTATTGGGGGTGATCCTATTATTGGAACCACAACCAAAGAAGCCGTTGAAATGCTCATCAACGACCCAGAGACAGAAGCCGTAGTAATGATTGGGGAAATAGGGGGGCAATTGGAAGCGGATGCCGCCCAATGGTATCAAAAAAGCGGTAGCACTAAACCTATTGTTGGCTTCATTGCCGGCGAAACAGCGCCTGCGGGAAGAACCATGGGACACGCTGGGGCCATAGTTGGCGGTAGCGACGACACCGCCCAAGCCAAAAAGAAAATCATGAGGGCCTGTGGTATTCATGTAGTGGATTCGCCTGCGGAAATAGGCAAGAAAGTAGCCGAAGTGATCGCTTAACACGGACCATAGCTAACAATTTTAGCCTTGCAAATAGCAAGGCTTTTTTTATGGCAAAGCCAAAGGCTTTTGCTATCTTTGAAATCTACCTAACATAAAGCACATTCAATGAAATTACTGGAAGGAAAAACAGCCATTATTACAGGAGGTAGTCGTGGAATAGGTAAAGGAATTGTCGAAGTATTTGCCAAACATGGGGCCAATGTAGCCTTTACCTACAACTCCTCTGCGGAAGCTGCGGAAAAATTGGCGGAAGAAGTTTCAAAAGAAGGCATAAAAGCAAAGGCCTACCAAAGTGATGCTGCTAATTATGATGAAGCCCAAAAATTGGCCGAGAGCGTTCAGGAAGATTTTGGCAGCATCGATATCCTTATCAATAATGCTGGAATTACAAAGGATAACTTGTTGATGCGAATTTCAGAAGAGGATTTCGACAAAGTGATCGAAGTAAATTTGAAATCGGTTTTCAACATGACCAAGGCAGTGCAACGCACCATGCTCAAACAACGCCAGGGGTCAATCATCAACATGAGTTCTGTAGTTGGGGTGAAAGGCAATGCGGGTCAAACCAATTATGCAGCATCCAAAGCCGGGATTTTGGGTTTTACCAAATCGGTCGCACTCGAATTGGGCTCACGAAACATTCGCTGCAATGCCATTGCACCGGGGTTTATTGAAACCGAAATGACTGGAAAGCTGGACGAAGCGACTGTGCAGAGCTGGCGTGAAGCCATTCCGTTGAAACGTGGCGGCACACCCGAAGATATTGCCAATGCATGTCTTTATCTTGCGAGCGACCTGTCTGCATACGTTACAGGCCAGGTCTTGAATGTTGATGGCGGCATGCTCACCTAATCATCTCAAAAATAACTTACGTTGACTGCAGAAACCATTCTATACATTGTGATCGCTGCTGTCGTGGCTTTGCTTTTGTCGGCATACCTCTATGGTTATAAGACAAAGTATAGGTCTGCGTTGCGATGGTTAGTTGGGACCTTACGTTTTTTAACACTTTGGGCCCTGTTTCTGTTGCTTATTAACCCAAAATTCAGGAAGGATACCTATACCATCGAAAAGCCCAAGCTCCCGATTTTAGTCGACAATTCCAGTTCCATCAAAGAATTGGGGCAGGACGTTGCCGTACAGTCATTCCTTGGGGATCTTAAAAAAAACACGGCTTTGAACGAAAAGTTTGATCTTTCCTTTTTTTCCTTCGGAAAGGATTTTAAACCGTTGGATTCATTAAGGTTTGATGAAAAGCAAACCCAAATCGACAAAGCACTTTCTTCAACAAAAGAATTGTTCAAGCAAGAATCGGCCCCAACCATTTTGATTTCAGACGGCAACCAAACTTTTGGAAAGGACTATGCCTTTTCGGGACTTACTTTTGGAAATCAGATATACCCCTTGATGGTAGGCGATTCTACGCGCTATACAGATTTAAAGATTGAACAACTGAACACCAATCGCTATTCTTTTTTGAAAAATGAGTTTCCCCTCGAAGCCATTTTAGTTTATAGTGGGGAATCGAACGTGCGTAGCCGCTTTGTAGTGCGCCAGGGAGGGTTGGAAGTATTTAGCAAAACATTGGATTTTTCGCCACAAAACAACTCCCAAACCATCAGTGCAACCTTGCCTTCCAAACAGGTGGGGCTGCAACGGTATACGGCCCAAATTGAGCCTATCGACGGGGAGCGTAACACGAACAATAATTCAAAATTGTTTGCCATCGAAGTTATAGATCAGGCTACTAAAGTACTGGTGGTTAGTCGTATGGTACACCCGGACATGGGGGCCATTAAAAAAGCTATAGAAACTAACGAACAGCGTACGGTTACATTTATGAAACCTTCGGAGGCAGCCACCAAGCTAGAAGGGTATCAACTACTAGTCCTGTATCAACCCGACCGAAGTTTTTCTGAGGTCATCAAAACTGCGGAAACCCTTAAAAAAAATACGTGGATCATTGCTGGGCTTCAAACTGACTGGTTCTTTTTAAACCAAGCGCAACCCCTTTTTGATAAAGAAATTACCAATGCTAGGGAAGAAGTTGGCGCCACCTTAAATCTTAATTACGGGAATTATGCCTTGGAAGACTTTGGGATTGAAAATTTTCCACCCCTTCAAACAGAATTTGGCGATTTGTCCATAAGTGCCCCTTACGAAGTTTTGTTGCAGCAGATAGTGGATGGCTTTTCGACAGGATCTCCCTTGTTGGCTACTATCGAATTGAATGGAAAGCGCGATGCCATTTGGGACGGGGAAGGATTTTGGCGTTGGAGGGCACAAACGTACCTAGCAGCGGAGAGTTTTCAGGATTTTGACGATTTTATTGGGAAATTGGTGCAATACCTTGCATCCAACAAACAGCGTAACCGACTTGAAGTTCAGCATGAGAGTTTCTATTACAACAACAATCCTATCCAGGTGTCTGCCCAATACTTTGATAAAAATTTTGTTTTCGATAGCAGGGCACAATTGGAAATTCGCCTGTTGCATCAAACCAATAAAAAGGAACTGGTTTTTCCAATGCTTCTTCGGAATAATTATTATGAAGTCGATTTAAGCAACCTCCCGGAAGGGGACTACAATTTTACGGTTTCCGTGAAAGATGAAGCTCTTTCAAAAAGCGGAAGTTTTACAATTTTGGACTTCAATGTTGAACAGCAATTTTTGAATGCCAACACTTCAAAACTTGAGCAATTGGCAAGTCAGACAGGGGGAGAAGCCCTCTTCTTGAACGATGCCAATAAATTGATTGACTCATTGTTGAACAATGAAACCTATAAGGCCATTCAGAAGCGCCAACAAAAAATCGTACCTTTAATCGATTGGAAGTACCTCTTGGTTTTGATGGCACTATTGTTATCGGCCGAATGGTTCATCCGAAAATACAACGGACTGATTTAAACTGAATATCATGAACAAACTACCTAGAATAGGGATTCCTATTATCGTTTTAGTCATTATTTTAATCATCGTCATTGCAAAATCCGCCGTAACTATTGGTTCGGGGCGCGCTGGGGTACTCTACAGGACCTTTGGGGATGGAGTAGTAACCGATCAACCGCCCATGGGTGAAGGGTTTCATTTGGTGGCACCCTGGAATAAAGTATTTGTTTACGAGGTACGCCAACAAGAACTCTTTGAAAACATGAAAGTACTTTCCTCCAACGGGCTAGAGATACAAATAGATGCTTCTGCTTGGTACCAGCCAATTTTTGAGGACTTAGGCAAATTGCATCAGGAAAAGGGCGAAAATTACCTGCAACGGGTCATTCAGCCGGCCATTCGTAGTGCAGCCCGAAGCGTTGTGGGGCGCTATACTCCCGAGCAACTTTACTCTTCCAAGCGAGATGCCATACAGGATGAAATATTTCACGAAACCAAAAAAATATTGGATAAACAATACATTCAGCTGAATGAGGTATTGGTACGCGATGTAACGCTTCCCCCAACCATCAAGGACGCTATTGAAAGGAAGCTAAAACAAGAACAGGAGTCCTTAGAGTATGAGTTTCGATTAGTGACTGCCCAAAAAGAGGCAGAACGCCAGATTATTGAAGCCCAAGGAAAGGCAGATGCCAACCGTATCCTAAGTGCTTCCTTGACCGACAAAATTTTGCAGGATAAAGGGATTGAAGCCACCATAAAACTCTCCGAATCGCCCAACGCAAAAGTTATCGTAGTGGGTGCTGGTGAAAGCGGCCTGCCATTGATTCTGGGGAACAACTAAGACATGAATCTGAAGAATTTCATTGTTGTATTTGCACTCCTTACTATAGGCTTTAGCTTTGCCCAGCCAATTAAAATTGGGGTAAAGGCTGGGTTAAATCTTTCGAATTGCCACACGTCTATGTCGTTTGGAGAACTTTACAACAATAAGCTAGGATATCATTTTGGAATAATAGGTCTGTTAAATAGCTCCGAAACATTTGGGGTGCAGCCGGAAATTCTCTATTCGAGGCAGGGTTTTGTGGGAGGCAAAACTGAATATCGTTTTTATGCGGATCAAGCACCTTCTTATGCCACTCCGGTTTTTCACTTTGATTATTTGAACCTACCGGTCATGTTGAATTACAGCCCTATAGGAAAATTGAGCCTTCAAGCGGGTCCACAGTTGGGATTGTTGCTGAATCATTCCATCAACTTAAGAGAAGTTAGTGGGGATATTTCCGAATTTGAAGACGAGCTAACTTCCACGGATGCCAGTAGTTTGAGTACGTTTGATTTTGGGCTTGCTTTTGGCGCTCAGGTCAATTTGCAAAAATGGCTGATCCAGCTTCGTTATATTTTGGGAATTACGGGAATTGCTAAAAACGGTGAGGGTATCCAAAACAGAAATTTACAACTTTCGCTAGGTTATTTTTTAAAATGAAAATCATCATCATCAATGGCCCCAACCTGAATCTGTTGGGAAAGCGGGAAAAGGATATTTACGGGGACTTATCCTTCGAAGAGTTTTATACTACCTTGAAAAGTAAATACCCCAAAATAGCACTTTCCTATTTTCAATCAAACATTGAAGGGGAGTTGATAGATAAGATTCAAGAAGTCGGATTTGACCACGATGGCATCCTATTAAATGCAGCTGCTTATACCCACACCTCGGTAGGGATAGGCGATGCCGTTAAAGCCATTTCGGCACCTGTTATCGAAGTGCATATTTCCAACACTTTTGCACGGGAAGAGTTTCGGCACCATTCCTACATTTCTTCGGGAGCGAAAGGGGTAATCTTGGGGTTCGGGCTGCAGAGTTACGAACTGGCCCTACAAAGTTTTCTCAAATAAAAAAAGCCACAACTGCGGCTTTTTCTTCAGGTTAAAATATTTTATAAATGGATGACTTCGCCATAAGCATCGGCTACAGCTTCCATTACCGCTTCACTCATGGTAGGGTGGGGGTGAATGGCCTTCAGGACTTCGTGTCCTGTTGTTTCCAATTTTCGGGCAACTACGGCTTCCGCTATCATGTCGGTTACACCGGCGCCAATCATGTGGCAACCAAGCCATTCTCCGTATTTTGCATCAAAAATCACCTTCACAAACCCATCGGATGCGCCGGATGCTTTGGCTTTTCCGCTGGCACTGAACGGGAACTTCCCCACTTTAATATCGTATCCTTTCTCTTTGGCTTGTTTTTCCGTTAGGCCCACACTTGCAATTTCGGGTGAAGTATACGTACAGCCTGGGATATTTCCGTAATCGATAGGCTCTACATGCAACCCTGCAATCTTTTCAACGCAAGTAATACCTTCGGCAGAAGCAACGTGGGCGAGGGCAGGACCTGGCACTACATCCCCAATGGCATAATAGCCGGGAATATTGGTTTGGTACCAATCGTTCACCATAATCTTCCCTTTATCCGTAACAATGCCTACATCTTCCAATCCAATATTTTCAATATTTGAACTGATGCCCACTGCAGAAAGAACGATATCTGCTTCAAGGGTTTCTTCCCCTTTTTGGGTTTTCACCTTGGCTTTAACCCCTTTTCCTGAAGTGTCCACACTTTCGACCGAAGCATTGGTCATTACGTTGATACCACTTTTTTTGAAGCTACGTTCAAATTGTTTAGAAACCTCTTCGTCCTCCAAGGGGACTAGATTGGGCAAAAACTCAACAATGGTTACCTCGGTGCCCATGCTGTTGTAAAAATTGGAGAATTCCACCCCAATGGCACCACTTCCCACAACGATCATTTTTTTGGGTTGTTTGTCGAGAGTCATGGCCTCTCGGTATCCAATGACTTTTTTCCCGTCTTGTTTCAGGCTTGGAAGCTCGCGGGATCTTGCCCCAGTAGCGATAATAATATGGTCGGCACTGTAGTCTTTGCCATCCACTTCAATCTTCTTGCCTGGCTTCAATTTGCCGTACCCCTCAATGACATCGATTTTGTTTTTTTTCATCAGGAATTGAACCCCTTTGCTCATTCCGTCTGCAACACCACGGCTACGCTGAATTACTTTACCAAAATCCTTATCGGCATCTTTCACAGTCAAACCATAGTCCTCGGCATGCTTTAAATAGTCAAATACTTGGGCGCTTTTCAGCAAGGCTTTAGTAGGGATACAACCCCAATTAAGGCAGACACCTCCCAAATTTTCCTTTTCGACAACAGCTGTTTTGAAGCCCAATTGAGAAGCGCGGATGGCAGTAACATATCCTCCGGGGCCACTTCCCAAAACAATGATATCGTATTTGCTCATTATGATGTTTTAATGGTGGTTTTTAACGAAGCGAATTTACGAAATGTGTTGGGAAGTTTAAAGGAAAGATTGTTTTTTGGGACAATCACTTCTTTTTGAAATCGATGGAAAGGGAATTAACACAATACCGTTGACCGGTTTCGGTGGGGCCATCATCAAAAACATGCCCCAAATGGCTTCCACAGCTGGCACAGAGAATTTCCGTGCGAATCATTCCAAAAGAAGTATCCCTTACATATTCAATAGCCCCTTCCATTGCTTCATCAAAAGAGGGCCAACCACATCCGCTTTCAAATTTGCTATCACCTTTAAACAACGGGGTGTGGCAAGCTCCGCAAGCGTAAATTCCCTCTTCAAAATGCAGGTTATACGACCCTGAAAAAGGGCGTTCCGTACCCTTGCCTCGTAAAATGCGATACCGTTCTTCTCCTAGGATCTCTTTCCATTCAGCTTCTGATTTTTGGATAGGGTACTTATTCATGTTCCGGAATAAATTTCAACGCTACACCATTGATGCAATGCCTCTTACCTGTTGTGTTTCGTGGGCCATCATCAAAAACATGCCCTAAATGTCCGCCACAAATGGCACAATGTTCTTCTGTACGGGCGTAGCCAATTTTATAATCGGTAGAAAAGGCCACATTGCCCTTTATTTCCTGATCGAAAGAGGGCCAGCCGGTACCGCTGTCAAATTTGTGTTCGCTTTTGAAAAGCGGCGTATTGCAGGCAGCACATACGTAGACCCCTTGCTCATAGTTTTTATTTAAAGGGCTTGAAAATGCGGGCTCTGTTCCTGCTTTTCTGAGTACATAATACTGCATGTCGTTTAGCTCCGACTTCCACTCGGAATCTGTTTTATTGATCTTAAAAGTTTCGTTCCCTTCGTTTTGGTTTTTTGAATCCTGGGCTTTGGAATTGCAACCCAATAGCGTCATTGCCGCAATTAGCAACACTACCTTTTTCATATGTTATGATTTTTAGTTTCCGATAAATTCAACTTGTGCTGAATTTTCCAACTGTTCCATCGTGAGATTGGCATCTGCAAACTCGGCTGGAACGATGGCAATTCGGAAACTTTGGTCGTTGGTCCATTCAGGACCTAACACTGTTTGGTCGAAATTTGCATCCAAGAAAAACTCCAGGTCGTAGAAAGTGTGATTGAATGCATATAGAAACGTTCCCCCATCTTCTGTAAAATAGGTTACGGGTAGTGGCGTCCAGATGTCGTCGCCATTGAAAGAGCCTTCCCAGCGATAGACAAGGATGACATCGCTTTCATAAACCTCTATCGAAGAAGGGATTGTGACAATTCGTTGAAAATTATTACTGCTGTTAAGGTTGATGGTTACTTCGAAGACCTGTCCAAGTATATTGATTCCTGGTGGGCCTTGCGGTCCTTCAGGGCCTTCACAGGCGGTTAGGGATAGGATCGTAATGAGCGAAAGGGCAAAAAGTTTTTTCATATCATTTTTTTTCAAGTTTATCTCAAAAGTCATTCCAAAAAAACTATCTGGATTTGTTTTTGTTGCGGCATATTAATTGTAAATATCGTTATATTTAACCAAACTTTGAGACTCAAACTTCGCATCATGAAAAAAATTGTTTCTTCGGTATTTGTTATTTTTCTTTTTCTATCCTGCGCCACCAATCCATTTACTGGACAAAAAACCTTGGCGCTGGTTCCCAATTCGCAGCTTTTTCCGATGGCTTTTCAAGAATACAGCCAGTTTCTCTCCGAACACGATGTTGTTACCGGGACAAAAGAAGCCCAAATGGTCAAAAATGTTGGTCAAAAGATTGCAGCGGCAGCCGAAAAATATTTGAATGCCAATGGATATCCAGGCTATCTTAAGGATTATCAATGGGAATACAACTTGGTGAATGATCCTACCGTAAACGCTTGGTGTATGCCCGGGGGAAAGATTGTGGTGTATTCCGGAATTTTGCCTGTAGCACAAGGAGAAGCTGGATTGGCGGCTATATTAGGACACGAAGTATCCCATGCATTGGCCAATCACGGACAGCAACGGATGAGTGCTGCCGAGCTTCAAACCCTAGGCGCTGTTGCTGGAAATGTGGCATTGAGTAAGGATTCCAAAAACCAACAAATTTTCAATCAAGCTTATGGAATAGGAACTACGGTAGGTATCATGCTTCCATTTAGCAGAAAACACGAAAGCGAAGCAGATCAGATAGGGCTGTACCTTATGGCTATAGCCGGTTACGAACCCATGGCTGCTGCCGAATTGTGGGAACGAATGAAGGCCAATGCAGGAGGGAATGCTCCACCAGAATTTTTGAGTACGCACCCTTCCAGCGATACCCGCATCAACAATATTACCAGTTGGGCCCCTGCTGCGAAAGAGGAAGCGAAAAAATTTGGAGTAACCAGCTTTAAACGATAACCAATCAAAACCAAAGCTGTCATGTACAGCTTTTTTTATTATGACCAACTTACCAAAAGGGAGCAAAAAGCTCTTATCGGCTTGGGCTTTTTACGACTGGGCCAATTCTGTTTATAGCCTTGTCATTGCATCTGCCATTTTCCCACTTTTTTATGGGGCACTTTTTAGAAGTGCGGGGATTGAAGAAATAGAAGTTTTTGGTACTCTTTTTAGGCGAAGCCCCTTAATTTTTTACACCACTGCCATTGCCTTTGCTATCGTTTCGATAATTTCGCCACTCCTGTCCGGTGTTGCCGACTATTTAGGCAATAAAAAAGTATTTCTGAAATTTTTCTGCTATATGGGAGCTTTCAGTACCATTGCCCTTTATTGGTTTAGTTTGGAACACATTTATTTTGGGTTGCTTTGCTATTTGTTGGGTTTGGTCGGTTTTTGGGGGAGCATTGTATTTTATAATTCATATTTGCCTGATATCGCATTTCCGGAACAGCATGACCACATAAGTGCCAAAGGTTACTCCATGGGGTACATCGGCAGTGTACTATTACTGCTTGTGTGTTTGGGATTGATTTTGTTTTACGAAACTTTCGGTTTTGAAAGTGAAGCTTTTCCAACCAGATTGTCTTTCATTTTAACAGGGGTTTGGTGGATTGGTTTCAGTCAGTACACCTATAAATACCTCCCCAAGGGTAATAAGGCCGATGGTCCCTTAACCAAGCAAGTGTTATTTGACGGCTTTCATGAATTGAAAAAGATTTGGAGCGAACTTGGGAATCAACTCAAATTAAAACGTTACCTCATTGCTTTTTTTGTGTACAGTATGGCCGTGCAAACGGTGATGCTGGCAGCAGCCTATTTTGGAGAACAAGAACTGGAGTGGGGTAGTGATAGTGAACGTACTATTGGGCTAATTGTGAGTATTTTACTAATTCAGCTCATTGCGGCGTTGGGCGCATTTTTAATGGCGCGGGTTTCTGAAAAGGTGGGGAATATTAAGGCTCTAGTATATGTGAATGTGCTTTGGATGGTTATTTGTGTCTATGCTTATTTTATCGTTTCACCAACACAATTTTACATAGCAGCAATTTTTGTAGGATTGGTAATGGGTGGGGTGCAATCGCTTTCACGATCTACCTACGCCAAATTTTTGCCCGAAACCGAAGACACTACTTCCTACTTCAGTTTTTACGATGTTTCCGAAAAAATAGGGATCATCATAGGGATGTTCCTCTATGGTTACATCGAGCAATTAACGGGAAGCATGCGTTATTCCATTGTTTTTTTGATTGTATTCTTTTTGACAGGGGTCGTTTTGTTGTTTAGGGTGCCAAAGAAATAAGGGGAATACACATTTTTTACTTATGTTTGCGTTATTCTAGCAAACGCAATACTTACTTATGAAAAAGAATCGATTCTTACGCTGGATGCTCTCTGCCCTGATGGCATTCAGTTTTATTGCATGTCAAAACGAACCACTGGAAGGAAATTTCATAACCGATGACGGGAGTAATGCTGGGGATTTTACCGCAACAGTAAACGGGGAAGCTTTCGATGCCACTATTACCTCAGGCCAACTTAACGATGGGGTTTTACTGCTCTCAGGTCAGGATAGTAGCGGAAACCTTATAGTACTTACCATATCCAATGTTGGCGAATGTACCTTCGACCTATCGTTGTTTTCTGCTTTTGGGAGCTTTATCAAAGTGAGCGACCCTGGCAATGGTTTTGTATCTTCAGCCCTCTTAGGGGGCGGGGGTACGGCTACTATTTCAGCATACGACGCAGAGAATCAAACCGTAACGGGAACTTTTTCCTTTGTTGCGGTTCGCGAAGTTGATGACGGCTCTGGGGGTACTACTACCGAAACCGTAGTAATAACAGAGGGTGTGTTCAATGCCATTGATTTTGATGTTTTAAGCGGTAGTGTACAGCCTAACGATTGTACCATTGATGATGACACGATTTTGAACGATCCTGACGACAGTTTCTTTGCCAATGTTGATGGAACCGAATTTGTGGATATTGAATTTGCAGCGGAAGAAATTCTTTTGGGTACTGAACCACTTATTAAAGTTACGGCCGTGGATAGCAATGGAGGCCAGATTCAATTTTTCATCCCTCCTAACTTAGGAATTGGCACTTTTGCGTTTGAACCCATCCTGAACGGAGCAGTCCTAACCGGAAGTTATATGGCTGGTGATGGCTCTGGAACTTTGACCACAGGATCGGGATCTATAACCTTCACCGAGTTTGGATTTTATACAGGCAAATTAGCCGCCCAATTTTCCTTTACTGCAAGCGACCCTCTCAACAACGACCCAACCATCGTCGAAATCACTGAAGGGGAGTTTAATGTGGATTATTTGCCAAGTTCTGGGGCCGTGGAAAATTCGTTTTCCGCTTTTCTTGACGGAGTGGAATATATTTCAACTTCAATTACGATCCAACAAAGTCCTTTTGAGGGAATGACCCTTGTGAATTTAACTACCGAAAACGCAGATACTAACCAAAGTATAAGTCTGGTTTTTCCTATCGACATTGTAGCTGGAGATCATGAAATGGCTCCTTTTACGGTAGAAGGAACGGAGAGCGTTGGCATTGTAAATCCAGATATTGGGAATACCCCTGTATTGTATAAGTCCAATCCAGGCACACTAACCATTACTAGCTACGAATACAGCACTGGAGTCATAGAGGGTGTTTTTACTTTTACAGCTAATGACCCGTTAAGCAACTTTCCAGAAGTCTATCAAGTAACACAAGGACAATTTGTGATAAAGATTTAATCGACTAAAATGTAAAAAAAAGCCGCTCAATGGAGCGGCTTTTATTTGAAATATAGGCTTATTTAAAAGAGTTGATGTCCCCAGATCCAAACGATTTGGTATCGCTGCGTTCAGGGTTTCCTTTGTAGGTAATATCGCCAGAGCCATTGACCCTAGCCTTGATCGTTTGTTTTGCTACTACTTTAGCATCTCCAGATCCGCTAACTTGTACATCGGTATTGTTGGCTTCCAGATCAAAGCCTGAAAAATCACCACTTCCTGTTACATTGACCTCTAGATTGTTTGCAGTGCCTTTAAGCGTTACATCGCCACTTCCGGTGATAGTAGATTCAACAGAATTCACATTCAACAGCAATTCAATATCTCCAGAACCGGTAAGGGTCACTTCAAATTCATTCGCACTGATAGGATCCTTGGTGTCAATATCTCCAGAGCCAACCAACTTTACCTCCGACAAATCCTGAAAGGGAACCGTAACATGAATTCCTTTGCGGGTATGCAAATTGTAATTCTTTTCAGTTTTAATTACCAATTCGTTACCTTCCACTTCTATCACTAAATACTCGTGCAAGTTGTCGTCGGTGGTCACGGAGATATTCCCTTCGGAACCTTTCATCAAATGGACGTCCATGGACCCTACCACTTTGATGGCATCGTAATTACCTGTTTTTACGGACTGGGTGGTTACGTTGCCGCTGCCCACAATTTTTTTATTTCCCCATTGAGCCTTGAGGGATTGCGTTGCACAAAGGGTGGCTAACGCCAATACTAGTGTTGCTAATTTTTTCATGGTGTTTAAGTGTTAAATTTTTCGGAGGGTTACGCCCCCATATTCAGAATTGATTGTAATGGTATTTCCGGAATTTTTAGAACCGTGATAGCCACTATAGGTTTTCTTTGAATAATCTTTTGAAGTCTTCATTACCTCCAAATCTTCCTCACCACTCAAGTTTGTGTAGGAGAGGTCGATAAAAAAGTCGAAGCTAAAACTACTTTCGTACCCCAGCTTAATGGAGGCATACTCCGAATCGATCAAGACTTTATTCACAGAGGATTTCATAAGGTCGATGCTTACGGAACCGTAATCGGTGTTTACATCAAGGCTACCGGTGAGCGTTTCAATTTTCAGCGGGATGTAGTCCCCACTTCCGGACAATTGTCCAACGGTACCAATGGAAAGCTTGCCATAATCATTATTGTACTTAATTTCTTTTACCTCTCTGATATCCGAGTGAGAGTAATCAGCGTTCAATTCCAGAAAGTCTACTTTTTCAAGAGTGAATCCGGAATAATCCGCATTGATTTTACCACTTTTCATGTACGAGATGGTCGAATTTTTGGTGTAATCGAAGTTTAGCGAATTGTTGTCGGCGTTGAGTTGCCCAATGTTGATTTGCCCATAGTCACAATTGATTTTTGCAGGGCCATTCAGCGTGGTCAAATTAATGCCCCCATAATCGTTGCTAAGGTTCACACTATTGCTTAGGGGCATTTTGATGGTGTAGTTGATCTCCATGTTCACGTTGTTATTGTTGTTGCCCCACCAGCTCCAGGAAGAGCTTTTTCGATCTTTGAAAACGGTCCTTGCAACTACCTTGGAGGGGCTGCCCGAAAAGTCGACATCGATGTTGTCCAGTTTATTTTGAACCTTTTCCTCGTCATTTCCGTTGGTTTTAATATGCACTTCGATCACGATCCTGTTTTCGTTCCAGGTCACAATATCGATGTTGCCATAACTGTTGTCCACGGTGAGTTCGGCATCTTTATTTACCGAATATTCTTTTTTGAGGGTCTTTTCCTTGGTGTATTTCCCGTTGGGGTTTGGATTGTTGGACGCTATTAGGGCCACAGGCAAGAATAAGGTCCATAAAATCGTATTAAATAGTCGTTTCATTTTTGTTTGCTTTAAGTGTTTTAATTTCTTCTAAGGTGGTTATTACTTGTTGAAGGATTTCGATTCGGCTCTGGAAATTGGCGATCATAGCGGCGATGACCCTTTGGTCGTTTCCACTCGACGCCAAATCGGCTTCCAGGGTTATGTAATCGTTTTCCAATACCTGAAGTCTTCGCAATGCATCGTCTACCAGCGCTTTGGACTCTTCATTTTCGAAGCTTTTCAGGGTTTCGATTTCTTGGTTGATGGTTGTGAGAAAAAAGGATTGGGTTTTTTCCATTTCTGGAGATACACTGGCCAAATCCATCGAGCTATCCTTGGAATCCATGCTATAGAAACCAACGCCCAAAAGGAGGGCAATAGTGGCTGCAATGGAAAGGGGTTTCCACCAAGAACGCGATGGTTTTGATTGCTTGGCATGAAGCTCGTGCAATTTCTCCATGAACCGCTTTTCATGCCCAATAGGAGTTTCTTCCAAATCGAACGTGCCTTTCAGGTTCTCGAATAATTGCGTTATGGAGTCTTTTTGTTTCATAGAGTTTCTAATTTTTTACGCAAACTGTCTTTGGCTCTGGAAATCAATGTTCTACAATTGGCATAGCTGATATTAAGAATTTCACACAATTCCTCATAGTCGTAACCTTCAATAAAATGCAAGGTCAAGACCGTTTGGTAACTGGTGTGAATCCCCTGCAAACCCTTCAGGACTTGCTGTACCCTTATTTGGGTATAATCCTCGGTGTCCATCGTTTCCTCGGTAGCTTCATCCTTAATACCATTTTCAGGAATTTCGGTGAAGCGTTGGTTTTTTCGGTACTGGACGATGCTGTTGTTCACCACAATGCGTTTCAGCCAGGAACCGAATGTTGCCGTACCTTTAAAGCTATCGAGCTTTTGAAATGCGGCGATGAACGATTCTTGCATGATATCCTCGGCTTCCGCAGTATCTTTTACAATGCGTAACGCGATGTTGTACATGGCTTTGTGATACCGATTGTATACCTCCAATTGGGCCAATTGATTCCCTTTTTTGCAAAGAGCGATTAACTTTTCGATTTGATGGTTGGCTAGTGTCAAAAAAACAATCGTTTACTCCATAGATGTGCCAGGCAAAAAAATGTTACACTTCCTACCAAAAACTTTCATGGCACAACTATTGTCTTTGATAAGGTGAAAAAGTGCTTCAATGCAGCATTTACCAGATTTATATAAAATTTTGAATACCTAAAATACAAAAGAAGATTGTTGCGGGCGTAGTGTTTGTGACAGTTTGTCTTATTTTATATCATGATGAAAGCAAAGCTTATGAATCTAGACAGTTTGTCATTACAGGACATGCATGAAGATGCCGAGTTGATTCCTTTGATGACTCCAGAAGATGAAGATGCCATTTCCAAAGAAGACTTGCCCGAGACCCTTCCCATATTGCCCTTAAAGAATACGGTCTTATTTCCTGGTGTGGTCATTCCTATTACGGCAGGGAGGGATAAATCCATAAAACTTATCAACGAGACCAATAAAGGAGGGAAGGTTATTGGTGTCGTTTCCCAAAAAGATGAGGCGCAAGAAAACCCCGGCCTTAATGACATCAATACCACTGGGACCGTGGCGCGGATTCTTAAGGTGTTGAAAATGCCTGATGGAAATACGACCGTAATCATTCAAGGGAAAAAGCGTTTTGAAGTTTCCCAATTGATTACTTCCGAGCCCTACCTAACCGCTACCATAAAGGAGGTTAAGGAAGCTCGCCCAGCTGAAGACAATAAGGAGTTTGCTGCAATCATTGATTCGATTAAGGATTTGGCCATAGAAATCATCAAGGACAGTCCAAACATCCCTACCGATGCGGCGTTTGCAATCAAGAATATTGAAAGCACTTCTTTTTTGGTGAATTTTGTGTGTTCCAACCTCAATATTTCCGTCGAGGAAAAACAAAAACTCCTTGAGATCAACGATTTAAAGGAACGTGCGATGGAAACACTCAAGTTCTTGAACATTGAATTGCAGAAACTGTCCCTCCGTATGGACATCCAATCCAAGGTAGAAAGTGATATCTCGAAGCAACAGCGGGAATATTACCTTCAACAACAAATGAAAACCATTCAGGAGGAACTGGGAGGGATGTCCTACGAAGCCGAAATCGAAGAGATGAAAGCCAAAGGGAAAACCAAGCATTGGAACGAAGACGTGGCCAAGCATTTTGAAAAGGAGATTTCAAAATTGCAGCGAATGAACCCTCAGGTAGCCGAATTTAGCATACAGCGCAATTATTTGGACCTTTTGCTGGAGTTACCATGGAATGAATACAGTACGGATCAATTCGACCTGAAAAGAGCCCGAAGAATCCTGGATAGGGATCACTACGGATTGGATGATGTTAAGCAGCGGATTATCGAATACCTTGCAGTACTTAAACTTCGCAACGACATGAAATCGCCCATCCTATGTCTGTATGGACCACCCGGTGTAGGAAAAACATCCTTGGGGAAATCGATTGCAGAAGCCTTGGGCAGGGAATACGTGCGCATGTCCCTAGGGGGGCTCCGCGACGAAGCAGAGATACGTGGTCACCGAAAAACTTACATTGGGGCCATGCCGGGGCGCATTGTACAAAGTATCAAAAAAGCGGGGACGAGCAATCCGGTTTTTGTATTGGATGAAATAGACAAACTTTCGGTAGGAAACCAGGGCGACCCGTCTTCGGCCATGTTGGAGGTGTTGGACCCGGAACAGAACCATTCGTTTTACGATAATTTTCTTGAATTGGGCTACGACCTTTCCAAAGTAATGTTTATTGCAACTTCCAATAGTTTAAGCACCATTCAACCGGCCTTGCGCGACCGTATGGAAATTATTGAGGTTACGGGCTACACCATTGAAGAAAAGGTAGAGATTGCAAAACGCCATTTGCTACCGAAGCAATTAAAGGAACACGGATTGGAAACCAAGCACTTGAGCATTGGGAAGAAACAACTTGAGAAAATTGTAGAAGGCTATACCCGGGAAAGTGGGGTACGGCTTTTGGAAAAGCAAATTGCCAAAATGGTGCGTTATGCCGCTATGAAAATCGCAATGGAAGAATCTTACGATCCCAAGGTAAGCGATGAACTTATAGAGGATGTTTTAGGCCCTGCACGAATGGAACGGGACAAATACGAAAACAACGACGTTGCAGGAGTAGTTACTGGATTGGCTTGGACCCGTGTGGGTGGGGACATTCTCTTTATTGAGTCGGCCTTATCTAAAGGGAAAGGCAATTTGACCATGACCGGAAACTTGGGCACGGTCATGAAAGAGTCTGCCACAATCGCTTTGGAGTACATAAAATCCAATGCAACCCAATTAGGAATAGATCCCGGTGTATTTGAAAACTACAATGTGCACATTCATGTTCCGGAAGGCGCCACCCCAAAAGATGGCCCAAGTGCGGGAATAACCATGCTTACCTCATTAGTTTCTTTGTTTACGCAACGAAAAGTGAAAAAGAGTTTGGCAATGACCGGGGAAATCACATTGCGGGGCAAGGTGCTGCCTGTAGGCGGAATCAAAGAAAAAATCTTGGCCGCTAAAAGGGCACGGATTAAGGAAATAGTGCTTTGTGAGGAAAACCGAAAGGACATTGAAGAAATCAAGGAGGAATACCTTAAAGGACTAACCTTCCATTATGTAAAGGAAATGAGTGAAGTATTGGAGGTTGCCATAACCCATCAAAAAGTCAAGAACGCAAAAAAGTTAACCTAAGCATCTGCTGATGTAACGGCAAACCTTTTTTCCCTCCTAAAAATAAATTATCATTGTACTCGTTTAATTCGAAGGAAGTGCTATTTGGTTGATGGTCCAGAAACTATTTTTTTTCATATTCCTTACCCTTTCCTCCTTGCTTACCGCACAGGTAGGTGGGAAATCGACCTATCAATTCCTCAATTTGGGCATTTCTCCACGACAAGTGGCATTGGGAGGTAAAGTGGTAACCAATTACGACTACGACCCCACACAAGCCCTTTACAACCCTGCGAGTATCAACCCCGAAATGGACAATCAATTGTCACTGAACTACAACAATTACCTTGGGGACGTGAGTTATGGCACAGCCTGTTATGCCTACCTGTGGGATCGAAGAACTCAAGTGCTTCACGCTGGGATTACCTACATCAATTATGGAAAATTTGATGGTTATGACGAGCAGGGAAACCCGACAGATAGCTTTGGGGGCGGGGAGGTGGCCGTAAGTTTTGGGCATGCTAGGAATATTGCATTTACCCGATTTCACATTGGTGGCAATGTAAAATTTATTTCTTCCAAATTGGAACAATATACCTCTATGGGAGTGGCGTTGGATGTTGCCTTAATGTACGTATACGAAGATTGGGACTTAAACATTGCCTTGGTTGGGAGAAATCTGGGAACTCAAATTTCGCCCTACGACAACACTTATGAAAGACTGCCTTTCGAATTGGTTTTTGGCATCTCACAAACCTTACAGAACATTCCAATTCGGTGGCATTTTACGCTTGAAAACCTGCAAACCTGGAATGTAGCCTTTGCCAATCCTAATAGGGATGAAATTGATTTGGAGGGAAATTCCACTTCAGAAAAGATCAATTTTATAGATAATACGCTGCGGCACATGATTGTGGGCATCGAATTGTTTCCCGAAAGCGGATTCAACATACGTTTGGGCTATAATTTTAGAAGAGGGGAAGAATTGCGTATCTTGGAGCAGCGTTCCTTTGCGGGCATTAGTGCCGGCTTCGGAATTCGATTGAACAAACTTCGGCTAAGCTATGCGTATTCCAAATACAATTCGGCGGCGGCCACCAGTTTTTTCGGTCTCAACATCAATCTGCAATAATGCATAAAATTACCATTGCCATTGATGGCCATTCGTCTACGGGCAAAAGTACGGTTGCCAGGCAATTGGCCGATTATATTGGTTATTTGTATGTCGATTCTGGGGCGATGTACCGTGCCGTGACCCTCTTCGCGCTTGGCAAACAATTTATCTCCGAAACCCATTTTGATAAATCTAGCCTTGTCAAAGCATTGAACGACATCCATTTGGATTTTAAACCCAATGCTGAAGGCAAACAGGAAATGTATTTGAATGGAGAAAACGTTGAGCGCCAAATCAGAACTCTACAGGTTTCCGAATTTGTAAGCCCTATTGCTACCGTTTCGGAAGTGCGCAAGAAATTGGTGGAACAACAGCAACTTTTGGGGCGCAATGGTGGGGTTGTAATGGATGGACGGGATATTGGTACCGTGGTATTCCCAAAGGCTGAATTGAAAATATTTATGACTGCTTCAGTGGATGTAAGAGCGCAAAGACGTTATGAAGAGCTGTTACAGAGAGGGGATTCTATAAATTTTGATGCGGTGCTCGAAAATGTAATGGAACGCGACCAAATCGATTCCACCAGGGCAGATTCACCCCTCAGGATAGCCGATGATGCAATAGTCCTCGATACTAGTGAGATGGATGAGGAGGATCAATTTCACGTCATTCTGCAACTGACCAAGGATCGAATCGCCAAAAGGGTATAAAAAAAACCGCTCATTTGAGCGGTTTTTTGTTCTTACAGTTGAATGGGTTCGCTCCATTCATTCCAGTCGGTGTGAAAATAAGGAGGGCAAATTCTTTTTAGGTAATGAAGGTCCTTCCGTCTTTGCTCACCTCGGTTCGTGCTGTGGATCTTCAGAAATCGGTTCATGGCTGTTGGTTTTAATTGTTTAGCGGTAACGTCTTTTGCTGTTCCACAAAAATCCTACACTGTTTTTAGGTTTTTCTGTTAAGGTGTTGCGATCTAAAGTTCTCATGGTTTTGTTCGTTTTTTGATTAATGATTGTACCCAATAGACGACAACAAATATATTTTGTTACAGTACTATGTATAACAAAGTAATGATTTAACAAATTTTAACTAAAAAAGGGGTATGGGTCATGAAATGTGCTTCTCAATGCGGCGATCTGGTACAATCCACATGATAGCTACAAGCACATAGAAGCCAATGGCCAGCCAGGTATTCCAAAAGGACAATGATAGTCCAAGGACATAAAAAACAAGCGACATTTTTCCTTTCCAGTCTTTGCCAATTTGTTTCTTCAAAATGAAATCATCCCCATGGAAGCGCAAAATGGCTCCTTGCAAGATAAAATAAGCCACGGCGCTCATCAATAAATTGAAGCCGTATAGCGCAACAGGGGTGGGGTCCAAATGGTTTTCGCCCAACCAGGAAGTGGTAAAAGGTACTAAGGAAAGCCAAAAGAGTAGATGCAGGTTCGCCCAAAGGATTTTGCCATTTACCTTTTCGGTAATTTGAAATAGGTGGTGGTGGTTGTTCCAATAAATCCCCAAATAAATAAAACTGAATAAATAACTGGCAAAAACCGGCCATTCATGGCTTAGGGCTTCCAAGGTAACTTCTTTTGGTGCTTTCAACTCCAATACCATAATGGTAATGACAATGGCCAGAACCCCATCACTAAACGCTTCAAGTCTTCCTGTTCTCATAAAAAACCAAAATTTATTAAAGATAGAACTTTTTAATTTTCAAAATCTCTTTTAAAAAACACCTTGAAATCAAAATTACAAAAGCAATCTATTTGCTGGCAGAAAATCTGAAAAACAAACAGTTAATCTTAAAAAATAATTGTGTCACTTATTTTGATTGGATTTCTTTACTATCTTGTATTGGTTTAATAAATTAGATATGAATAATCTAGTGTTTAGTCCAGTTGTTTTTCTATTGCTTTTCAATGTTTCAGCCATTTGTCAAAATGAAAAGGATAATGATTTTCGTGGCATATCCATCGATTCATTGGTAAAAAAACAATCCGAATTTCAAAAACAAAACAGAGATGCCAACACTTTAGTTTTTTTGAAAGATTCTATTATCAATTATTACTTTGATGATTTTATTGAACCTTGTGAGAACCAGCCTACAAAAAGTTACTATACTTATAATATAAATGGCAACGTAGCGACTAAAGAAACCAAAAACACGCCTGATGCTGGATGTGAGTCTGATGCTTATTATAATAGGGAAACCTATAGTTATGACGAAATCCATCTAAATAGCGTAAAAGACATTTTATTGGAAACTTTTGACTTTACTACAAATGCGTGGGTAAATAGCGCAAAGAAACATTACGAATACGATGCTTACTACAATAAGCTTGAAGAAATAAGGCAACTTTGGGACGGGAGTATTTCATCATGGCGCAATTATTTACGGTTTGAGAATACCTATGATGTTCATCTTCCGTTGACGGCTAATAGATATTCATGGGATTCAAATACTAATGCTTGGTTTTTGAACCAAAGCGATACTTACAATTACAATACCAATCGAAAACTTTTAGAATATATGCATGATTCTTGGAATTATAGCCTAAATCAATGGCAAACCCTAAGAAAGACCATTAATGAGTACGATGCCAATGAAAATATTGCCATGCATGCGGAATACCAAAAATATTCCAGTGAAAACCAATACGAATGGAATAGAATTAATATATCCTACTACGCTTATGACGCGAGTAATTTTATAATTGAAGAAATAAAATACAGCGACTGGAACAATACAACAGAAAATTGGGATACCAAGAAAAAGTATGACTATACAAACGATGCCAATGGCTATCCTGTGGAAACAGGGATCTATTTATGGAATGAAACAACGAGTCATTGGGATAACGATTCGCAACTTTTTACTACGTATAACGCACATCATGATATTGTTGAAGAGATTACTCAAGTATGGGAAACAAATGCTTGGATAAATTCAGAAAGAAAAACACTAACGTATAATACATCAAACCTTCTAACAGAAGAATTGCAGGAAATCTGGAACAGTGGTTGGGAAAATAAGGTGAGGGAAACAACCGTGTTCAATGAATTTGATAATATATTAGAATACACCTATGAATATTGGTACAACAATCAATGGTTAACAGATTTTCACACTTTATTAGATTATGATGAACACCAAAATTTAATTCACTACATCTACAGTTATATATTTGATTATGCGGAAGGCTACATTTATTATTCAGAGTATGATGTAGAACTAGGACTTTCAAATTATAATGTTGATGCTGGCGTTGCCATAGTGCCCAACCCTTCAAATCGATTCATTTCCATACTCGGTCTAGATCAAGACGCCAATGTTTCAATTTATGATATAGCAGGAAAATTACTTTTGCAAACTTCTTCTAAAAACCAAATTGACGTTTCTTCATTAGCTCAAGGAATGTACATGGTAAACATTACTTCAGCAGAAATTGTTCTTGCAAAAAAGTTTATAAAACGATAAAATCAAGAACTTTTTCCAAACCCTTTGAATATCAAAACAAAAGTATTAATTTTGCAACCCTTTTTGGCGGCATTATCTGAAAGCAAAGAGGGCTAAAAATCAAAACCATAACCCTTCTGTGGGATGGTCGCACAACTTTCGGTAAAACCACAGGATACAAAAGAACGATTGTTTCAAGACCAAATTGGACAATCGAACTGTTTAAAGAAATGGCTGATAAAGCAAAAAAGATTGAAGCTACGGCTGAAGAGACTGTAGTTGAAAAACCGGTTAAGGAAGTTTCCTTGAAGGAGCAAAATCCCGAAAAATTCCTGAAAGAATTCAATTGGCACAACTACGAAGAAGGTATCGACCAAGTAGACGAGGGCCAATTACAGGAATTCGAAAAACTGGTGGCGGAAAATTTTGTCGATACTTTGGATGACGAAGTGGTGGAAGGGGTTGTTGTACACATCACCGACCGCGATGCCATCATCGACATCAATGCCAAAAGTGAAGGGGTAATTTCCTTGAACGAATTCCGTTACAACCCTGGTTTGAAAGTTGGGGACAAAGTGGAAGTATTGATCGACGTGCGCGAAGATGCCACCGGGCAATTGATCCTTTCACACCGTAAAGCCCGCACTATCAAGGCTTGGGACCGAGTAAACAAAGCGCATGACGAAGGAACCGTGGTGAACGGTTTTGTAAAATGTAGAACCAAAGGTGGAATGATTGTGGATGTTTTTGGAATTGAAGCGTTCCTTCCCGGTTCCCAAATAGATGTAAAACCAATCCGCGACTATGATATCTATGTGGGTAAAACCATGGAATTCAAGATTGTGAAAATCAATCACGAATTCAAGAACGTGGTAGTATCGCATAAGGCATTGATTGAAGCGGATATCGAAGAACAGAAGAAAGAAATCATCAGTCAGCTTGAAAAAGGCCAAGTACTCGAAGGAGTTGTGAAAAACATCACCTCCTATGGTGTGTTTGTAGACCTTGGAGGCGTTGATGGATTGATCCATATCACCGACCTTTCCTGGTCACGCATCAACCATCCCAACGAAATTGTGGAGTTGGATGAAAAACTCAATGTGGTTATCTTGGATTTTGATGAAGACAAAACCCGTATCCAACTTGGTTTGAAACAGCTGAACCCTCATCCGTGGGATGCTTTGGGCGATGAGTTGAAGGTGGGCGACAAAGTAAAAGGTAAAGTAGTGGTTATTGCCGACTACGGAGCCTTTATCGAGGTAGCCGAAGGTGTGGAAGGATTGATCCACGTGAGCGAAATGTCTTGGTCCACGCATTTGCGTAGTGCCCAGGATTTCGTGAATGTTGGAGACGAAGTGGAGGCTGTAATTCTTACCCTGGATCGCGACGAACGCAAAATGTCCTTGGGAATCAAGCAATTGACCCCAGATCCATGGACCGACATCACCAAGAAATATCCTGTGGGCTCTAAGCACAAGGGGGTTGTACGCAACTTCACCAACTTTGGAGTGTTTGTGGAATTGGAAGAAGGTATCGATGGCCTAATCTACATCAGCGATCTTTCTTGGACCAAAAAAATCAAGCATCCAAGTGAGTTTACCAATATTGGTGACCAATTGGAAGTTGTGGTTTTGGAATTGGATGTTGAAGGCCGTAAGCTTAGTCTGGGTCACAAACAAACTACCGAAAACCCTTGGGACAAGTATGAAGATGACTTTGCGGTTGGCACCAAGCACACAGCCAAAATTGACGAGATTGTAGATAAAGGCGCCGTTGTGAACTTCAATGACGACATCAGTGCTTTTGTGCCTAAGCGTCACTTGGAAAAAGAAGATGGTTCTGATTTGAAGAAAGGTGAAGAAGCCGAATTCATGATCATCGAATTCAACAAGGAATTCAAAAAAGTAGTGGCTTCCCATGCTTCCGTGCACAAGGAAGAAGAGGCCAAGATCGTGAAGCAAGCTGCCAAAAAAGCAGCCCAACAAGCGGAAGAGGCAAAACCTACCTTAGGGGATGCCAATGCCAAGCTTCAAGAGATTAAAGACAAAATGGAAGGCAAGAAAAAATAATGCCGTTCATTTAGCATATAAAAGGCCCTTCGTATTTGAAGGGCTTTTTTTATTATGGAAACGTAAAAGTGAATATTCACAAAAAACCCTTACATTTGTCCCCTGAACACGATTCAGAAACTTCCATGAGCCAGAAAGTGCTACTCAACGCTACGGAAATCAACATTGCGCTTCACCGTTTGGCTTGTCAACTAATTGAAAATCACGATACGTTCGAGAATACCGTTTTAATAGGCATCCAGCCAAGAGGCATTTTCTTGGCTAAGCGCCTGAAGCAACTCTTGGAAGCCCACTATAAAATCAAAAATATACGTTTGGGGTACTTGGACATCACATTTTACCGGGATGATTTCAGAAGGAGCGATAAGCCCTTGGAAGCCAATAAAACCAATATCGATTTCATTGTTGAAGACAAAAAAGTAGTTTTTATTGACGATGTTTTATACACCGGACGGAGCATTCGATCGGCCCTAACAGCAATACAATCGTTCGGAAGACCGCAGGAAATAGAACTCCTGGTACTGATCGACCGAAGATTTAGCAGGCACCTGCCCATTCAGCCGGATTATCGGGGAAGGCAGGTGGATGCCATAAAAAATGAAAAAGTCAAGGTGTGCTGGAAAGAGAACGATGGCGAGGATGCCGTTTATTTAGTTGAAAAATGATATGAGCGAACTAAGTGTCAATCACTTACTGGGAATTAAGTACATCACTGAAGCGGATATCCAGCTGATATTTGAAACAGCCGACCATTTTAAGGAAGTCATCAATAGGCCCATCAAGAAAGTCCCATCTCTTCGGGACATTACCATTGCCAACCTCTTTTTCGAAAATAGCACTCGAACCCGACTCTCCTTCGAATTGGCAGAAAAACGATTGTCTGCTGATGTCATCAACTTTTCGGCAGCATCTTCGTCGGTCAAGAAAGGGGAAACCCTTATTGATACCGTAAACAATATTCTTTCCATGAAAGTGGATATGGTGGTGATGAGGCATCCCAATCCAGGAGCAGGGGTATTTTTGGCAAAGCACATTAATGCCAGTATTGTCAATGCGGGGGATGGTGCCCACGAGCATCCAACACAAGCCCTGCTGGATTGCTTTTCCATTAGGGAGCGCTTAGGTGGAGTGGCAGGAAAAAAAGTAGTTATTGTGGGCGATATTTTGCATTCCAGGGTAGCTTTGTCTAATATTTTTGCACTTCAAAAACTTGGAGCGTCCGTTAAAGTATGTGGACCTAAAACACTTATTCCTAAGTATATAGGTGAATTAGGTGTAGAAGTTGAGAACAATTTAAATGCCGCTTTAAATTGGTGTGACGTTGCAAACATGCTTCGCGTACAAAACGAGCGCATGGATAGTAGTTATTTTCCTTCTACCAGGGAATACGCCCAGCAATATGGATTGACAAAAAAGCGTTTGGATTCTTTGAACAAGGAGATTGTGATCATGCACCCAGGCCCGATTAACAGGGGGGTTGAAATTACGAGCGATGTTGCCGACAGCAAACAGGCCATTATTTTGGACCAAGTACAGAATGGGGTTGCCATTCGGATGGCGGTCATTTACCTTTTGGCTTCAAAAATAAAACAATATGAAGATCACTGATCGAGGCACCTACACCATATTGGCAGACGATCGCGGCTCTTATACAGAATTCCTGCCCTTTTTGGAGCAACAAATGAGAACGCATTTTTATGAGCAAAATGTAGTGGTCGATTTGTTGAAATACACGCATATTTCCTTAGATGAACTACTTGATATACTGGTGCTCTCTAACACGCACCGTTCCGGTGGAAAATCGTTTATCATTGTGAATGACTCGATCAATCCTGATGACGTCCCAGATGAATTGATCGTGGTGCCCACCCTGCAGGAGGCAGCCGATGTTGTTGAAATGGAAGAAATAGAAAGGGATCTCGGATTTTAAAACACACCATTTGACTTTAACCATACTTGGATGCCATTCTGCAACGCCCCGGGTTGATCAAAACCCAACGGCTCAAGTACTGGAAATGAGAGGACACCTTTTTCTTGTGGATTGTGGCGAAGGGACTCAAATTGCACTTCGAAAGAACAAAGTGAAATTTTCCCGCATCAAGCACATTTTCATTTCGCACTTGCACGGGGATCATTTTTACGGATTGGTGGGCCTCGTTTCGACCTTCCGCCTCTTAGGGCGCGAAACCGAATTGCATGTCTATGGTCCAAAGGGCATTAAAGATGCCATAACACTGCAGCTTAAATTAGGCAGCAGCTGGACCAATTACCCGCTTTTATTCCATGAGTTGGACGGAAAGGATCCCGAATTGATTTTTGAAGATGAACAGGTGAGCATTTCAACAATTCCGCTTAGGCATAGGGTATATACCAATGGGTTTCTTTTTCGTGAAAAACCTGGAGAACGCAAATTGAATTTAAAAGCTGCCGTTGCGGCCAAAATCGACCAAGGGTATTTTTCAAAGTTGAAACAGGGATACGATGTTCCCAACAGGGATGGAACTATTATTTCCAACAGCCTAGTCACCAAAGATCCCGATCCACCCAAAAGTTATGCATTTTGCAGCGATACGGCTTTTGAACCCTCCATAGTGCCCCATATTAAAGGTACTGGCGTGTTGTACCATGAAGCCACATTTTTGGAAAAGCATGTGCATCTTTGTGAAGAAACAAAACACAGTACCGCAGCACAGGCAGGTCAAATTGCTGCCATGGCGCAGGCAGGCATGTTAATTTTGGGGCATTATTCGGGACGGTACGCCAATTTTGAGGATTTTAGGAAGGAAGCCCAATTGCATTTCGAAAATGTGGCTTTGGCCGAAGATGGGAAGCAATTCAAGCTCTAATTTTATACATGAGGCTTCCATTTGCAATAAATAACTATTTTAGGGTAATCGATCCAACTTGAAACGCATATATTTTTCTTGAGTACCACGACTACAATCATCATCATTATCATTGTCCTTCATCTAGTATTTGGATTCGGGTGGCTTGTCTATAAACTGGCCCCTAGAAAGGAAGATAGGGACGATGAATCCGATGCCCAGCAAAACCAGTGAAAGAACCCCTCTACATATTGGGTACGGGATTGTCCCACAATGGCTCATGTGTTTTGCTCAAAAACGGGGAAATAGTTTTTGCCATAGAAAAAGAACGCCTTACACGCATTAAGCACGATGGCGGTAACGATACCGATGCAATTCGGTATTGCTTGGATGCTGAAGGCATTACCCTCGATGAGGTTTCCTTGGTGGTTCAATGTGCCAATTTCGAAATTCCAAAACCCGATTATTTTCAGGGGAAAAGGCTCTTTTCAGAAAAAGGAAATCCTCCAGTGATAACGATTTCCCATCATTTGGCCCACGCCTACAGTGCTGTAGGCACTTCACCTTTTGATGCCTGCGGGGTGATGGTAATCGACGGATGTGGGAGTCCTTTGGATCAATTTCTGCAGCTTCACCCAAATGCAGCAAAGAGCATTTCAAAATCAATTCTGGAATTTCCCGAGATGCAGTGTGAAAAGGATAGCTTTTATCACTTTGATGGACAAAAAATGCAATTGCTGTGGAAGGACTTTAGTGTGATGTCCCCATACCAGGAGCACGAGTTATCGCTGCCAACCACGAAGCATTCTATTGGTGGATTTTACGCCGCAATGAGCCATTATGTATTTGGGAACATGGAAGATGCTGGAAAATTGATGGGTTTGGCTCCCTATGGAACCTCTGGGGCTTTTTTTGGGAACGTCTTCGAATTCAACAGCGACGGTCGATTAATGGTAGCCGACGACTGGAAAGCACAATTCGACAAGCCTTCAAAAGGGAAAGAAGATTTTTATGCAGATTTTCAATATTATGCCAATGTGGCTAGGTGGGCACAGGAACAGGTGGAACAGGCCGTTTTAAAGTGCTTTGAGATTCGGCTAAAAGATTTTCCCATCAAGAATGTGTGCTACTCAGGAGGCGTTGCTTTGAATGCGGTTGCTAATGCCAAACTGGTAAGGTCCAATCTTGCGGATGCTTGGTATTTTGAGCCGGCCGCTGCGGATAATGGCCTTGCGCTTGGTTGTGCTTTTTACGGCTGGCTGGAATACTTCAATAAGCCAAAAAAGCCGCACGATGGTTCGACCTGTTTTGGAAGGGAATATTCTAAAAAAGCTATCGAACTGGCCTTGAATGAGCTTCCGTCCAATACCTTCAATTGTCATCAATACCTCGAAGATTCCGATCTGTTGAAAGAAACCGCAACCCTCTTAAAAGCTGGTAAAACAGTAGGTTGGTTTCAATCGGGATGTGAATTTGGGCCTAGGGCACTTGGGAGACGAAGTATTTTAGCTGATCCCAGAAAGCAAGGGATGAAGTCACATATCAATGCACGCATCAAATTCCGTGAGGATTTTAGACCTTTTGCCCCCTCTGTGCTTGAAGAATTTGCCGAGGAATTTTTCGAATCAGGGAGGAAGAGTCCTTACATGATTTTAGTGGACCGCACCAAAAAGGACTATGCGCAGCCTTTGGCCAATGTGACCCACGTGGATGGAACTGCTAGGGTGCAAACGGTCACTAAAAAATGGAATCCGCGGTATTATGCCTTAATTCAAGAATTTCAACACCAATCTGGTTTGCCCGTATTGCTCAACACCAGTTTCAATAAGAAAGGCATGCCCATTGTGGAAACACCCAAAGAAGCCTTGAAACTTTTTTTGGAAACAGATTTGGATGCTTTGGTTCTTGATTCAAACCTGATAACAAAGAAAAAAACAGCGACTCAAAGCGATGTACTGGAAAAAATACTAAAATTCCTTGATGAAATTGGGGTTGAAGTGGTTAGTGCTCCATTGAAAGATCCTTGTGTACTTCCAGGCTTGGCGCTTCAGGGAAACAAAATAGTGATGGATGCTGCTAAAATGCTGTATCCAGGCGACTTACTTCACGAAGCGGGACATTTGGCCGTAACTTCGGCGGCAGAAAGGCATTTGATTGGCACCGACTTGATGGATCTTTCCTGGCCCAGTGATGGCGATGAAATTGCAGCCATCGCATGGTCCTATGCAGCTCTAAGGGCGCTGCATTTGCCAGCTGAAGTGGTGTTTCACCCAAATGGGTATAAAGACCAGTCCGAATGGATCATCAATCAATTTAATAATGATAACTTTATTGGCGTTTCCTTGTTGCAGTGGATGGGACTTTGTGATGCAAGGGATTATCCAACGATGATAAAATGGCTACGATGATGAATAAAAAAACAACGGCCTACCTCAAACTTCCTTTTCAATTTGAGGAATCCAAATTGTTGCGGGATCTTGATACGGTTTTGGAAAGTAACTGGGTTCCGCATTTCAATACCAATGGTTATGAAGGCGATTGGAAAGCGATTTCCCTTATTGCCAACGATGGAAATACCACCAACATTTTGGCCATGCCTTCGGAAGGATTCCGTCCAAAACCAACACCTCTATTGGAGCGGGCGCCGTACTTTCGTGAAGTATTGGGGACTTTCAAATGCAACATCTTATCGGCACGCATTCTGAAATTGGGGGTAGGAGCCATTATCAAGCCGCATCGCGATTACAAACTAGGGTATGAAGATGGCTGTTTCCGGTTGCACGTTCCTATCATTACCAACCCTGAAGTTTCTTTTGTGCTGAATGGGGACGTTTTGACGATGAAACCCGGTGAATGCTGGTATACCAATGTTAATTTTGAACATTCCGTTGCTAATCACGGCGACCGAGATCGATTGCATTTGGTTATTGACGCCGAGCGAAATGCGTGGTCCGATCAACTTTTTTTCTCCCTTGCGCCTAAAGAGCACTTTGAGCCAATACCGGTTATGGAAGATGTCGAAACTATTCGGAAAACGATTGAAAATTTGAAAATCAATAAGGTTCCAATTGCCGAATTCCTTATTTTGGAATTGGAACAAAAATTATTGAAATTGGAAAACTCAAAATCTACGGAGGATATTTAACCCAAATTTAAATCGCTTCAAAGGCTTCCTAAAATCCAAAACTCGTAACTTGCATCTTATAATACATTGGCCCTATGCGCGACAACCTTCACGAGTTTCGTAAAAACTATTCAAAAGGAGTATTGGACGAAACCACGATTGATGCAAATCCCTTGCAGCAATTCAGGACTTGGTTTTATGCCGTACAGCAGGCCGGAGGGGTGGACGAAGTAAATGCCATGACCTTAAACACCCTAGGAGAGGATGGTTTTCCTAAGGGAAGAGTGGTCTTACTAAAAAAATACGATGAAAACGGATTCTATTTTTACACAAATTACCAAAGCGAAAAGGCAAAGTCTATAGCGCTCCACAGTAAGGTTTCCCTTTCTTTTTTCTGGCCCAATATGGAACGGCAGGTCATCATTAAGGGGATTGCAGAAAGGACCACCGCTAATGATTCCGAAAATTATTTTTCCTCCCGCCCAAAGGGAAGTCAGCTTGGGGCACTGGTAAGTCCGCAAAGTGAGGTTATTGAAAATAGGGAGTTTTTGGAAAATAAACTGAAACAATTGGAACTGGAATACGAAGGAAAAGAAATTCCAAAACCTACCTATTGGGGCGGGTATTTGGTAAGCCCGGTTGAATTTGAATTTTGGCAAGGTAGGCCCAATCGATTGCACGACCGTATTCGATACCGATTGGATGGAATGGATTGGGTGATCGAGCGATTGGCACCTTAATAGGAAATGAAACTAACTAACCAACTGTTATGAAAACACTTTACATGGTACGCCATGCCAAATCCTCGTGGGAGTTTGATGTCATCGACCACAAGCGCCCCCTTAAGGAACGGGGAAAAAATGACGCTACCTTGGTTTCCCAATATGTAGTGAACCATTTCAAAAGGCCCGATCATATTGCGACAAGTGATGCGGAACGTGCATTGGCCACAGCACACTACTTTCAAGAGGTATTTAAGGTTGAAGGGGCACATTTTGAAATTACACACAATTTGTACGATTTCAGTGGCCATAAAGTGATGGAAACCGTAAAAGGCCTTCCCGATGACTGTGACACGGTCATGATTGTAGGGCACAACCATGCATTTACCTCTATTGCAAATATGCTGGGAAACAAGTATATTGATAATGTTCCTACTTGTGGATTTGTTCAAATTGAATTTGGCGAAAACCAATGGGGCAACATTACTACCGGTAAAACCATAGCTACCGTATTTCCCAGGGATTTAAAAAAATGAACGTGACCATTTCATCATTAAAAACGCATCATAAGTACATCAACCGCGATTTAAGTTGGTTGCAGTTTAATGCCCGGGTACTTCAGGAAGCCGAGGATCCCTCGGTCCCAGTTCTGGAACGCCTAAGGTTCTTGGGTATTTTTTCCAACAATCTCGATGAATTTTTCAAGGTGCGGTATGCCACAATCAAACGCATTGTGGAAGTTGGCAAAGGTGCCCGAAGTGAGTTGGGAGGGATTTCTGCTTCAGAACTCTTGGAGGAAATTACCCATACAGTTATCGATCAACAGCAAATGAGCTTGGACATCCTCGAAAAAATCCAAGAAGAGTTGCGGGATGAAAATATTTATATCATCAACGAAACCGAGATTTCACCATCCCAAAGCAAGTTTATTTCCGAATACTTTATCCGGGTCGTGAGCCCTGCCTTGGTTACAATCATGCTTTCAGAGGTGGAGGAATTTCCCTCCCTTAAGGACAGTGCGGCTTACTTAGCGGTGCGTATGGTCATGCAAGAGGGAGACGATACTTTTGCTTCTAAAATAAATTACGCCCTCATTGAGATTCCGAGGGTCGTCAACCGCTTTGTGGTGCTTCCCGAGGAGGATGGTCGAAAATACATCATCATTCTGGACGACCTGATCCGTCATTGTTTGCGGAACATTTTCAGCATTTTTTATTATGAAAGTATTTCGGCACACATGATCAAAATAACAAGGGATGCCGAATTGGATATTGATAGCGATCTTAGCCGCAGTTTCCTTGAAAAAATCTCCCAAAGTGTTGCCAAGAGAAGTAGTGGGGACCCCGTGCGTTTTGTTTACGACAGCACGATTGAGGAAGATACCTTGGCTTTCCTTATGAAAAAAATGGGGATCGATAACATGGACAGCATCATTCCTGGTGGTCGGTACCACAACCGGAGGGATTACATGAAGTTTCCAAGTTTGGGAAGAAAAGACCTGATGTATGAGGTAAAGGAGCCTTTGCCCATTCCTGGACTGAGCTTGCAAGGAAGTTTGTTGGATAAGATCGCAAAAAAAGACTATTTGCTTTACGCGCCCTACCAAACCTTTAGCTATGTAGTAAAGTTTTTACGGGAAGCAGCGCTGGACCCCAAGGTACAATCCATTAAAATGACCATTTACCGCTTAGCGGAAGTTTCCCACATTGCTAGTTCCTTGATTAACGCTGCGAAAAATGGGAAACAGGTTACCGTCCAGATAGAATTACGTGCACGGTTTGACGAAGCGGCGAACATAAGCTACGCCGAACAAATGCAGGAGGAAGGGGTAAAGCTTATTTTTGGGGTTGCTGGGTTAAAGGTGCATTGTAAGGCTTGCGTTGTGGAACGCCTGGAACAGGGAAAATTGAAACGCTATTCCTTCATCAGTACAGGAAATTTTAATGAGTCCACGGCAAAAATCTATACCGATTATACCCTGTTTACTGCCAACGAGAAAATTGGGAAGGAAATCAATAAGGTATTCAACTTCTTTGAGGTTAACTACCAAGTAAAGAAATACCGTCATTTAATTGTTTCCCCACATTATACCCGCAATGCCTTCTACCACTTAATAGATCATGAAATTGAGAACCATAAAAAAGGACTCCCTAGTGGTATTAAATTAAAGCTGAATAGTTTGTCCGACTTTAAGATGATCGATAAACTGTACCATGCTAGCCAGGCCGGTGTAAAAATTCAACTGATTGTCCGTGGTATCTGTAGCCTCATCCCAGGCATTCCTGGAATGAGTGAAAATATTGAAGCCATCAGCATTGTCGATAAATTTTTGGAACACCCAAGACTGTATATTTTCGAAAATGGAGGCCACCCAAAGTATTTCATTTCCTCGGCCGATTTTATGACGCGCAATTTGGATACCCGCGTGGAAATTACCTGCCCCATTTATGATGAAGACATTCAAAAAGAACTTCTGGAAACCTTCGAAATAAGCTGGAGCGACAATGTAAAAGCAAGGATCATTACCAAAGACCAGGATAATGCCTATTTGCGCAACGAACTTGAAGAGATGCGCTCCCAATTTGCCCTTTACGATTATTATAAAAAAAAATTGAACTGACTTGCTGAACATTGAAAAATATGCGGCCATCGATATTGGATCCAATGCCATACGCTTATTGATTACCACCGTCACCGAAATGGGCGAGAAACCGCCACATTTCAAGAAAACCTCTTTGGTGAGGGTTCCTATTCGGTTGGGAGCCGATGTGTTCCTGAACGGAAAAATATCGGAGGCCAATTATAAAAGGATGGTCGACGCCATGAATGCGTACCGTCTTTTAATGAAAACACACGGGGTGGAAACCTATAGGGCTTGTGCCACTTCAGCGATGCGCGAAGCTGACAACGGAGAGGCAATTGCCCAAAAAATCAAGCAAGAAACCGAAATTCATATAGATCTTATTGATGGAGCGGAAGAAGCTTCCTTGATCGCTTCAACCGACCTTAGAGACTTGATCGATTCGGAGAAAACGTTTCTTTATGTGGACGTAGGAGGGGGAAGTACCGAATTTACAGTGTTTGCAGAAGGGCGCGTCGTTGTTTCCCAGTCGTTTAAATTGGGGACAGTACGTATTTTGAATGACATGGTTCGTGAACCCCTTTGGGATGAAGTAAAAGATTGGATCGTTAAAAGCACCAAAAAATATGAACGCGTAAGCTTAATTGGTTCTGGAGGAAACATCAATAGCATTTACAAAGCCAGCGGGAAAAAAATAGGAATGCCTCTGAGTTATTTTTTCTTGGCCGATTATTATGAAAAACTCAAATCCTATACCTATCACGAACGGATTTACGAACTGGAAATGAATCCCGACCGAGCCGATGTCATCATTCCCGCTACGCGAATTTACCTTTCGGCCATGAAATGGAGCAAGTCAAAAAACATCTACGTGCCCAAAATCGGACTTGCAGATGGCATCATCAAAAGCCTCTACAACGATAAAATCCTGAAAAAATAAATTTGTTTTAAAGAAGCAATTGAATGATTTCATCCCAATTACAGACCCTTTCGTGCGAATGATCATTACTGTTTTGGTTGTGGGGCTGATCGAAAAGGAGCGTTCTGCCAGTAAATGAATCTAAGTTTTTAAAATGATCATCGATCATAATATTTCCCTGAACCACTTCTTTTGAACCGCAAAGCACTATTTGCTTCCAACTTAAAAAAGGGAAGTGCTCCTTGAGCCAATAATATTTTTCTTCGAGGCAGTTGGGAAACTCCATGGCCGATGAAACGATAAATACTTCGTAGGCCTTGTTAAGTTTTTCCAACGATTCAGTGGCACCTGAAATTACGGGTATGGTCCTAAAAAAACCACGTTCATGCACATGTATATTTCCATTGGGAAAGGCTAGGATTTCATCGGTGCCATGCACTTCCGATTTTTTCATGAGAAGGCCCGATTCCCGGAATTCAAACTGTATGAATTGCTCGTATACGTCGGCCAAAACACCATCCATATCCACAATAAGGCGAAGTTTCTTAGCCATGCACGGTTTCCTCCTTGCCCAAATCCTTCATGATTTCTGCTTCAAACGTCAGCAACTCCTGCCATTTTCGGTCTACTTCTTCTCGAACGCCATACTTTCGGGCAAAGCCCAAAAACATCGTATAATGATTGGCTTCGCTAATCATGAGCTTGTAATAAAATTTGGCCAATTTTTGATCCTGTAAAGCCTCACTTAACAATCGGAAACGCTCGCAACTTCGGGCCTCTATCAACGCGGCATAGAGCAACCGATGTATCAATTGCTCGTTGCGACTTCCTCCTTTTGGAAAAAAAGTCATCAATTTATTAACATAGGCATCCTTGCGTTCCCTTCCCAAATGCCAGCCTCTTTCCACAATTTTATCGTGAACCATTTTAAAATGACTCATTTCCTCTTGTGCCAGGAGTGTCATTTCGGCGACCAATTCGCTGTGCTCTGGATATCCAATAATTAATGAAATGGCTGTTGACGCTGCTTTTTGCTCGCAATAGGCGTGGTCGGTCAAAATTTCCTGAACATTTTTCTCTACGATGTTGACCCAGCGGGGGTCGGTTGGCAATTTCAATCCAAGCATTTTGATGGGTTCTTTCATCGGCATAACTATTTGATAAGCAGAAATTCGAATGTGCTATTTGTTCATTTTATGTGGGTTACAGAGGTACCAATGGACATTTCATGCTATTCATTTTTAAATATCTAGATCAAATTCCCTGCGGAGGGTGTCAATTAATGGATTTTTTTCTTTCAGCAACTCATACTTCTCATGCGGTTGGTAAGCATAGCGCTTCACTTCTGCCTCGTTTACTTCAATGGAGAGGTCTATTTGGTGATTTTTAAGATGGGCCCTTAGATACGATACCAAGTCGTTTTTTGCACTTTCAACTTCCACCTTGATGGTATTATTGGGAAAAACCAAATGGATCAATTGGCCTTCCAACTTGGGTTCTCCCATAGTAAGGTGTGAAAGCAAATTGAATTTTCCTTCCTTTTCAATTTCCTGAACATAGTTTTTCCAGACTTTCAGGAAGGCGTCTTCTGAAAAATCCTCGAGGGGAAGTACTTCGCCAGTAAGATGCTGGGCAACAAGTTCTTTTTGCAGTTCCTGTTTTTTTTGAATACTCTTTAACGACAGTGCCGAAACCTTACTTGCATTCCGTTCGGCCAAAATTTGTGGACGTTCTATAACTTTGGGAATGGGGTTTATAGGTTCTGAATCCTCGATGGGCGGACTTTTGACGACAGGGACTTCTTCGGGTTTTGGATCGCCAGACTCCTTGAGGGGATTTTTTGGTACCTTAAAGTGACTTGGCGGAATTACAAAGGGTTTACTGCTATGCTTTTTTTTTTCACCCTGAAAAGTGAGGGAGGCCAACTGCATCAGGCATAGCTCAACCAAAAGTCTTTGATTTCTACTGGTTTTGTATTTCAAATCGCAGGAATTGGTCAAATCGATGGCGTCCAATAGAATGCTTTGCTCTATTTTTTGGGACTGTTCCAGATAAAGTTGTTTTACTTGTTCCCCAACCTCCAATAACGAAATGGTTTCCTTATTTTTTGCAACCAAAAGATCCCTAAAATGTGAGGCTAACCCAGAGATAAAGTGTTGTCCGTCAAAGCCTTTAGCCAAAATGGCATCATAAAAGTTTAAGGTACTTGGGATGTCGTTGGCCATCAGCATTTCAGTAACCTCAAAATAGAAGGAGTAATCGAGAACGTTCAGGTTTTCTGTCACGGCCTGGCGCGTAAGGTTTTTTCCTGAAAAACTGACAACGCGATCAAAAATTGACAATGCATCCCGCATGGCGCCATCGGCTTTTTGGGCAATGATGTGCAGGGCATCGTCTTCGGCATCGATCCCTTCCGATTTGGCAACTTCTCCCAATTGTTGTTTGATGTCGCTTACGGTAATGCGTTTGAAATCAAATATCTGGCACCGGGATAGGATGGTCGGGATAATTTTATGTTTTTCAGTAGTTGCAAGAATGAATATGGCGTGTTTTGGGGGTTCTTCCAGGGTTTTCAAAAAGGCGTTAAAGGCAGACGAGGAGAGCATGTGCACCTCATCGATAATATACACCTTGTAATGCCCAACTTGTGGGGGTATGCGTACTTGATCGATGAGGCTCCTAATATCATCTACCGAATTGTTGGAAGCTGCATCCAGCTCAAAGATATTGAAGGCAAAATCTTCGTCTTCATGATGGGTTCCATCGTCGTTGATCTTTTTGGCCAATATCCGGGCACAGGTTGTTTTTCCTACACCCCGAGGCCCTGTAAACAGCAAGGCTTGTGCCAAGTGATTGTTTTCGATGGCATTCTCCAAGGTTTTGGTAATGGCGCTTTGGCCTACTACTTCATTGAAATGGGTAGGGCGGTATTTACGTGCCGAAACAATATAATGATCCATAGAAGAGAAACAAATATAACAAGCTCGTTATAGTTTTCTAGAAAATCCGTCTCCATAATTTTCGTTAGTTATTAACATTTTCAACTACTTTTGCTCAGCAGGCCGCCTTATCGCTTTCCATTTTTTGGGAAGAGGAAAGTCCGGACACCATAGGGAAGCATAGCGGCTAACGGCCGTCGTCCGCAAGGATAGGACTAGTGCAACAGAAAGGATGTACAGGTAATGCTGTAGTGAAATCGTGTAAACTCTATGCGGTGAAATGCCACGTAAACCTGCGCTTGAGGGTTCCCGCCCGATGTAGGAGGGTAGGCAGATGGAGTGCATGGGTAACTATGTGCCTAGATAAATGATAAGGGTCCACGAAGTGGATACAGAATCCGGCTTACAGGCCTGCTTTTTTTATGTATTCTTGTAATAATTCGTCTGCCCAAGCCTGAGCGGCTTTCATTGTAGGAAATATTTCGTACTTCCCTTGATAAAATTTCCGTTCAAATTCTGCAATCTTCTTGGACGATTCGTTTACATAGACAACGGCAATCCCCAACAGATCGGGGTGTTTACGCGATTTAAGCAAGTTGGGGTCTATGGTATAATCATTTTCCCTAAGGGCGATGGAGACAAAAGGCCTTCCTTTATAGTACGTATCAAAAACCCCAAACAATTCATCCAATTGATCTTTTGTGAGCGACACTCCTTCCTGGATGGAAGAAACGACATAATGCTCATAAAGTTTGAGATGTGCAAATTGCAAATCGATATCGCGGGAGCCTTTCATTAGCTAAAGTTACAAAAGAAGTTAGTGCTAATTACCTGACTAACAATATTTTTCTGGACTTATTGAAAAAAAGAAAAAACAGAGCTTCCATACTTTCTGGATTCCAAAAAATGAGGCCAGGATGCCAGGTCTTTTTGCTTTGGATGTTCAACAATAAGCAGCCCCTCCTCAGCAAGCCATTGGTTTTGAAAAATTGCGGTAATAACTTTTTCAAGTGCTCCAGAATCGATAGCATAGGGCGGGTCGGCAAATATGAGGTCGTAGTGCCCCATGGATCGATCCAAAAATTTTTGTACATCCGATTTGACCACGGCAATGTCAAAACCCAATTCCGTTGAAATTTTCGTTATAAACTTTGTACAACCAAAGTCTGCATCGACGGCTGTAATTTCCGTTGTGCCCCTAGAGGCAAATTCAAAACTGATGCTTCCGGTGCCGGCAAAAAGATCCAATACCCTTATTTCTGAAAATACCAAGCGATGGTTCAAAATATTGAAAAGCCCCTCCTTGGCAAAATCGGTTGTAGGCCTTACCGGAAGGCTTTTTGGGGCTACCAGCCTTTTGCCCTTGTGGGTTCCTGAGATGATGCGCATCAGAGAACCGTTTTTAAAATGAAATGTTCATGCGGGGCTTTATCCATATGGGAAAGCAGGGTGGCTTCTAGAAACGAAACATGCCTCACGTAGGTATAGAGCATGTGATAAAGTGTACTATTTTCATCAATTACCCCACACAATAGGGTCTTGATACTATTGGGGTTTAATTGTAATTGTTCTAGGCAAAAAAGAGTGAAGTAGATAAAATCTTCTGGAGATTTGTAGTGGTAATTATTACAAAGTAAAAGTTTTCCATTTTTTACTACAATCATGTCAAAAAAATCCTCACTAACTCTTATATAGGCTTTAGCCTCTTGGGCATGTTTCTCATTGTTTAATACATATTTTAAAAAGAGGGTGGAAGCGTGGTAGTAAGAAAAACTCCCAAAGGTGTCGAAGAGCAAGTTGTTGATATTCACAAAAGGCAAATAAACTACCTCAATTGCATGACCTTCAAGCGTGTCATGCGCTACAAAGTCGTTGCTTAGGATTTTGGTGTTGAACTTTAAGTATTCGCTGGCTTTATCCGCTACGAAAAGCACTTTGGGGACAATGGTGTAGTAAGGAGAGGAGTGGATGAGTGTTACTTCCTGAATGTTTTCAGTATAAGCCAATTGTGAGTTGAGTTCTTCCGAAAGTGCCAGTGCAATATCTTCGGGAGAAGCTAAAGTATCAAATGTTTTTTCAGAAAAATGCAAAACCTCCCGTTGTTGGGATGATACCAAAAAAGAAAGTCCGGTCAAAGCGACTTGAACGGACAATCTATTTGCTTGGTTGGTATTTACGTTATTGGTCTTTTGCAGAATCGTAGGTTTTGGGCCAGTTCCCGCTGGTATTCAGTTCGTCCATAGATCCTACTTTAATGTATTCCCCATTTACCTCGTCAACAGAGTTTACTTGCTTTTCCTGGGCAACAAGATCTTTGTCTAGGCCTTGTAAAACCACATCCTTGGATACCTTGGCTTCGAACACGGAATAGTTTGTGCCATTTTTTTCCAGCTTTCCGGCTTTTAACTCGAATGTAGCATCGGTGTCTGGAACCTTCATCATGGTCTTGTAGCGATCGGTTTTTTGATAGAGGGAATCTTTTATCGAAGTAAAACTCAACGTATCCACAATCACGTCCTCTATGTAATACCCACCCTTAAGAGGGTCTAGTCCAAACGCCTTGTTCTTCTCAACATCGGCAAAACTGGTATCCCTGCGTTCGGTGATGGCATATTGCGCAGTATCTAGAAACTGAACAAGACTGTCGAAACTTCCTGAAAATTTCCCATTGAGTTCTTGATAGGCCAATTGGCCGGCTTTAATGTCTTTTAGGTTGGCAATTACTTTTTGGTACCTTTCTTCCTTTACCTTTTTGAAATGAACTGGGCCAATGATGGAATTGTATAATTTCCATCCCAGGAAAATGATAAGAATCCAAAGTACAATTTGAATGATTAATTTCATTTTTTTGAGTTTAGTTACGGTGTTAAAGTAAAATGCACTATCGCAAATCTACAATTTTTTTTTATTCATTAAAGGATAATCCGAAAAAAACCTACCTATATTTGAAGGCTTACAGCTGCCTAGAAAAAATGGACGTTTCACAGTTTTACAGTGCCTTAAAAACCGACTTTCCCCATGTTCCCACACTCAAACAGGACATAGCGTTACAGCTCCTTGCACAATTTGTCCTAAGCACCAATTACAACGAAATTTTTTTATTGAAGGGATTTGCCGGAACAGGAAAAACAACACTTATCGGAACCTTGGTCACAAATTTGTGGAAGACTAAAAAATCTGCGGTATTGATGGCTCCCACAGGGAGAGCCGCCAAAGTCATGAGCAGCTACAGCAAACGGGACGCATTTACCATCCATAAAAAGATTTATTACCCAAAAAGCCAAAAAGGAGGTGGTGTGTCCTTCACCTTGCAGCCCAACAAACACCGCAACGTTATTTTTTTTGTCGATGAGGCTTCCATGATTGCAGATACCAATCTGGACTCGAAACTATTTGAGAATGGATCGTTGCTAGACGATTTAATGCAATACGTGTACAGTGGGCACCAGTGCAAGTTGGTATTGATTGGGGATACAGCCCAATTGCCACCCGTGAAATTGGATTTAAGTCCAGCGTTGGATGCTTCAATCCTTGAAAACAATTTTCAAAAGAAGGTCTGTGCCATTGAATTGGACGAAGTGGTTCGCCAGCAAGAAACGAGTGGGGTTTTGGCCTTGGCCACCCATATTCGGGAACATCTGGAAAAGCAAATCTTCCAAAACTTTAAATTGCCTTCTACGGACTTCCCTGAAATTATCCGGCCATCGGACAGCCAAGAAGTAATGGATGCCATTAACGAGTGTTTTTCTGAAAAAGGCGATGAAGATGCCGTTATCATTGTACGGTCCAATAAAAGAGCCAACCGCTACAATCAAAACATCCGCAATAGAATATTGTTTCAAGAGGAATCGCTTTCTGCCGGCGATTTTTTGATGGTGGTCAAAAACAACTACTTTTGGGTACAACCCAGTTCCGAAGCAGGATTTATTGCCAATGGAGACATTGTTCAAATATTGGAACTATTCGCATTCAAAGAACTTTACGGATTTCGATTTGCAGAGGTGTCGGTCAAAATGGTCGATTATCCTAAAATGCCTCCGTTTGAAGCAGTATTGCTATTAGATACCATCACTTCGGAAACACCCTCTTTATCTTATGAGGATGCAAACCAGCTCTACGAGGAAGTGAAAAAGGATTATGCCGATGTAACTTCCAATTACAAGAAATTTCTTTCCATAAAAAACAACAAATACTTCAATGCCCTGCAGGTAAAATTTTCATACTCCATTACCTGCCACAAGTCACAAGGAGGGCAATGGAATACCGTGTTCGTAGAACAACCGTATCTAAAAGAAGGACCCAACAAGGAGTACCTGCGTTGGTTGTACACAGCCATAACACGCGCCAAGGAACGGTTGTATCTTTTGGGATTCAAGGACGATTTTTTTGAAACCAAACTGTAAACGATTCAAAACTTTTTGCATCTTGTGTGCGTATGGGGCGGATAATATGCTGAAACTTTCTATTTTTGACGACTTTTAAAAAAATTGATTTGAAGATAATTGCCATGATCCCCGCGCGATATGGCGCGTCCCGATTCCCGGGAAAATTAATGCAGGACTTAGGCGGAAAGCCTGTTATCGTCCGAACCTATGAAGCGGCCAAAGCAACCGGTCTTTTTAATGAAGTATATGTGGTGACGGACAGCGAGGTCATTTTTAACGAAATTGAACTTAATGGAGGAAGGGCCATCATGAGCGTGAAAGAACACGATTGTGGTACCGACCGCATTGCCGAGGCCATCGAGCACATGGACGTCGATATTGTGGTCAATGTCCAAGGAGATGAACCCTTTACGAGCAGGGATGGTTTGGAACAGGTTTTGGGAGTTTTTGATGGTCCAGATGCCGAACAAATCGATTTGGCCTCCTTGATGACCGAAATTCACGACTGGAAAGAAATAAGCGATCCCAATGCGGTAAAGGTAGTGGTAGACAAAGATAACTTTGCGTTGTATTTTTCTCGATCCCCCCTTCCTTATCCCCGCGATAAAAATGCCTCTGTGCAATATTACAAGCACAAAGGAATCTATGCTTTTCGCAAAGCAGCCTTAATGGATTTCTATACCCTTCCCATGCGAAGTTTGGAAGCTGCTGAAAAGATAGAATGCATCCGTTTTTTGGAATACGGAAAAAAGATCAAAATGGCCATCTCCAATACCCAAGGCATCGAAATAGACACCCCAGAGGACTTGATAAGGGCCAATAAAGTGCTCAAGGAAGATAAGAAGGCTACGGTTAACAACAAATACCGAAATTTTCCAATGGTACCCAAAGTGGTGTTTGGTTCCGGTTGCTTCGACCAATTGCCCTACATCATTGCACCGCAGCGCAAGGACAAAGCACCATTTATCTTTTTAGTGGACGATGTCTTTAAAGGGAATAAAAAGATGATCGATCGCATGAACCTCAGGTTCAACGACAAATTGGTTTTTGTTTCTTCCGAAGAGGAGCCCAAGACGGAACAAGTGGATACCATTGTCAAAAACATCAAAAATGAATTTACTTATCGCCCCTCCGGAATTATCGGCATAGGAGGTGGATCCATCCTAGATCTGGCCAAAGCCGTTGCCATTATGCTTACCAATAAAGGAAGTGCTGCAGATTACCAGGGATGGGATTTGGTGAAGAATAAGGCTATTTACCATGTTGGGATTCCAACCATTTCCGGAACAGGAGCAGAGGTATCTAGGACTACGGTACTTACCGGACCTGAAAAGAAACTGGGCATCAATAGCGATTTTACACCTTTCGATCAAGTGGTGTTGGATCCCGATCTAACCGTGGGGGTTCCAAAAAACCAATGGTTCTATACTGGCATGGATTGCTTTATCCACTGTGTTGAATCCTTGAATGGAACTTTTTTGAACGAATTTAGCAAGAGTTACGGCGAGAAGGCGTACGAGCTTTGTAAGCAAATATTTTTAAACGGCGATCTTTCCGATGAAGAATCCAGGGGTAAGTTGATGATGGCCTCTTGGCATGGCGGAATGAGCATTGCCTATTCACAGGTTGGCGTGGCCCACGCCATGAGCTATGGCCTTTCTTATGTGCTTGGAACCAAGCACGGAGTGGGGAATTGTATCGTGTTTGATCATTTGGAAGAATTCTATCCCGAGGACGTAAAACTTTTCAAGGAAATGAAACAAAAGCATGGTATTGAAATTCCGCAAGGCATCTGTAGCAAACTTACCGATGTGCAAATGGAAACCATGATCAACGTTTCCTTAGGGATGGTACCCCTTTGGGAAAATGCTTTGGGCCATCAATGGGAATCCATCATGACCCGTGAAAAATTGCGTTCCATGTACCAAAAGATGTAGTACTTTTACTGCATGGGTCTATCCAAATTTGTTTTCCAAAAACTTTGGGGCTGGAAGGTCGAGGGCCGTTTTGATCCCGACATCAAGAAAGCTGTGGTCATTGTTGCGCCCCATACCAGTTGGGTTGATTTTATCGTTGGGCTTTTTGCCAGGAGGATTGTGCGCACCAAGATTCATTGGCTGGGTAAAAAGGAATTGTTTGTTTGGCCCTTTTCCTACTATTTTAAATGGACGGGAGGAACCCCCTTGGATCGCACTCCTGGTCAGGATAAAGTACAATACATTGCATCGCTTTTTTTGAAAAAAGAGGAGTTTCGACTGGCATTGGCACCGGAAGGTACCAGAAAGAAAGTTGAAAAGTGGAGGACTGGTTTTTACTACATCGCCTCTGAAGCCAATGTTCCGATTATCAGGGTAGGCTTCGATTATGCTTCAAAGAAAGTTTGCATTGCCGAACCATTTTATACCCGTGGTACTCTTGAAGTGGATTTGCCAAAAATTCAATCTTTCTACCAAGGAATGAAAGGCAAAAATCCCGAAAAAGGCTAGGAACTATAGCTTCAAAAATTTCAAAATACCAGTTTCTTTTATAGTGGAAACCGCTATAAAATAGAGCCCTGAAGCTAGGTGTGAAACATCTATTTGTGATACGTTTTCATACTGAATCATTTTAGTTCCATTGTATGAATAAACAATGACATTTCCAATAGATGTATTTGATTGAATGGTGATAAATTTATTAGTTGGATTTGGAAAAAGAACGAAGGAACCTGAGGTATTTTCCTCCAGTCCAAGCGTACAGTGTTCGCTGTAAATAGCAGCAGCGTCCTTGTGCCAAAAAGGGTTAGTGCTTGCAGCGATTACATCATCTACCTCAATGCATTCCAGATTTGGGTTGTTTACGGCATCCATCTCACTTAAAGGGGCGTTTTTAAGGTTGAGGCTTTCCATTTGCGTACTTCGGCAATAAAGAATGTCTAAAACTGTATTTTGGGTAACGTCCAACGAAGTCAATGGAGAATGGCTAACACTCAAATCTTCTAGCAAGGGGTTTTGAGAGACGTCCAAGGAAGTGATGTTGGTAAATGTAAGGTCTACGACTCTAAGTAAGGGATTTTGCGAAAAGTCTAAGTCGGAAATGGGTACCCCATCGGCTAACAGTACTTCTAGATTTGGATTGGAACTAACATCCAAATTGGCAATTGGATTTTGGCCAAGCTGTAAATGATAAAGAAGCGGATTATTGGAAAGGTCGATGGCTTCTATCGATGATGCGGCAGCCAATAACACTTTCAGATTTGGGTTTTGGGTTACATCAATTTCGGTAAGTTGGTTGTAGTCCATAAAAAGGAACTCCAAACCTTGGCAATTGCCGGATACATCAATATCTTCAATTTGCCCAAACGAAAGGTAGGCTGTATACAAACTGGGGCAGTTGCTAAAATCTACAGAAGTTAGTTGGTTGTTGTCTCCAAATACAATATACATATTCGTGGATTGCGAAAAGTCGATGAATTGCAAATCCGAATTTTCAAAGAAGATGTAATACATCTCCGGGTTGTGGGTTAAATCGAGGGTTAGGAGGGAAGTACTCCGAACATTGATTCCCTCCAATAAGGGGTTGCCAGACAAATCCAAATTGGTGAGTGGGATGTTAACAAGACTCAGGTTCAGTAAGTCTTGAAATTGACTGGTGTCGATCGAGGTGAATAAATTGTCATCGGCCGTTAAATTTTGAAGGTTCAGAAAACTTTCCAAGCCGGTTAGATCGGATATGTTCTTATTCCTAATCATCAAATTGATCACGGCCAAGGCTTCCGATTCCTGTATTTCTCCGTCATCATTGCTATCGGCATCCACATCGCCATTATAATCGCCATCCAAATCCACTACAGGGTCATTAACCAGGGCACTTTTAAAATTAGGGTCTGGAATGGTTACTATCTGGGCACTTAAGGTTATCGATATCCCCAGTAAAATTGTTGAAAATAGTGTTTTCATAGCATTCGGTTTAACTGAAAGTACAGTAATGGCATCTTAAATATATTAATTATGGTGCTTCAATGAAATTTTACGACTTAAATAATTAAAGGGTCGTGTCGCCAAACGTAAAACCTTTTTAATTTAGGTTTTTTCTATTAAAGAAGTTTAGATAGCTAATTTGATAATCGGATGGGTCATTTTATTTTTTGTAGCTTTATAAAAAATTGAATTTCATGAAAAAAATAGCATTCTGTGTTTTTCTAGTTTGCAACGGATTCATGGCCCAAACACCTTGCGAAAATGGTTTTGCGGGTTCCTTTCCCTGTGAAGGGTATGATTTGGTTTCACAAATTCCACTATCCGTATTCAACTCGGTAAAAGCCAATGATTCCTGGGGGTGGACCGACCCCTTGGATCAAAAGGAGTATGCCATTATCTGTTTGAATGAAGGGACTGCGTTTATTGATATTTCTGACCCCATCAACCCTGTGTACCTTGGACAATTGCCAGGTGAAAGCAGCGAGCATACCACTTGGAGGGATGTTAAAGTTTATGCCAACTACGCCTTTATCGTGAGCGAGGATTCCAACCATGGCATGCAAGTGTTCGATTTGACACGATTGCGGAATGTGGCAAATCCTCCTGAAGCATTCACCAATGATGCCTATTACAATGCTTTTGGAAGTGCACACAATATTGCTATCAATGAAGCGACGGGCTATGCGTATGTGTTAGGCACTGCTACTTTCTCTGGAGGGCCCCATTTTATTGATATTCAAGATCCCTTGAATCCAACACCTGCGGGAGGATTTGCTGATGAAGGGTATACCCATGATGCTCAAATTGTGGTTTACAACGGACCCGATGGGGATTATGCGGGCAGGGAAATACTTTTTGCTGCCAATGAAACCCGTATCGTTATTGCCGATGTGACCGATAAAAACGATCCCTTGTTCATCGCATCAATTGCGTATTCCAATGTGAGTTATACCCATCAAGGATGGTTAACCGAAGACCAAAAGTATTTTATACTGGGGGACGAAAGCGATGAAATTGATTTTGGGATCAATTCAAGGTCTTTGGTATTTAATGTGGAAGACCTAGACAATCCTGAGTTTTATTTTGCATATTCGGGCCCTACAGGGGCTACGGACCATAACGGCTACGTGAAGGGAACTAAGTTTTACTTGGCAAACAATGCAGCTGGATTGCGGGTGGTGGATATTTCCGATATCGACAGTGCAACAATGGTGCAGGAAGGTTTTTTCGACAGTTACCCCACTAATAATAGCGCCGGTTTTAACGGTTCCTGGAATGTGTACCCCTTCTTTGAAAGCGGCCACATTGTTATTAGCGATAGAGCACAAGGCTTTATGCTGGTAAAGGCATCGGAAGTATTGGGCAGCGAAGGTGTTGGTGAAATGGTTCCGTTTGGTTTAACCCCCAATCCGGTGACTGATAAACTTCAAATTGCCAGCAATTCTGGGGAAATTCAAAAAATTACGATCTTGGATATTTCAGGAAAAACCATTATTGAAATAAAGGGTTCCTCTACAAATCTCCTAGAATTAGAGTTGAGTGGGATCGCTTCAGGAATTTATTTTGTAAGCATCAACGACACAGCGGTATACAAAATAATCAAGAACTAGCATCATTCTCCCGAAGCGCCTTCGTCCATGGTGTGATAAACATTTTGGACATCATCGTCTTCTTCTATTTTTTCGAGGAGTTTTTCAACGTCGGCAACCTCTTCTGGGTTTAGGGTTTTGGTTACCTGCGGAATTCGTTCAAAGCCAGAGGAAAGAATTTCGATATGGTTTTCTTCTAAATACGATTGAATAGCGCCAAAACTTTCAAAAGGGGCATAGATCAGTAGGCCATCTTCATCTTCAAAAATTTCTTCGACACCAAAATCGATCAGTTCCAATTCCAGTTCTTCCAAATCACGGTTTTCAGTGGCAATCCTGAAATTGCAGACGTGATCGAACATGAATGAAACAGATCCGGAAACCCCGAGGCTTCCGTCGCATTTATTGAAATACGAACGAATGTTGGCAACGGTGCGTGTGTTATTGTCCGTGGCCGTTTCCACCAAAATGGCAATGCCATGGGGCGCATATCCCTCAAAAAGCACTTCCTTGTAGTCGCCTTGGTTTTTATCGGTGGCCCTTTTGATGGCACGCTCGATATTGTCTTTGGGCATGTTTACGGCCTTTGCATTTTGAATCACGGCACGTAGGCGCGAATTGGCATCGGGATCGGGGCCACCTTCCTTTACGGCCATAACAATATCTTTCCCAATGCGCGTGAAGGCCTTCGACATGGCAGACCAACGCTTCATTTTTCTTGCTTTCCTGAATTCAAAAGCTCTTCCCATACTTGAAATTTTGAGCAAATTTAGTAATTCTGTGAGTGCTTCAAAGCAGCACGTTCATTTTTTCGAATAAAAAACCGGTACATTTATGCAATCAATTCGTCGATGATCCGTGCCAGTTTAAAATCTTTTTCGGTAACTCCATCGGCACTATGGGTAGAAAGACTGATTTCCAAATAGTTGTAAACGTTGGCCCAATTGGGATGGTGGTTCATTTTTTCAGCCTCAAAAGCAATTCGGGTCATGGCCGTAAAGGCTTCCTTAAAATCATTGAATTCAAAGGCGTTTTGAAGGGTCCCGTTTTCATAGACCCAACCATTGAGGTCTTGCAGGCCTACTTCAATTTCATCGGTGTTAAGTGGTTTCATGGTATAAGCTTTAATGCTTTAAAGTTACAATTTCATCTTTTAGCGTACTGTCTGCAATCACTTCCTGAATGGTTATTTGGTAGGCTTTTGGCAGCATATTATGTTTGGGCAAAATGGCTTGATAACGATCTTCATTACTGCTAAAGACATTTTTGAAAATAGGTTTCTTGTGGCTAAGCCGCTCTGAAATTTCCCTAAAAAGTTCGTCGTGGTGAATCACATCCTGACTCGCTAAATGGAAAGTTCCGGTGAGTTCTTGGTTGATGATATAATGTATTTGTTGGGCCATTTTGTCGCTGGTCGTGGCACTAACAATAGCATTGGGAAACACTTCGAAGCTGGCATGGTGTTTAATGGCCTGCTTTAGGTGAAAGGTGTTGGGCGAATTCACACCCAATACCAAAGGCAGTCGCAATAGGGCATAATTGTGCTTTGGCAACTTGGTTACCAGTTTTTCCAAGGAAATTTTTGTTTTTCCTTCCAAACTTTCAGAAAGGGGGGTATCTGTCTCGTACGCAGGGAAATCTCCTTTTGCACTAAACACTTCAGCAGAAGAAAGGAAAATCAATTTTCCGCCAATTCCATGAACGTATTGGCACAGGATGCGGTGTGTTTCCAAAAGTGCATTGGGATGGCTCTTAAAGGCTGAAATGACGATGGAGGGCTTTACTTTTTGAAGGATGGGAATGATGGAATCTGTTTCCGCAACATACCTATAGAAAACCTGATTGCCTGCAAAAAGGCCATCTTGTGTGGCATAAGTACCGTATACGTCGAAATAGGGCAGCAATTCCTTGTAGATGGTATTTCCAAGAAAACCACTGGCTCCTACTATTAAAATGCGATTCGTCATCAGCCCATCTGCATTTAAACTATTATTGCGGGCTATAAAACGGAAGTTTCACAACCGTTGCCGGTACTGAGTTTTTTCGAATTTGAATAAAGATTTGGGTGCCAGGATCTTTAAAAATTGTTGGCACATAACCCATCCCAATGCCTTTACCCAATGAGGGCGACATGGTGCCACTAGTAACAACCCCTATTTTTTTTCCCTGACTGTCCACAATGTCGTAGCCCTGACGGGGTATGCCTCTCTCATCCAACTCGAATCCCACCAAACGCTTTTCCGACCCATTTTCTTTTTCTTTTTTCAGGTTTTCGGAATTGGTGAACTCTTTGGTAAATTTGGTAATCCATCCCAAACCGGCCTCCAATGGCGAAGTAGTATCGTCTATGTCGTTTCCGTATAGGCAATAGCCCATTTCCAGTCGAAGTGTATCCCTGGCGGCCAATCCTATGGGTTTGATGCCATAGGCAGCCCCAGCTTCAAATACTTTATTCCACACTTGTTCCACTTCACTATTCTTGCAGTAAATTTCAAAGCCGCCACTTCCGGTATAACCCGTAGCACTGATCATTACATGCTCAATGCCTGCAAAGTCGGCTACACGAAACGTATAAAAAGTAATCGCGCTCAAATCCACACTGGTTAACGATTGCATGGCTTCAACAGCTTTGGGCCCTTGAATGGCCAATAACGAAAAATCGTCAGATAGATTACGCAGTTCTGCTCCGACGGTGTTGTGCTTTTGAATCCAATTCCAATCTTTTTCAATGTTGGAGGCATTTACAACCAACACCCATTTTTCGGCATTTAAACGGTAAATAATCAAATCGTCAACAATACCACCCGTTTCGTTGGGAAGGCAACTGTATTGTGCCTGGTAATCCTGTAACTTAGAAGCATCGTTGCTACTCACTCTTTGAATCAATTCCAGTGCATGGGGACCGGTAACCAAAAATTCGCCCATGTGGGATACATCGAAGACTCCCACAGCATTTCGGACGGTTTCATGCTCTACGTTTACGCCTTCGTAGGAAACAGGCATGTTATATCCTGCGAAAGGAACCATTTTGGCCCCAAGCCTTTCATGAACATTTGTAAGTGCAGTATTTTTCATGAGATTGTAAAAATTTTCGCAAATGTAGCCATTCTGCTATAAGGGAACGTGCAATTTGTTTGATTGTTTTCAACAAGGGTACTAACTTGCGGTAAAATTAGATTGATGAAAATATTTTCAGCAAAGCAGCTCTATGAAGCCGATGCTATTACTCTAGAAAAACAGGGAATCCAATCAATCGATTTGATGGAAAGGGCTGCCACACAGATTTTCAATTGGCTGCACCAGCGTATGCAGGGAGCCCAAGTGCCCATCCATATTTTTTGTGGTATTGGCAATAATGGGGGCGATGGCTTGGCATTAGGACGTTTGCTCATAGAAAATGGGTACAATGCTACGCTTTATGTTGCCAATTTTACTGATAAACGCTCCCCATGTTTTTTGACCAACTACAATCGGGTGAAGGCTATAACAAAAAAGTGGCCCATCTTGATGACTTCCGAAAATGATTTTCCCAATATCCATGCAGATGATATTATTGTAGATGCCCTTTTTGGGATTGGCCTCAACAGGGCTCCAGAGGGGTGGGTCAAACTTTTGATTCAATACCTCAATCAACAACAGGCATTTCGGCTTTCTGTGGACATTCCCAGTGGACTCTCTGCCAACGAAGCGTTATTGGATAGTGAAGCAGTCATCAAAGCCAATCATACGCTAACTTTCCAAGCTCCCAAGCTTACGTTCTTTTTGCCCGAAACAGGGAGGTTTGTCCCTTACTTTGAAGTACTGGACATTGGTTTGGATCCCGAATATTTGATGACCGCACTTCCTTTGGCGCAACTGATTTACAAACCTCAGGCTCAACAGTTTTATAAGCAGCGTGAAAAATTTGCTCATAAGGGAGCCTTTGGCCATGTGCTGGTTGTAGGGGGAAGCAAAGGAAAAATGGGCGCCGTTTCCCTGAGTGCTAAAGCTGCCCTTAAAGTGGGAGCAGGGTTGGTTACAGCTTTTGTTCCTGCATGTGGCAACGACATTTTGCAGGTAACTGTACCGGAGGTGATGACCCTCCCGGATGCAGCAGAAAATCATTTAACCAATATTACCCTGGACTGGAGTCCTTCCGTTATTGCAGTGGGCATGGGAATGGGGCAGCATCCCGATAGTGTTGCGTCCATTGAAAATCTGTTGACCGAGAAAAAACTTCCTTATGTTGTTGACGCTGATGCGTTGAATGTACTTTCCATCGAAAAAAAACTTTTGAAATTGCTCCCTGAAAACACCATTTTAACACCTCATGAGGGAGAATTGAAGCGGTTGTTGGGGCCATGGAAGAATGATTTCGAAAAGCTGGAAAAAGCCAAAAAATTTTCGGGGAAACATAAGGTTATCCTATTGCTCAAAGGAGCTCATAGTGTGGTCATTTATCACGACAAAATGTATATCAACACCAATGGGAATCCGGGCATGGCTACCGCCGGAAGCGGGGATGTGTTGAGCGGCCTAATTGCCGGGTTGTGCGCTCAAGGCTATGACCCGCTGTTGGCAACTGTTTTTGGAGTGTACTTGCATGGAAGTGCAGGCGACATCGCCGCGAATCAATTGGGTTTTGAAGCAATGATGGCCTCTGACATTATCGCCAACATTGGGAGCGCATTTTTGAATTTATTTCAGCAGGAACAACTTAGCCAAGAGAGCGAATCTGAACCTAACTAACAAACATTAAGCTCTTTATATATATAACAAGGTGTCCGGATATTGCTTTCCCAAAAGTGTTTTCATACCTTAGGGTATTCAAAAACCATCAACCCATGAAAACTCACTTACTTAGCTGCGCATTACTTTTTGTGGTAACTTTTTGTTATTCCCAGTTTTCGGAAAACTTTGAAAATGGCATTCCTGGAAGCATGACACAGGAATACCTGATAGGAGTTAATGATTGGTTTAATTGTCTTTGGGGAGTCACAAATGGGGGTATAGATAGGTCGGGGGGGGTTTGCCCTATCAATGGGGATTATAGTGCATCTTTTTACAATTTTGAATTTGGGAGCGCCTCTGCGCTACGAACCCCCCTGTTGGATTTATCTGCAGGGCCGTACCGATTGGAATTTACCCATGCTCAAAAAGAATTTGGGCCAATAAACCAAAATACGCTGATGGTTGAAATATCAACCGATCATGGGGATACCTGGCAGACTGTGGTTGATTTTCAGGGGACAGTTGATGTTCCAACTAACAGGGACTTTAACCTGAGTTCCTTCAATACTACCTCCGAAACCTATATCAGGTTTGTTGCCACAAATAATATTGGCTATGCCGTGATAGTGGATGATATTAAAGTAAAGCCCATATTGGACCATGACATAAAACTTCTATCCATCGATACTCCTTATTTGTCTACAGATTCTACGGTTCCCATATCTGGAACGATTAAAAATTATGGTTTAAATGCGATTACCTCCTTTGATGTTTCATGGAGAGCAGAATCCAATGGAATAATTTTTACGTCCACAATAGATGGCATAAATATAGCCCCCGGAGAAACGTATTCATTTGTTCACGATATCCCATATAGTACGCAACCAGGGTTAGAAATCCTGAAGGTAACTGTTTCCAACTTAAATGGTTTGGATCAAGACATGGATGTTGCAAATAACTATCTTGATACGAAGATCAACATAGCAAGCACAGTCGTGAATAGGCAAAAAGTATTGTTTGAAGAGTTTACAAGTTCAACTTGCGGTCCCTGTTATGGTTTTAATACAAATATTTTCAATGAGGATTTCTTGACCAGTAACGAAGGGAAATATACGCTGATAAAATACCAGATGTTTTGGCCTGGTAATGGTGATGATTATTACACTGAAGAAGGCGGGGAGCGTAGGGCATATTATGGTGTATTTGGAATTCCTAACTTATTTGCCGACAGCAATTATATTCCTATTAGCATAACCGTACCTGAACTTCAAGAGCGTCTTGATGATGCCCTTGAAGAACCGGCATATTTTGCAATCGCATCTAGCTATGGGATTTACTTAGATGGCATGGTGGAAATCGATATTGAAATAACACCTTATATAGGTGACACTTTTAGGGTCTTAGCCGCTGTAATAGAGAAGGAAACCACAGGTAATGTTGCCAATAATGGTGAAACGGAATTCAATAATGTGATGATGAAAATGGTACCAGATGCCCAAGGGACGCTGGTAACCTTTCAACCAGACATGCCAGTTTCACTGCATTTTGATGTGGACATGACCAATACTTTTGTGGAAGAAATGTCCGATTTGGAAGTGGTAATCTTCATTCAGTCATTGAACAACATTACAAGAGAAGTCATGCAATCGGAAATGGCTACCCTAGAATTTTTGGAGACTGATGAATTTCAAAGTGATGAATTTATGCTGGTCCCAAACCCTGCAAAAGATTTTTTCTCGGTGATCCTTCCAGAAACTGCGGATATTACGGTCTTTGATTTGCTCGGAAATCAAGTTGCACGTTTCAAAGCGGTAACCGCAAATTCTCAACTGGACATTTCCAAGCTTCCTGCTGGGGCGTATTTAGTGGAGGCTAAAGCAAACAGTGCAATAGCCTACCAAAAATTGGTTATTGATTAATCTCCTGCAGCCAACAAATCATTCAGGAGGGTTTTTAATTTATCCTGCGAAGGTCTTGGCGCGTCAGGGCTTAGTACGTTGCCATCGGGATCCAAAAGGATAAACCGTGGAATCCCATTAATGTAATAGTCCTTTACAAATTGGGAACTCCAGTCGTTGTCGGCAAATAGTTGGATGCCTCCTAAGGCTTTTTCCTTAACCATACTCACCCATTTTTCATGGTCTTTTTCCCGATCGATTGATATGCTCACAAAAGTGATGTTTTTATCGTGAAATTGTTCCTCTACTTCCTTCAAATAGGGAATCTCAGCTTTGCAGGGCCCACACCAAGTGGCCCAAACGTCGATGTAGACAAATTTTCCTTTTAGGTCAGTAAGGCTCGTGGTACCGCCAGCGTGATTTTCATAATTTTCAAATAGGGGAGATGGGGTTCCTTTTGGGAAGTTTTCTCGAAGGGTAATCATGTCGCCCAAATAGTTGGAATACCCTTCAATGCTGGAGCGAATGCCTTTTTTGGCGTGATGTGTTACCATCGTGTCCAAATCGGTTTTGGCATCGACAAATTCGTTAAGTTGCCTTTCGATCTCGGCCATTTTTTCCTTTAAGGAGTTGGAATCATGGTCGTCGATATCGATGTCGAATAGCTTTTCTTCCATGAGGTATTCTTCAGCGAGGAAATTACTGTTTTCCGACCCGTTGCCAGCATAGGAAAGCGTTTCGTCAAACAGTTCTGTATCAAGGGTTAGTGCAATGTCATAGCCTTCTTTCAAGAAAATTTTGGTCGATTCCATACCGTCCGAGAGGTAATAGATTCCTGGAACTATATGCAGAGTGTCACTAAATGCCCCATTGGAATCTAAAGCAATGGTCTTTGAATAATCTTTATTATACACTTCTATGGAATCGCTATTAGGATGTAGAATTGTTCCCGAAATTGCAGCATAATCTTTGGTTTTTGAGGGTTGGCAAGCTGAAAGCGCCAAGATGGCCAACAATAGACAGGTATATTTCATAAAAAGTAGTTTACGGTACTAAAGTAAACGATTGAATTTTGCCACACTAATTTTTATTAAAACCTTCACATTAATAATTGTATTTTTGCAACACAACCCTAGCCAATGGAAGAAACCCATTACATCAGTTCCGATTTACTTACCCTTTCTACCATTAAAGACATAGTTGAAACTCAAAAGAAATTGGACCTTTCCGAGGAGGCAGTACTCAATATCCGAAAATCGCACGATTACCTCCAAGAAAAAATTAAAACCAATGACACACCCATCTACGGAATCAATACGGGTTTTGGCTCTTTATACAATGTAAAGATTGCAAGTGAAAATTTGGCCCAACTTCAAGAAAACTTGGTCATGTCACATGCCTGCGGTGCCGGGGATTTGGTGCCCAAGGCCATTGTAAAACTTATGCTCTTGCTTAAAATACAGTCTTTGAGTTACGGCTACAGTGGGGTGCAATTGGAAACCGTACAGCGCCTGATCGATTTTTACAACCACGACATCATTCCGGTTGTTTATGACCAAGGAAGCCTAGGAGCCTCTGGAGATTTGGCTCCGTTGGCGCACCTTTCCTTGCCTTTATTGGGAAAGGGAACGGTCTTGGTTGGGGACCAACAATTGCCGGCCGGTAAAGTACTCGCTACGCATGGATGGGCCCCCTTGATACTTCAGGCCAAAGAAGGCTTGGCATTGTTGAACGGCACCCAGTTTATGAGTGCCTATGGAGTATATTGTTTGCTGCAAAGCTACAAGTTGTCTTACCTATCCGATTTGGTGGCTTCCCTCTCTATCGACGCGTTCAATTGCAATATGAGTCCATTCAATGCTCTGGTTCACATGGTACGACCCCATAGGGGGCAAGTTAAAACCGCGGAGCGCGTTTTGGAGTTCCTGAAAGGAAGTGCCATTGGTGCTTCCGAAAACAAAAAGGTCCAGGATCCTTATTCGTTTCGATGTGTCCCACAGGTGCATGGCGCCAGCAAGGACACCTTGTATTTTGTTCACAAAACCATCAAGACCGAAATCAATTCGGTAACGGATAATCCCAATATTTTTGTTGGTGAAGACCGAATCATTTCCGGGGGCAACTTTCATGGACAACCTCTGGCACTGGCACTAGATTATCTGTCCATTGCCTTGGCAGAACTTGGAAGTATTTCCGAAAGGAGAACCTATCAATTAATATCTGGAATACGTGAGCTTCCAGCATTTTTGGTGGAAAACCCTGGGGTGAATAGCGGTTTCATGATTCCTCAGTATACTGCGGCAAGTATTGTTAGTCAAAACAAACAATTGGCAACACCAGCTTCTGTAGATTCCATTGTATCCTCCAACGGACAAGAGGATCACGTTAGCATGGGGGCCAATGCGGCCACAAAGTGCTTGAAAGTACTCAACAACCTCGAGACCATTTTGGCTATTGAGCTGATGAATGCCTCTCAGGCCCTTCATTTTCGCGAGCCTTTGAAATCTTCGCCCTTTTTGGAAACTTTTGTTTCGCAGTACCGTAGCGAAGTTCCTTTTGTTGAAAACGATAGAGTGTTGGCCACAGACATCCAAAATTCGGTTACATTCCTTAGAAGTTTTATGATTGAAGGGGAATTGATTTTTGAATGATTAAACAGCATTTAATTTAGTATATTCCACACTTAAAATATGAAAATGAAATCGCCATCCCCCGCACTCACCCGATTGTTTTTTGTAACCCAATTGTTGTTTCTTGCATCCTGCAAAACACTTAACAAACAAGTGAGTTATCCAGAAATGGTGGACAAGTCATCCCCACAAGCCAAAGAATTGGTTACACAACCCGATTACGAGACCTGCAAACACGGCGAGCGGAAAAAATTTGATAGGGTAATCCTTAAAAACAACTTATGGGGGAAATCAAAGTTAAAAAGTGGTTCACAGCCTGAACTGTGTTCCTTCAAGCGAGGAGAATTTTTTGGTTGGAAATGGCAATTACCCAATAGTGCTAGCGGAGTTATAGGTTACCCTGCGCTTCAGGTAGGAAGGAATCCCTTTGAAAAAGGGGAGAGTAACGTCGCCGATTTTCCGGTGAAAGTCTCAGCGATCAAGAGCCTCGTCGTAAACTATGATGTGGAAACACATGTGAAACATCGAAAGTACAACCTATCTTTCGACCTTTGGCTGGCAGATGCTGAAGCTTATGCTTTGCCTAACATAAAGACAGAGATCATGGTTTGGGAAGATTATTTTGACTTTACCTCCTTTGGAAAGAAAAAAGAAACCATCATCACGCCTTTTGGTACCTACGATGTATTGGCAGGGCATCTTGAAAATCCCAAATTTTCGCAAGATTGGCAATACATTGCGTTTGTAAGGACTACCCCAAGGCAAACGGGCGAAGTAGACCTGGCCTTTTTTCTTGACTATTTGGCAAAGAACAATATGATTGATAAGGACCATTATTTCACCTCTATAGAATTTGGAAATGAAATAGGCAATTCCAGTGGCATCACCCTTATCAAAAAATTTGATTGGAAACTGGAAAGGAATTAGCCTTTATCAATTTCAGATTCGATCCATTTCACGGCCTTTTCCATTTTTTTGAACGTTCGGAAGGGTTTTTTCAAAAACAGCTTTTCAATCTGTGCATTGCTGAAGTTCATGGTATTTTGGGAAACAATGGCAAATGCAGCCAAATTTTCTATTTTGGAGGTTTGGGTGTACACGTGTGGGTCTACTGAATACGAATTTAGGCGGTGGCTGATGTACCCAAAACGTTTCTTCGGAAAATATTTAGTTGCGAGTTCTGTGAGAAAGTTGTTGTGTGCAAGGGCAACTGAAACCCCTTCATTAAAAACCATGACCATATAAGATTCATGGATTTCCGTTTTGCCAAAGTCGAATTGTAGTGTGGTTACTTTTTCAGTCATTGCTGAACATTCTGCACATCAATTTACGAATTGCAATGGTGAGTTTCCAAATAAATATTGGAAATCTTGAAACTTTGATGGGGTTTTTCAAAAAAGGAGGCTACGATTCCGTAGCCTTTTTTTGCTTTTTGATGTTGATGGTGAGTTCGTTGGTTTTCTGATCCAAGTCCATCAAAATGGTATCTCCTTCTTTCAAGTTGGTGTTAATGATTTCCTCCGCAAGGGCATCTTCAATGTACTTTTGGATGGCGCGTTTTAGCGGGCGTGCCCCATACTCTTTATCAAATCCTTTGTCTGCGATATAATCCTTTGCAGGATTGGTAAGCTCGAGCCTATAACCAAGGTCAAGGATTCGCTCATACAATTTATCCAATTCTATGTCAATAATTTTATGGATGTCTTCCAATTCCAAATTATTGAACATAACTACATCGTCCACACGGTTCAGGAACTCAGGGGCAAAAGCTTTTTTCAAAGCATTTTCGATCACACTTTTGGCATGCGAGTCTGCCTGACTTTCCTTTGCAGAAGTACCGAAACCGACACCCTGCCCAAAATCCTTCAACCTTCTCGCACCAATATTCGAAGTCATGATAATAATGGTATTCCTGAAATCAATTTTGCGCCCTAGACTATCTGTTAAATAGCCATCATCCAAAACTTGCAAGAGCATATTGAATACGTCGGGGTGTGCCTTTTCAATTTCGTCCAACAATACAACGGCATAAGGTTTACGTCGTATCTTTTCAGTAAGTTGGCCTCCTTCTTCATAACCTACATAACCAGGAGGGGCACCTATTAATCGTGATACGGCAAATTTTTCCATGTATTCGCTCATATCGATGCGCACCAAGGCATTTTCGGTATCGAAGAGTTCACGTGCCAATACTTTGGCCAGTTGGGTTTTTCCAACACCGGTTTGGCCCAAAAAGATAAACGAACCTATGGGCTTGTTGGGGTCTTTAAGTCCGGCCCTATTGCGTTGAATGGCCTTCACCACTTTATTGACTGCTTCATCTTGTCCAATCACTTTTCCTTTGATGCGATCGGGAAGCGCCGCCAATTTAGTGCTTTCAGTTTGGGCAATTCGGTTTACCGGAATCCCAGTCATCATGGAAACGACTTCAGCCACATTCTCTTCGTCTACTTTTTCACGATGCATTTTGGATTCATTTTCCCATGCTTCTTGTGCGTTGGCCAATTCTTTTTCCAAATTCTTCTCATCATCGCGAAGCTTTGCAGCTTCTTCATATTTTTGCTTCTTGACCACCGAATTCTTCAATTCCCTAACTTCTTCCAATTTTGCTTCAATTTCAAGAATTTTTTCGGGAACATTGATATTGGTAATGTGCACGCGGGATCCTGCTTCATCCATAGCGTCGATGGCTTTATCGGGTAGGAAGCGATCGGTCATGTAGCGATTGGTCAGCTTCACACAGGCTTTGAGTGCCTCCTCGGTATAAGTTACATTGTGGTGACTTTCGTACTTGTCACGAATGTTGTGAAGGATCTCTATGGTTTCCTCAACGGAAGTAGGTTCTACTAGCACCTTTTGGAAACGACGTTCCAAGGCTCCATCCTTTTCGATATACTGGCGGTATTCATCCAAGGTAGTGGCGCCGATGCACTGAATTTCTCCCCGCGCTAAAGCCGGTTTGAACATGTTGGAAGCATCCAATGAGCCCGTGGCGCCTCCGGCACCAACAATAGTGTGTATTTCGTCAATGAAGAGAATGATGTCGTCGTTTTTTTCCAATTCGTTCATGACGGCCTTCATCCGTTCCTCGAATTGTCCGCGGTACTTGGTTCCCGCTACCAAACTGGCCAAATCGAGCGTAACCACGCGCTTGTCGTATAATATTCTCGATACTTTCCGTTGGATGATGCGAAGTGCTAAACCTTCGGCAATAGCCGATTTTCCAACACCTGGCTCTCCAATTAGCAACGGGTTATTTTTCTTTCTACGGCTCAGAATTTGGGAAACTCGTTGAATTTCACTTTCGCGGCCAACAACGGGATCCAATTTACCTTCTTCGGCGAGGGCGGTAAGATCCCGGCCAAAATTATCAAGTACAGGGGTTTTCGACTTTTTATTTCCCTTAGCAGTACTCGTTCCGGAAAAAAGGTTGTCCTTATCGCCATCATTGGTTCCTGTTTCGTCATCGTCACTGGAGAAGGACTCGGAAGTGGGTTCAATATAATCTTCGTCTTTTGTGATCATTTGTTTGAATTGGTCTTTCACGCCGTCATAATCTACCTTCATCTTGTGCAACAACTTTGTAGTGGGGTCATTTTCATTCCGCAAAATACATAGCAATAAATGGGCGGTATTGATCGAATTGCTCTGAAAAAGCTTAGCTTCCAAAAAAGTGGTCTTCAAGGCCCGCTCTGCCTGGCGTGTAAGGTGTAGGTTCTTTTTGTCGTTGGCATTACTGGCAGCATTGGGGTTGGCGGGAGTGAGAATTTCAACTTTTCTTCTGAGCTGATTCAAATCGACATCCAACGCATTGAGTATGGTCACTGCTTTTCCGTTGCCATCCCGAAGTAACCCCAACATCAAATGTTCTGTGCCAATAAAGTCGTGGCCCAATCGAAGGGCCTCTTCCTTACTGTAAGCAATCACATCCTTTACTCTTGGTGAAAAATTATCATCCATAAAATCGTACTCCTATTAGGCTAAATGTATTAAAATTTAAATTGCACAGGGCAAATACTATGCCCTATTGATTTGGGTATTTGTAAAAGGAAGCAAATTCCTTCAAAATTCAAAGACTAATGTACGATAGTTATTAACGGTTTCCAAGGAAAATATTGTTAATAAAAACTTGATTTTTACCCAGCAAAAACCGCTTCATGCCTACAAAATACTGTATATTGCTTCTTTAGTTTAACCCGCAAAAAAAATCCATAAATACCTATGGCTGAAGGTGAAAAATTGATTCCTATCAATATTGAAGATGAAATGAAATCGGCTTACATCGACTATTCGATGTCGGTCATTGTGTCACGTGCATTACCTGATGTAAGGGACGGTTTTAAACCTGTACACCGTCGTGTGCTTTACGGTATGCATACTTTAGGAGTTCGGTCCAATGTGCCGTATAAAAAATCGGCAACCATCGTTGGTGAGGTGATGGGAAAATACCACCCTCATGGCGATTCCTCCATTTACGATACCATGGTCCGGATGGCACAAGAATGGAGCCTCCGCTACATGCTAGTCGATGGACAGGGTAATTTCGGCTCTATCGATGGCGACAACCCTGCCGCTATGCGTTATACCGAGGCTCGGATGCAGAAAATGTCGGAGGACATGCTATCGGACATCGATAAGGAAACCGTCGATTTTCAGCTGAACTTTTCAGATGAGTACAAAGAACCTACCGTATTACCCACTAGGGTACCAACCCTTTTATTGAACGGTGCTTCGGGAATTGCTGTTGGAATGGCAACCAACATGCCTCCTCACAATCTTTCCGAAGTGGTTGATGGTACAATTGCCTATATCGAAAACAATGAAATTGGGATCGATGAATTGATGCAATACGTCAAAGCTCCCGATTTTCCAACAGGGGGAATTATTTATGGATACGAAGGAGTGCGTGAAGCCTTTCATACCGGAAGGGGAAGGGTGGTGATGCGCGCTAAATCCCACTTCGAGGAAGTTGAAGGCAGGGAATGCATCATTGTGACGGAAATCCCTTATCAGGTAAACAAGGCCGACATGATTAAAAAAACGGCCGACTTGGTAAATGACAAGAAAATTGAGGGCATTTCTAATATCCGCGATGAATCAGATCGCAAGGGAATGCGTATTGTGTACCTCCTCAAACGCGATGCCATTCCGAACATTGTTTTGAACACACTTTTCAAATATACGGCCCTGCAATCCAGTTTCAGTGTCAATAACATTGCCCTGGTAAATGGACGCCCCCAGCTTCTCAATTTGAAGGAATTGATCCACTACTTTGTGGAACACCGCCATGAAGTGGTGACGCGACGTACCGAATATTTGCTTCGTAAAGCCGAAGAACGGGCCCACATACTGGAAGGATTGATTATTGCTTCCGATAACATTGATGAAGTGATTGCCCTGATCCGGGCCTCTGCCAATGCCGATGAAGCCAGGGAGAAGCTGATGGAACGCTTTGAGCTTTCAGAAATACAGGCCAGGGCCATCGTTGAAATGCGTTTGCGCCAATTGACTGGACTGGAGCAAGACAAACTTCGCAGTGAATACGAAGAATTGATGAAAACCATCGAAGATTACAAGGACATCCTTGCTAAAAAAGAGCGTCGAATGGACATCATTAAGGACGAACTCAAGGAAGTGCGCGAACGTTATGGCGATGAACGCCGTTCCGATATTGAATATGCAGGAGGGGATGTGAGCATCACCGATTTGATTGCCGATGAAAAAGTAGTCATCACAATCTCCCATGCCGGTTACATCAAGCGTACATCACTTACCGAATACAAAACTCAAAATAGGGGGGGAGTAGGTCAAAAGGCTTCTGCAACCAGAAATGAAGATTTTTTGGAACATCTTTTTGTTGGGACCAATCACCAATACATGTTATTTTTCACTCAAAAGGGAAAATGTTTTTGGATGCGGGTTTTTGAGATTCCAGAGGGAAGTAGGCAGTCTAAAGGTCGCGCCATTCAAAACCTAATTAATATTGAGCAGGATGATAAAGTCAAAGCTTTTATTTGCACCCAAGACCTCAAGGACGAAGATTACATCAACAATCATTATGTAATCATGGCCACCAAAAAAGGACAGGTCAAAAAAACGCCATTGGAACAATACTCAAGACCCCGGGCCAATGGAATTAATGCCATCACCATTCGGGAAGGCGATGAACTACTGGAGGCCAAACTCACCACTGGTGATAGCCAGGTGATGCTGGCAGTGCGTTCCGGTAAAGCCATTCGCTTTGAAGAAGAAAAAACGCGCCCCATGGGAAGGAATGCATCGGGAGTACGGGGGATTACCTTGAGTGGCAAAAAAGATGAAGTGATTGGGATGGTAGCTATCAATGAAGATGGAACCGATATTTTGGTTGTCTCAGAGAATGGCTATGGGAAAAGGTCCAGTATTGAAGATTACCGCATTACCAATCGTGGAGGAAAAGGGGTGAAAACTATAAATATTACAGAAAAAACCGGTAATTTAGTGGCTATCAAAAATGTATCCGATACCGATGATTTAATGATCATCAATAAATCAGGAATTGCCATTCGCATGGCCGTGGAAGACCTTCGCGTTATGGGACGTGCAACCCAAGGGGTTCGATTGATTAAGGTACGGGAGGACGATTCCATCGCTGCAGTTGCAAAAGTAATGCACGATGAAGATGAGGTAGATGGCGAAACGATGGAATCAGAGAATGGCACGGCTATTGATAAAACTGACGCGCAAACCGAAATTAACGAATAAACAATTCACACCAATGAAACGACAATTATTACTACTAGCATTACTTGTGTTTTCTAGCATCACTTTTGCTCAAAAGAAAGAATTGCGAAAGGCAGACAAAGCGTTAGCAGATAAAAATTATGCTGAGGCCCTAAATAGTTTAACTGAGGCCGAAGCGCTTTTAGGTGCAGCAGACAATGCCACAAAAGCGCAATTCCATCTTATCAAGGGCGAGGCGCTTTTAGGGCAGGCAGGTAAAAGCAATTTCGAAAAAATGAAAATGGCTGCTGCAGAGCTTTTGAAGGCCAAAGAGCTTGGATCCAAAGAAGGAGACCGCCTGCAACAAGCCGAAGAAAGCCTTAAAAATACCTTGGTGACTAGTGCGATTGACAGCCAAAATTCAAAAGACTACAGCGGAGCCTCGCAAAAGCTTTTGGAAGCTTACAATTTTAGTACTAAAGACACATCCTATCTCTATTATGCTGCGGGGAATTCATGGAATGCAGGCGATCTTACCACAGCGCTTTCATATTATGAAAAATTGCTTGATATGGGCTTTACAGGTATCCATATCGAATACTCTGCAACCAATCCTGAAGATGGAGCCGAGCAGGTTTACGCAACAATGGAGGATAGGGACAACATGGTTAAATTTATGAAATATACCAATCCTGTAGACCGCAAAACGGAATCGCTTGTTCCAGATATGCTACAAAAAATAACGCTTATTTATCTTAACCAAGGCAATACTGAAAAGGCATCTGCTGTCATCAAAAAAGCAAGGGCAGCCAACCCCAATGATGTTACCCTAATACGCTCTGAAGCAGATTTGGCCTATAAAATGGGCGATATCGATAAATATACCCAACTCATGGCCGAAATTGTGAAGACAGATCCCAATAACCCAGAACTATATTTCAATCTTGGTGTTAGCTCTGCTCAATTGGGCGACATGGAAAAAGCTGGGGAATACTATAGCAAGGCCCTTGAGTTAAAGCCGGATTATTCGCCCGCACTTATAAATACGGCTTTGTTGATCCTCCATGATGAAAGCAAAATTATTGAAGAGATGAACAATTTGGGGAACAGCCGTGCCGATAACCTTCGCTACGACGAACTCAAGGAAGTTAGAAAGAAGATGTATGAAAAAGCTTTGCCTTATCTTGAAAAAGCAGCTATGGTGGTACCCGACAATACCGACGTGTTGCATACCCTAGTAAATCTTTACAGCCAAATGGGCATGGACGATAAGTATAAGGCCACCAAGGCCAAATTGGATAGTCTGGAAAACTGATAATCCTTACCGCCCAAAAAAAAGCTTCCAAACGGAAGCTTTTTTTATATGATTTTTTTGATGACCCTAAGTTTGTGGGTATGCTTCCGGGAATCTAAGTTGAATATTCCGGTGTGGTCCAGCCGATCGATGCGTACTTTCCCATGGGCATGAATGATGTGATGGTCTTCCATGATAATTCCAACGTGTATAATAGCACCCTCTTCATTATCAAAAAAAGCTAGATCGCCAGGCTCACTTTCTTCAATAAAACTTAATGCCTCGCCCAATGTGGCTTGTTGTGAAGCATCCCTTAGAATCGCATACCCATTTAGCATATAAACCATTTGGGTAAGGCCACTACAATCGACACCAAAAGGGGTCCTTCCTCCCCAAAGATAGGGAGCATTTAAGTAGAGGAGAGCAGTCTCAACGAGATGCGCTTTGGGCATCTTTTTCGATTGTTTGTGTCCTTCAAAAATGTGATTCATTAAGGAACACCCATTAACAGTGCACCCAATAGTTATTGGGGTGAGTTGCTGCGATTCATTTAGAACAAAATCAACCAAATCGGCGCTGTATTCAGGACTCTTTTTTTGTAGGGATTCGTATAGGTCTTTAGTGAGCACATTAAATTGCTTGTTGTCGACCCAACCTTCATAACCATCAAATTCTAGGCGTATCTTGCTCCATTTTTTTCGAGCGTCAACAATTTTAAAGATTTCTCCATAAAGTATTTGAGAGACCATTTCGCTCCTATCGGAAGGTTCAAGCCTTAGGGGAACTATGCTTTGGGGACAAATTCCGTATTTCATTCAGGCTGTTTTGAAGCTAAATTCTTTCAACAATCATAGCCGAAGCGCCACCACCGCCATTACAAATAGCAGCCGCACCAATCTTGGCCCCTTGTTGTTCAAGAACATTCAGCAATGTGATTAGGATGCGCACCCCGCTACAGCCTAATGGATGTCCTAAAGAAACAGCTCCACCGTTTACATTTACAATGCTGGAATCCAAACCAAGGATTTCCATGTTTGCAAGACCCACGACCGAAAAGGCTTCGTTAAATTCGAAATAGTCTACTTCATCAAGTGTTAGGTGGGCTTTAGCAAGGGCCTTTGGAAGTGCTTTTGCTGGGGCCGTGGTAAACCATTTGGGGTCTTGGGCTGCATCGGCATAACTTCGGATTACAGCAAGGGGTTTAAGACCCATAGCTTGAGCTTTTTCATCAGACATCAATACCATAGCTCCTGCGCCATCATTAATGGTTGAAGCATTGGCAGCAGTAACAGTACCTTCTTTGGTAAAAGCTGGGCGTAGTGAAGCAATTTTGTCCATCTTCACATTTTTATATTCCTCATCTTCTGAAACCAAAAGCGGCTCACCCCTTCTTTGTGGCACCAAAACAGGGATTACTTCATTGGTGAATTTCCCTTCATTCCAAGCTTTGGCGGACCGCTCGTAGGATTGTACGGCAAAAGCATCTTGGTCTTCCCTAGAAAAGTTGTATTCCATGGCGCAAGCGTCGGCACAGACACCCATGGCATTTTGATCATAGGCATCGACCAATCCATCTTTTTGCATGCCATCGATTAGGGTTGCAGGGCCAAACTTCTGACCGGTACGCATGTAAACATAGTGCGGAATATTGCTCATGCTTTCCATACCTCCTGCAACAATAATTTCTGCATCGCCAAGAGCAATGGATTGTGCAGCTTGCATTACGGCTTTCATGCCCGAAGCACAGACTTTATTGACGGTTGTGCAGGGAACGGAATCGGGAATGCCTGCACCAAGCGCTGCTTGTCGTGCAGGGGCTTGTCCCACTCCAGCTTGAACCACGTTTCCCATGTAGACCTCCGAAACTAATTTGGGATCCAAATGGATTCTTCCAAGAGCTCCTTTAATGGCTGCACTTCCCAGCTGGGTTGCAGTAAGGGAGGATAAACTTCCCATAAAACTTCCAATGGGGGTCCTTACGGCTGCTACAATCACTACTTTTTTAGGCATATCAGCAGTTTTATTCGTTTTTTTAGTCCTACAAAATTACGCATTAAAAATGAAATATCCTTAGGGGCAAATATAGGCTTGGGATAAATCGAAGCTTATTCATACCTTTACTTGGCCATTGCTTTCTATGAAAAGACTTTTTTTGTTTCTTACCCGCAACCAATCTTTTATTTACAAGGTATTTCTGTATCTGGTAAGCACGGTTTTGGTTATCTATTTATTGCCAAAAGGAGGGCAGTTTAAATACAACTTTCAGAAAGGAAAACCTTGGCAGTATGAGAATTATTATGCGCCTTTTAATTTCACCATAAAAAAAGACAAGGAGACCCTAGAGCAGGAAAAGGAACGCATTCGAAACAATGCCATTCCTTACTTTGATATCGATGTTGAGATTCCGCCAGAAGCCTTCCAATCCTTTTCGGTTTTACTGGAATCCAACTATGTAGATTCCCTTTTTACAACCCGAAAGTCGCTTGCCAAAGAACTGGGGTTAAATATTATTAATACGGCTTATCGTAAAGGTGTCTTATCCGAAACACTATCCTACGATTCCAATCAGATTGTTTATTTGGTGGATGGGAATGAAGTGTCTGAAAGCGTCTATTCGCAATTATTTTCAAAAGATGAGTTGGTTGCGTTGATCGAAAAGCGCACCCTAAACAATAGGGACATCCGTCCTTTACTGAAATCGTTGCTTGCTACAGTCATTATTCCTAACGCTACCTTTGATTCGCAGCGTACAGATGCATCGGTTGAAAATGCCATCAATGAGATTAACCCCAATAAAGGGATCGTAGAGAAAAACTCGCGTATTATTGCCAAGGGAGAGGTTGTTGAAGGTGAGAAATACCAAGTCCTGAATTCCCTTAGGGAGCAATTTCAATCGCAAGTGTGGAGCAAGAACAATTACTACTGGCTGGTTTTTGGTTATTCCCTGCTGGTAAGCTTGGTTTTTATTATGCTATTTCTTTTCCTCAAAAAATACCGCCACGAAATTTTCAGCAACAATACCAAGGTGAGTTTCATTTTTTTCAATGTCATTGTGATGGTATTCATGACAACATTGGTGGTAAAATACAACTCCAGTTACATCTACATCATCCCGTTGTGTATTTTGCCGATTATTCTCAAAAGTTTTTTTGATGCCCGCTTGGGTCTTTTTGTCCATGTGCTGACCATCCTGCTGTTAGGCTTTATCGTTCCCAATAGTTTCGAGTTCATGTTTCTACAGATTATTGCTGGGATCGTTACCATACTTACGGTATCTGAGCTATACAAGCGTGCCAACCTTTTTATTTCGGTAGGGCAAATTACTTTGATTTACATCGTGGGTTATTTTGCTTTTTTCATCATACAAGAAGGCAATTTGCAGCAAATCGACCACAAAAACTTTTTGTACTTCATTGTATGTGGATTGGTTACCCTGTTTGCTTTCCCCTTGATTTATGCTTATGAAAAGATCTTCGGATTGGTCTCTGAAGTGTCGCTGTTGGAATTGAGCAACACCAACTCTGCCTTGCTCAAGGAATTGTCCAATAAAGCCCCCGGGACCTTTCATCATTCGCTGAATGTGGCCAACCTTTCCGAAGCTGCAGCCAACGAGGTGGGCGCCAATTCGATGCTGGTTCGTGTTGGGGCATTGTATCATGACATTGGCAAGATGGTCCATCCTACGAGTTTTACCGAAAACCAAATGAACCTCATCAATACCTTGGATGAGTTGGCTCCAAAGGAAAGTGCTAAAATCATTATTGATCACGTCATCAAGGGAATTGAAATTGCACGAAAGAATAAGCTTCCGGATCGCATCATCGACTTCATCAGGACCCACCACGGAACCAATTTGGTGTATTATTTTTATAAAAAAGAAAAGGAACTCAATGGCGAAGCCAATGAAGAAGACTTTAGATATCCCGGGCCCAAGCCGTTTTCCAAGGAAACGGCTATTTTAATGATGGCCGATAGTGTGGAAGCAGCCAGTAAAAGCTTGAAAGAACCTACTTCGACCAAGATAGATGCCTTTGTGGAAAACATTATTAATAGCCAAATGGAACATGGCCAATTCATCAATTCCAATATTACTTTTAAGGAGATTGAAACCATCAAAAAAGTATTGAAGAAAAAACTGAACAATATGTACCATTTGAGGGTGGAATACCCTGAGTGAGCCCTCTGTTTAAAAAATGCTGAAAAAACACATTTTTATTTGGGTTATTGTGGAGATAAAATTACATTTGCATCCGCATTGAAAAATGCACGATCTTTGGGAACAGGAGAGGTGCCAGAGTGGTAATGGAGCAGATTGCTAATCTGTCAGCGCGTATGTGCTGCCAGGGTTCGAATCCCTGTCTCTCCGCCACGGGGTGTAGCGTAGCCCGG